>NZ_JBFAZB010000029.1:0-109851 GCF_040681575.1 Kitasatospora sp. NPDC051702
CCAGGACCCCCGGGCTCAGCACGCGGTCGGGCATCGAACGCAACATCCACCACCTCGGCTGCAACGTCCTGGGACTGGACATCGATCCCCAGGGCGGCGCTGGTGACGGACTCCGAGCTGAACATCCTCGGCGAGGGCGTGGACGTCGTCATCCGCCCGCCGGCGGAGGCGCTGGCGAACATGCCCGAGGTGGTGCGCGCCATGCACACCTCCTCCGGCCTGCTGGAGGAGCTGGAGCACGGCGTGACGCTGGCCGAGGCCGAGGAGCGGGTGCTCGCGTACATCCGCGAGCACGTGCCGGAGGCCGGCCGGACGCCGCTGTGCGGGAACTCGGTGGCCACCGACCGCGGCTTCCTGGCCCGGGACATGCCGGCGCTGGAGAAGCACCTGCACTACCGGATCGTGGACGTCTCCTCGATCAAGGAGCTGGCCCGCCGCTGGTACCCGAAGGCCTACTACAACAGCCCGCAGAAGGGCGGGAACCACCGGGCGCTCGCCGACATCCGCGAGAGCATCGACGAACTGCGCTACTACCGCGAGGCGGTGTTCGTCCCGCAGCCCGGCCCGGACACCGACACCGCGCGCGCCATCGCCGAGAAGTACCAGGCTCCGACGGCCTGACCGGCGGACCGTCCCCGGTGGCGGGGCCCCGGCCGCCCCGGACCCCGCCACCGACGGCCGCCACCCGACCCCGCCGCCGCGGGCCCGCAGGGGTGCGCGGAGTGCCCGCGTCCGCCCGAACGAAACCCTGGCGCGAGCACCCTCTCGGATCCTGTAGAGTTCTTCCTGTCGGAACGGGAACGCGAGAGCGGGAACGGACCGGACAGATGGTGGGTGTAGCTCAGTTGGTAGAGCACCTGGTTGTGGTCCAGGTGGCCGCGGGTTCGAGTCCCGTCACTCACCCCAGAGCCCGAGGGGCCGATCTCTTCAAGAGGTCGGCCCCTCGGGCGTTTTCGCGTTCCCTCAGTTCTCCCCGGCGGTTCGGGTTTTCCCGGCGCAGACCTGCCGCCAGAAGCTACCGACAAGTAACATTGCCGCCATGACGACTCCTTCGATCGGCCAGCTGCTCGACTCCACCGTGCCGATGGCGCACACCCTCAAGCTCGAGTACCTGGAGACCACCCCGGAGCGCGCGGTGCTCCGGCTGCCCGACCAGCCCGCGTACCACAACCACGTCGGCGGCCCGCACGCCGGCGCGATGTTCACCCTCGCCGAGTCCGCCAGCGGCTGCATCGTGCTCGCCGCCTTCGGCGACCAGCTCTCCCGGGCCGTGCCGCTCGCCGTGAACGCCGAGATCGCCTACAAGAAGCTCGCCATGGGCGAGGTCACCGCCACCGCCCTGCTCGGCCGCCCGGCCGGCGAGGTCGTCGCCGAGCTGGACGCCGGTGGCCGCCCCGAGTTCCCGGTCACCGTCGAGATCACCCGCGCCGACGGCGCCGTCACCGGTGTGATGACGGTCACCTGGACCCTGCGCCCCAACTCCTGACCACCCCGCGGCCGGTGGCCCCGGGGGTCCGACCCCCCGGGCCACTCGCGCGATGACCGTCCGTGACGGCCGGCGTGACCTCACGCCCCGTCCGCTCGTTCTCGACTCACGTGCGAGCCAATCACGCGACCAGGCCCCAGGAGCCCGCCCCCCGCGGCGTCACCGGAGCGCGGCGCGCGATCCGACGGTGGCTGCCGCACCCCCGCGCGGTCGCGGCCGGCGGCGCGCTCCTCGCCCAGCTCTGGGGGATCGGCGCACCCGGAGCGTACGCGGCCTCCGCCGAACCCCCGCCGGAGGGGACCCGGCCCGCCGTCCGACGGACCGCGCCGCACGACGGCGGCGCGCACGGCGGACCGGCCCCGCGCGGGGCGCCCCGGAGCCGCCCCGCCACCGGCGGATCCCCGCCCGACGGGACATCAGCCGGACCGCCCCCCGAGGCCGGGCACCAACCGGGCGGGGAGACCGCCCGGCCCTCCGGGCCCGTCGGCGAACCGCCCGGCACCGGACTCGCCGGGACCACCGGCGCCGTCGGCGGCCTCCTCCAGGACCGGATCCGGGCCGGCGGGCTCCCCCTCCCCGGCCAACGGGCCGCCGTCCCCGACGCTTTCGCGATCGCCTCCGGCCTGCTCGACACCGCCCCCGCGCAGGGCCGCCGCGTCGAGGCCCGCGCGCCCCGCGAGGGCGAACCGTCCGCACCGCCCACCGCCGCCCGGCCCGGCAGCGGCCCCGGCCGCACCGCGGCCACCGCCCACGCGCCCCACCAGCCCCGGGCGGCCGCCACGCCCCCGCCCGCCCGGGAGACCGTCGCCCCGGACCCGCGGAGCACGGCCGACCGGGGCGTCGCCGGCACCGCCACCGCCGCGCCGGTGAGCACCGTCACGCCTGACGGTCCGGCCGCGCCGATCGCCCTCGCCGAGACCGCCCCGGTCACGGCCGTCGGCGACGACTCCGCCACGGTGACCGCCGTCCTCGCCCCGATCGCCGCCGGACTGCTGCTGACCGGCGCGGCCATGTGCAAGCACCGCGGCCTGCCGCGCGGACACTGACGGGCCCGGCCCGGGAGGACGGCAACGGGCCCACCCGCCGGAGGCGCGGCGGGAGTTCGCACGCGAGCCGGACCGGACGGCGGCCGGACGGCAGGCCGGTCAGGCCCGGTCAGGTCGGGTCGGGGCGGGCCAGGTCAGGTCGGGCCCGTCAGGGTGGCGCCCAGGCGGACGGGACGGCCGGACCGGTCAGCGGAAGACGCCCGGCGGCGGGGCCGGCGAAGGGGCGGCGGTGGCGTCGGTGGCCGGGACGGCGCCGGCCGTGAAGTCGGTGAGCCCGGGCCCGTGTTCGACCCGGCCGAGCGCCGCGTCGGAGGCGACCCGGCGGGTGAGGTCGGCCAGCGGCAGCGGGTCGTGGCCGGCCGCGAGGACGAGGTTGCCGAAGCGCTTGCCGCGCAGCACGGCCGGGTCGGCGATCAGGCACAGCTCGGGGAAGACGGCACCGAGGGTGGCCACCTGGGAGCGGGCGAAGCGCAGGGCCGAGCCGTCGGCGATGTTCGCCGCGTACCGCCCGCCGGGGGCGAGGGCGCGGGCGGCGAGGGCGGTGAACTCGACGGTCGTGCAGTGGGCCGGGGTGCGGGCGCCGGAGAAGACGTCCGTGATGACCAGGTCGACGCTGCCCTCGGGGGTGCGCTCCAGCACGCTGCGGGCGTCGGCGCCGCGCACCTTGATCTGCCAGCCGCGCTCCAACGGGAGTTCCGTGCGGACGAGTTCGGTGAGCGCGGTGTCGATCTCGGCGACCTGCTGGCGGGAGCGGGGCCGGGTGGCGGCGACGTAGCGGGCCAGGGTGAGGGCGCCGCCGCCGAGGTGCAGGACGGTGAGCGGTCGGCCCGGCGGGGCGGCCAGGTCGATCAGGTGGCCGAGCCGGCGCTGGTACTCGAAGCCCAGGTGGGTGGGGTCGGCGAGGTCGACCAGGGACTGCGGGGCGCCGTCGATCAGCAGCGACCAGGCGTCGGGCCGGTCGCGGTCGGGGCGCAGCTCGGCGAGGCCGGAGCCGACGGGGCGGGTGAGCGGGCCCTGGGCGCGGGTGCGGCCGCCGGGGCCGGTGGCGGCCGGTCCGGTGTCGCGCTCGGTGTCGCGGCCCGTGCCGCGGGCGGCTCTGCTTCGTCCCATGCCGGCCATTATCGCCGCCGGACGGGGCGGCGTCACAGGCCGGTCGTCACAGGTCAGGGGCGTCGAGGGGCGTACCGGGTGGATCCGGCCGGAGGGGCGGGTCGGGCTCGCGGGCCCGGCGGGATCCGCACGGCACGCACGCTAGAACGGGCCGAGTCCGCCGGCGGTGAGCGTGCAGGCGGCCTCGCACAGGGCGGAACGGAGCACCCAGGCGTCGGTGGGGCGCGCGACGCCGGCCGGGGGGATCACCCAGCGCGGGTCGGTGGCGCCGGGCAGCAGGGCGCCGGCCGTGCAGGAGCTGCCGGGCAGGTGCCAGGTGTCGCAGGTGCCGGCGGGGACGAGGAAGACGACGGTGCTGCCGTTGCGGCTCTGCAGGACGGCGCCGCAGGCACGGCGCAGGCGCAGGATGTCGACCGCCTCCAGGCCGTGCCGCAGCGCGACGGTCACGGTGTCGTAGGAGGTGGCGGGGGTGTCCTCGGCGGCTCCGGTGCGGTTCCGCGCGCCGCAGGGGGCCCGGCCGCCCTCGACCGGCCCGCGACCGGGGATCCGTTCGTCGGCGGGTTCGGGGAGCAGGGCGGGGGCGGCGCCGGCGAGCGCCCCTCCGACGACGGGTCGGTACTGCGGCAGTCCGGTGGCCATCATGGGCCCTCCTGTACCTCGTCGGGTCGGAAGCCGCCGCCGTCCGGGAGGTGGGGGCCGCGGGGCGGGCGACGGGCCGGGGCGGGGCCCGGGCTTCCACGTATCAGGACAACGCGGTGGACGCCCGGCAGGCCACGGGGCGCCTTACAGCAAGCCATGGCATTTCATGGCGGATACCCGCAACAAAGCCCGGTATGTACCGGATTGACAGCACATCTCCCGTGAACCCGCCGTGGTCGACCGGTCACGCCCGGTACTGTCGGCGGCATGGCAGCCACCCCACCGGCCGAGCCGAACCGCCCGTCCCCCAACTCCGTGATGCGCGCGCTGCGCGGCGATCGCTCTCCCGGCGAGTTCGCCACGGCGGTGCGCCGGGCCGCCCGCGAGATCGGCGAGCACGTGTCCTGCGACGCGCGCTACGTCGGGCGGGTCGAGTCCGGTGAGATCCGCTGTCCCAACTACGCCTACGAGCGGGTGTTCCGGCACATGTGGCCGGACCGCACGCTCACCGACCTCGGCTTCTCCCCCCGCACCGCCGTCCGGGGCCGCACGGCGACCCCCGGCGGCCTGCGGGCCGAACCCCCCACGTGCCACCCCCCGTTCCCGCCCCTGCCCGCCCCGCGCTCACCGCTCTCCACCCAACTCCCGTACGCTGCCTCGCCGTACGCGGATCCAACCGCTCCGGACGGGCCCCCGTGGCCGGGGGCCGGCGCGGTGCCCCGGGGGTCCGACGGATCGCCCTATCTCGACGAGGAGAACGACGACGTGCGTCGCCGTACGTTCCTGGCCGGCGGCTCGACCGCGCTGGCCGCCGTGATCGGCATCGAGCGGCCGGCCGCGGCCGCCGCCGGCCGCGCCACCGCTGCCGGCGGCCCCGCCACCGACCCCGCCGTGCCGCGACTGTTCGGCCCCGGACCCGGCCCCCTGGTGCCGGGCCGCCCGGGACCGGTGCCGCCGCTGCGCAAGGTCGGCGTCGCCGAGGTGCTCGGCGTCGAACAGGCCGTCCGGGACATCCGGCTGGCCGACGACGCGCACGGCGGCGACACCCTGTTCGAACGCGCCGGGCAGTCGCTGCGCACCGCCTACGTGCTGCTCAACGAGGGTGAGTACAGCGCGGAGACCGAACGCAGGCTCCAGGCCGGGGCCGGCGAACTCGCCATCTCGGTGGGCTGGTTGGCCCACGACTCGAACCGGCTCGCGGACGCCCGCTCGCTCTACGCGGAAGCGCTCGCCACCGCCCGGATGGCCGGCGACGCCGCCCTGGAGGCGCATGTCTTCTGCAACAGCGCCTTCCTCGCCCGCGACGCCGGCCGGCCCCGCGAGGCGCTGCGCGCCGCCCAGGCCGGCCAGGTCGCCGCCCGCCGGCTCGGCTCCGACCGGCTGCTCGCCCTGCTGGCCATGCGCGAGGCCGGCGGCTGGGCCGTGCTGCAGGACCGCACCGCCTGCGAACGCGCCCTCACCCGGGCCCGCACGCTCTTCGACCACGGCCCCGTCGACGCCGACCCGGAGTGGATGTCCTTCTTCGGCGAGGCGGAGCTCGCCGGTCTGCAGTCGCAGTGCTGGTCGGCGCTCGGCGACTGGGACCGCGCCAGCGAGCAGGCCGCGCTGGCCATAGCGCTTCAGGAGCCGCACTTCGTGCGCAACCGGGTCCTCTACACCGCCGAACTCGCACACGACCGGCTCGGCCGGGGCGACCTGGTGGGCGCGGCGCACCACGGCTCGGCCGCCGTGGCGCTGTTCGGCGAGGTCCGTTCGGCGCGGATCCGCGGCATGCTGGCGGACACCGCCGGACGGCTGCGCGGCCACGCCGCCGTGCCCGAGGTGCGCCGCTTCCTGGTCGGGTACGACCGGGCGGCGGCCGCCTGAGGCACGGCGGTCGACGGCGCGTCGGTGGGCGAAGCGTCGGTGGGCAGTGCGCCAGTGGGCGGCGCGCCGTGAACGACGCGTCAGTGGGCGGCGCCCGTCCCCTCCAGGTGGGAGAGGTCGTTCCAGACCTCGACGGCCGGGGCGCCGTACTCCCAGGACAGCACGCAGAGCGCGGCGGTGCCGAGCTTGAACCGCTGGGCGAACTCGGGCGGCAGGCCCAGCCAGCGGGCGGTCAGGATGCGCAGCAGGTGGCCGTGCGCGAAGAGCACGACGTCGCGGTCCGCGCAGTGCATGACGGTGGTGTCCTCGTCCGGGACGCCGTGTTCCTCGTTGAGGTCGGCGAGCAGGGCGTCCACCCGGGCGGCCACCTCGGAGAGCTTCTCGCCGCCGGGCACGCCGTCGCGCCAGATCAGCCAGCCGGGGTGGTCGGCGGCGCGGATGTCCGCACCGGTGCGGCCCTCGTACTGGCCGTAGTCCCACTCCAGGAGCTCCGGGCGGTCGACCGCGCGGTCGCCGAGGCCGGCCAGCTCGCAGGTCTCCCTGGCGCGGCCGAGCGGGCTGGTGTAGACGAGCGCGTCCGAGAGCCCGTTCCAGGGGGCCCTGGCGAGGCGGGCGCCGAGCGCCCGGGCCATCGCGCGGCCCTCCTCGGTCAACGGGATGTCGGTGCGGCCGGTGTGGCGGCCGGTGGCCGACCATTCGGTCTCGCCGTGGCGGACCAGCACGATTCGGGCGGGCATGGGGGGGCTCCTCGCAGCGGGGCGGTGGCAACGTTCGGTCTCACCCTTGAGCACCGGGTTCCATGATCCCTCACCCGGACGGCGGACACGATCCCGGGCGGGGGGAGTTGGCGGGGGCGGGCGGCCGCAGGCCGGAACGGGCCGGGCCGCACCGCGTTGTCGGACCCGGATGCGACACTGGGCCGCACCATGAACGTCTCGACGAACGTCCCGTCCAGCGGGCACGCTGAGCCGCTCGCCCAGCGGCTCGCCGAGCTGCGCGGACCGGCACCGCAGCGCAGTCTGAACGCCCGCTCCCTCGCCGCGCTCGCCGCCAATCCGGGCTGCCACCGCCGCGCCGTGCTCGACGCGGCCGGGGTGGACAAGTCGGCACTGGCCGCCCGGCTCGGCCGCCCCGCCCCCTTCGGGCAGTCCCCGTTCGCGATCTCCCGCGGCGTGATCTTCGAGGCCCGGCTGAAGGCGGACGACTACGCCGCACTGCTGGAGCCGCTGCGGGCCCGCCTCGGCGTCCCGGTGGACGGCGGCGGCGCCCCGCTGCTGGTCCCGGACCTGCTGCACCGCTCCGGCCCCGCCGTCCGGGCCGACCGGACGGCCGAGGCGCTCGCCCGGGCCGCCGCCGAGCCGGAGGCCTGGACGCTGCTGGACCACCCGATGCTGCGGCTGGACGTGGCCGGCGGCACCGCCTACCTGGAGCCGGACGCCGTCGTGGTGCACGGCGGGCGGTGCACCGTGGTCGAGATCAAGTCCTTCCCGGTGCTGGACGGCGGTGCCGACCCGGCCAAGGTCGGTGCCGCCGCCCGCCAGGCCGCGGTCTACGTGCTGGCGCTCCAGCACGCCGCCGCCGCACGGGCCGGCCGGCCGCTCGCCGAGGACCCGTACACCGAGCAGGCGCTGCCGGGCAGCCCCCGGTCGAGCGTGCTGCTGGTCTGCCCGAAGGACTTCGGCAACCGGCCGACGGCCGTCGCCGTCGACGTCCGCCGGGAGCTCGCCACCACCCGCCGCCAGCTGAGCCGGCTGACCGGCATCGGCCGGCTGCTCGCGGAGCTGCCCGCCGGGGCCGACTTCGACCTGGCCACCCGCGAGGACGGCGACCCCGCCCGCTCCGCCGAGGAGCTGACCGCCTCGGTGGAGGCGGTGCCGGCCGCGTACAGCCCGGACTGCCTCTCCACCTGCGAGCTCGGCTTCCACTGCCGTGCCCGGGCCCGCTGCGACGACCGGGTCGAGCAGCTGGGCCGCGGCGTGCGCGGCGAGCTGGGCAGCATCCGGACGGTGGCGCAGGCGCTGGCCGCCGCCGAGGAGACGGGTGCCGACACCGACGAGGCCGCCGAACGGCTGGCCTACGCGGCCGCCCTGCGCGCCGAGGCGCTGGGCCGGGCACTGGTCGGAGCCGCACGGTGAGCGGGCGCGGCGACGGGCCGGTGCCCGGCCGCGGCGGGGCGGGCGCATGAGCCTGCTGACCACCCTCGCCCGGCTGGAGGCCGTCCGCAGCGGCCGGGCCGAGCCGCTGGCCACCGTCCGGCACCGGCACCTGTCGGACCGCCCGATGGTGCTGGTGCCGCTGACCGCGGCCGGCGAGTCCGGCGCGCCGCTGGCGGTGATGCTGGGCACCGACCGGGAACGGCCCCGGGTGCACCTGGTGCCGCAGCCGCTCAACCGGACCCTGCGCTTCGACTTCCTGGCCGGCCTGGCCGCCGACCTGCTGCCCTACCTGGAGTCCTTCGCCGAGGACGTGGAGCAGATCGAGGGCTCCGAGAAGGACCCGGAGACGGGCGAGAAGACCCAGGTGTTCCGGGAGCTGTGCTCCGACGCGCCGCAGCTGATCGTGCCGAACGGCGCCGGCGTGCAGCACCTCGCCCTGCTCGGACGCTCGACCCGGTTCCGCCGCACGGCCGAGGACGCCGAACCGGGCCCCTACCCGGCGCCGGTGCGGGTGCCGCTGCTCGGCCGCTGGCTGACCCACCTCACCGACCGCGCCCAGGTGCCCGGCACCTGCCTGCTGCTGTCGATGACCGGCCTGCTGGCCCGGCACTGGGCCACCGGCCAGAGCCACCTCGAGGACCAGCACCTGGCCGCCCGGCTGGCCTGGCACGCACCGCCGGACGGGCTGACCGGCGCCGAGGCCGCCGAGCGCGCCGAGTCGGCCCGGGACGACCGCGGGCAGCTGCTGCACCCGCCGGCCGGTCCGGCCACGGACCCGCAGTTCGACGAGGCCGTGCTCGCCCCGGCGATCGCCCGCTACGACGCCGCCGCGGCCGCCCTGCGGCACGCCGCCGAGCAGGGGGACGAGCCCGCCGCCGAACGGGCCCGGGACGCCGTCCGGGCGGCCGTCGGGCAGCTGCGCGAGGCGCTGACGGCAGTACTGCTGCCCACCTGGCGGGACGTCTGGCACGGCCTGGACCTGCTGCGGGCGCTGCCGCCGGCCGGGCACCTGGCGGAGCGCTGGACGGGCGACCGCTGGTCCTACACCGGCCACCGGGACCGGCTGGCCGCCGGCGAGCCGCCGCAGCCCCGGCAGGACGACGCGGTGACGGCCGCCCGCAAGCTCGCCCAGCGCGAGCGCGAGCAGGCCCGGCTGGACGTCCAGGAGGCGCTGGACGATCCGCTGGCGATGGCCGAACACCGTCTGGCGGGAGAGGCGTTCACCGGCGTGGTGACGGAGGTGGTGCCGGACTACGACACCTCCGGCCGCTCCCCCAAGCCGCGCCCGCTGGTCACCCTGCGGACGACCGACCGCCCGCACGCCGACCTCGGGCGGGAGGCGCACCGGGTCCGGGGGTTCCCCCGGCCGGAGGGCGGCGCAGGGCCGTCCGCGCAGAAGGCAGAGATCGCCGCGGTCGACCAGGCCGCGGGGACGATCACCCTGCGCGTGCTGTCCGGCATGGGCCGCAGGAAGGAGCCGGAGCCGGGCAGCCTGCCGGAGCCCGGCGAACCGGTGACCTTCACGCTCTTCGAGCTGACGGTCCGCCAGTCCGCCCCGCTGCCCGATCCGGACGAGACCCCGTGGACGCACGGCGGCCCGCCCGGCGCCGCGCCCGCGGCCGGGCCGTCCGCCGCCGAGGAGTGGGAGTGATGGGCGGGATGAGCACCGAGCAGGCGCCCGGCGAGGCCGCCGACGCCGCCGTGGCCCGGATCCTGGCGGCGACGGTCCACCCGCCGGCCGGCGCCCCGCGCGGGGTGGTCGTGGACTCCCCGCCCGGGGCCGGGAAGTCGACGCTGGTGGTGCGCGCCGCCCGCGAACTGGTCGGGGCCGGCGAGCGGTTGATGATCGTCGCCCAGACCAACGGCCAGGTGGACGACCTCGTCGGCCGACTGGCCGAGAAGGCGCCGGAGCTGACGATCGGACGGCTGCACGCCGCGGACGCCCGGCCCGGCCCGGAGGTGCTGCGGCACGCCAACGTCACGCCCTCCGACAAGGTGGCCGACCTGGTCGAGCAGGACGTGGTGATCTCCACCTCGGCGAAGTGGCAGTGGGTGCGGGCCGAGGCGCCGTGGCGGCACGCGATCGTCGACGAGGCGTACCAGATGCGCTCGGACGCGCTGCTCGCGGTGGCCCGGCTGTTCGAGCGGGCGCTGTTCGTCGGCGACCCCGGCCAGCTGGACCCGTTCACCGTGGTCGGCACCGAGCAGTGGGCGGGCCTGTCCTACGACCCGTCGAGCAGCGCCGTGGTCACCATGCTGGCGCACAACCCGCAGATCGAGCCGCACCGGCTGCCGGTCTCCTGGCGGCTGCCGGCCAGCGCGGCGCCGCTGATCTCGCGGGCCTTCTACCCGTACACGCCGTTCCGCTCCGGCACCGGGCCGGACGACCGCCGGCTCACGGCCGCGGTACGGCCGGACGGCTCGGCGCTGGACGCCGCGATCGACCGGGCCGCCGAGCACGGCTGGGCCCTGCTGGAGCTGCCCGCCCGGCACACCGTGCGCACCGACCCGCAGGCGGTGGCGGCCGTCGCGGCCACCGTCCGCCGACTGCTGGACCGTGGGCTGACCGCCCACTCCGAGCAGGGCTCCGCCCCGCTCACCGCGGGCCGGATCGCGGTCGGGACCGCCCACCGGGACCAGGCCGCGGCCGTCCGGGCGGCCCTGCTCAGGGCGGGCGTCCCGGTGGACGTGGCGGCCGGCCCGGCCGTCACGGTGGACACCGCCAACCGGCTGCAGGGCCGCGAGTACGACGTCACCGTGGTGCTGCACCCGCTCTCCGGGCGACCGGACGCGACGGCCTTCCACCTGGAGACGGGCCGGCTGTGCGTGCTCGCCTCCCGGCACCGGCACGCCTGCATCGTGGTGGCCCGGGCCGGGATCGGCGAGCTGCTGGACGAGCACCCGTCGACCGAGCCGGTGCAGCTGGGCGCCCCGGTGAGCTTCCCGGACGGCTGGGAGGCCAATCACGAGGTGCTGCACCACCTCGGCGGCCACCGGGTCCGGCTGCGCTGACCGCCGGGGCGGCCGTGGGCGGCCCGGCGGTCGCTCCCGGGCCGGTCCGGCGTCGGTCCTCGGCCGGTGCCGGTCAGTCCTCGGTCAGTCCTCGGTCTCGCAGAGCGCGTAGGCCCGGACGACGCCGCGGGCCGCCCGGGCCGCCCAGGTGGCCGGGGCGTCCGGGACGGGGGCGCTGACCAGGACGGCGTCGGCGGGATCGGCCGGCGTGAGGGTGTAGCCGCCGCCGGTGAGGTGGCTGCGGGCCGGGCAGGTCGCCGTCGACCAGCCGCCGGGTGCGCTCTGCCCGCCGGTCACCACGACGGTGGTCTCGGCGGCGACGGCGTCGGGGGCCGTGGCGGCGATCGGCAGGGCGAGCGGCAGGGCGAGGGACAGGGTCGCGAGGGTCTTCCCGGTGCGCATGGTCCTCCTTGGACGGCGGTCGGACGGCGGTCGGTGGTCGGTGGGCAATCGGCCTGCGTCGGCACGTCGGCCGGTGCCGGTTCACCCGGGACAACGCCGCAGGCCGGGCCGCGATGACGGCACGGCGCCGGGACCACCCGAAGGGGTACCCGGGCCGCGGGGGCGCGCCCCCGGCGCGTGCGGGGGAATAGCGCCCGCACGCGCACCGTTCCGTTACCGGCCGTCGCCGCGCGACAATGGACGACGGCCACGACCGGGCGGCGCGGCCCGGAGCAGCCGCCGCCCACCCCCTCATCGAGCCCCGGAGGTGTCCGTCCATGCCCGACTCCCACACGAAGGCGTCCGACCACGGTGGTCCGTCCGACCCCGCGCGACGCCAGCGTCCGGCGCAGCTGCTGTTCGAGCCGCAGTCCGCCGAGCCGGAGCCGGAACGGTTCTTCGACCTGGAGTCCATCGACGACCCCGCCGAGCTGCTGCGCCGCTCCACCGAGCTGGCCCTGGCCTTCCGCGCCGCCGCGGAGCGGGCCACCGACTTCCAGGCCGTCGCCGCCGCGCAGCTGGCCGACCCGCGCCGGTTCGACGCGCTGCCGGACACCGAGATCGCCCGACGCGCGGACTGGACCCCGGACTACGCGGCCAAGATGATCGAGTACGGCCGCGGGCTGCTCCAGCCCCGCCGCCACGAGGACTGAGCCCCGGCGCCGCATCCGCCCCGTCCGCCACACGGGCCCCGGACACGGGCCGCTGGCATATGCGCGGCGGGAAGGGTACGCCGTGCCGCGCCGCCCTGTCCGACGAACGGCGCTTTCCCTCCCGTCCGGCCCGCCGAGCGCGCAGGCTGCTGTGCGTGGACATCTGGACCTATCAGTCGGTGGAGTACGTCACCGTCGCCGGGGAGGCCTGGCTCGCCTCCGCCAGCGAGTACCCGCGCAGCATGCGCGCCCTCTGGGAGGCCCGCCCGTGGGCGCCCTCGGTGCTGCCCTGCGGTCGCGCCTTCGACGTGATCAGCATGCCGTCGCTGTTCGGCCGCCGGGTGCTGGACGAGCTGTGGGCCTCCGGCCCCGGCTGCGGCCCGGTGGCCTCCTACCGGGGGCGGACCCTGCTGTTCGTGCGGCCCGGCGCGGCGCCCAGGCTGCGCCGGCTGCTGGCCTGGGAGGAGTGGGCCCGGGACGTGCCGCCGCTGTTCTGTCACGGGCGGGGCGACACGGTGACGGTGCCGCCGGTGCAGCGGATGGTGAACGGCCCGGACTCCCCGGGGCTGGGCTCCGGCCGGTGGATCGTCGCGCCGGAGGACCGCGAGCCGTGGCTGCCCGGTGCCTCGGTGGTGCTGTGGGCCTGCGTGCGGGCGGCCCGGGAGCCCGGTGCGGCGGTGCCGGTCGGCGCGGCGGTGGTGACCGGCGGGTGAACCCCGGACGGACGGTATTCGATTTTGGCGCGGCCCGGGGCCGCTGCTAGAGTCTTCTCTGTCAGCAGGCGCCGCTAGCTCAGTTGGTTAGAGCAGCTGACTCTTAATCAGCGGGTCCGGGGTTCGAGTCCCTGGCGGCGCACAGACGGTCGAAGGGCCCCTCGCGAGAGCGAGGGGCCCTTCGGCGTTTCCGCGTGCGGGGCCCGGGAGCGCCGGGCGGCGGGCCGCCCGCGGGAGCGGACGGCCCGGCCGGGGCTCAGCGGCCGCGCAGTGCGCGGTAGCGGGCCACCAGCTCCGCGGTGGAGCCGTCCAGCTGGTCGGCGCCCTCGCCGGTGAGCAGCACGGGTTCGATCCGCTTGGCCAGCACCTTGCCCAGCTCGACGCCCCACTGGTCGAAGGAGTCGATGTTCCAGATCGCGCCCTGGACGAACACCTTGTGCTCGTAGAGCGCGACCAGCTGGCCGAGCACCGAGGGGGTCAGCTCGGCGGCCAGGATGGTGGTGGTCGGGTGGTTGCCCCGGAACGTCTTGTGCGGGACGAGCTCGGCGGGCACGCCCTCGGCCGCGACCTCCTCCGGGGTCCGGCCGAAGGCCAGCGCCTGGGTCTGCGCGAAGAAGTTGGCCAGCAGCAGGTCGTGCTGGGCGACCAGGCCCGGGAGCAGGTCGGCGACGGGCCGGGCGAAGCCGATGAAGTCGGCCGGGATCACCTTGGTGCCCTGGTGCAGCAGCTGGTAGTAGGCGTGCTGCCCGTTGGTGCCGGGGGTGCCCCAGACCACCGGCCCGGTCTGCCAGTTCACCGGCGTGCCGTCCCTGGTCACCGACTTGCCGTTGGACTCCATGTCCAGCTGCTGCAGGTAGGCGGTGAACTTGGAGAGGTAGTGCGAGTACGGCAGCACGGCGTGCGCCTGGGCGTCGAAGAACGCGCCGTACCAGACGCCCAGCAGGCCGAGCAGCAGCGGGACGTTCTGCTCCGGCGGGGCGGTGCGGAAGTGCTCGTCGACCAGGTGGAAGCCGTCCAGCATCTCGCGGAAGGCGTCCGGGCCGATGGCGATCATCAGTGAGAGGCCGATCGCCGAGTCGTAGGAGTAGCGGCCGCCGACCCAGTCCCAGAACTCGAACATGTTGGCGGTGTCGATGCCGAAGTCGTGCACGCCCTGCGCGTTGGTGGACAGCGCGACGAAGTGCTTGGCCACGGCCTCGGTGCCGGCGCCCAGCCCGGCGAGCAGCCAGTCCCGGGCGGAGACCGCGTTGGTGATGGTCTCGATGGTGGTGAAGGTCTTCGAGGCGACGATGAACAGCGTCTCGGCCGGGTCGAGGTCGCGCACCGCCTCGTGCAGGTCGGCGCCGTCCACGTTGGAGACGAAGCGGACGTCCAGGTCGCGCTCGGCGTAGGAGCGGAGCACCTCGTAGGCCATCGCGGGGCCGAGGTCGGAGCCGCCGATGCCGATGTTGACGACGGTGCGGATCGCCTTGCCGGTGTGGCCGCGCCACTCGCCGCCGCGGACCCGGTCGGCGAAGCCGGCCATCTTGTCCAGGACGGCGTGCACGGCGGGCACGACGTTCTCGCCGTCGACCTCGACCACGGCACCGCGCGGGGCGCGCAGCGCGGTGTGCAGGACGGCGCGCTGCTCGGTGTTGTTGATCTTCTCGCCGCGGAACATCGCGTCCCGCAGCCCGGCGACCCCGGTGGCCGCGGCGAGCTCGCGCAGCAGTTCCAGCGTCTCGTCGGTGACCAGGTGCTTGGCGTAGTCCACGTGCAGGTCGCCGACCTGGAGGGTGTAGCGGCGGCCGCGCTCCGGGTCGGCGGCGAACAGCTCGCGCAGGTGCGTCTCGCCCAGCTCGGCGCGGTGCTTGCCGAGGGCCGCCCACTGCGGGGTCCGGTCGAGCGGGGTGCGGGCGTCGGCGCGGGTCTCCGACATCGGTGGTTCCTCGATTCATCTGGGTGCAGATACCGGCAGGGCCAGGCGGTGAGGGTTTCGCGAGGTCGTGCGGGTACTGGTGGTGCGCCGACTCCGTTGACGGCCTGCCCGGGCTCAGCCTATGCAACGTCCGGCGGGGCCGCGCACATTCCGTTCGGTCACGTCCCGAGGCGGGTCGGCCGCCCGGTGACGGGGAGGTGTCAGCGGGGTGGACCGACGGTGCGTCACTTCCTCTCGGAGCGCAGGTCGAGCCCGCGCAGCACCTGGTCGACCAGCTCCGGGTCGGTGCCCGCCTCGCTGCGGGCGACCAGCATCTCGCGCCGGGACGCGGCGATCATCTCCTGCTCGACCTCCCGGGCAGCCCGCCACTGGGAGAGCCGCAGCTTCGCCTCGGCGGCCTCCTCCTCCGCGTAGTTCTCCGGGCAGAGCCGGGCCAGCCGGTCGTGCTGACGGTCCCGCAGGCGGTCGGCGACCTCGGCGGGCAGCCGGTCCTGCTCCTCCAGCTCGCCGAGCCGCAGCAGCCCGGCCTTGGCGGCCCGCCACCAGAGCCGGCGGACGGCCTGCTCGTGGCGGTCCTGGTCGATGTCCAGCTGCAGCCGCTTGGCCAGCCAGGGCAGGGTCAGGCCCTGGACCAGCAGGGTGAAGAGCACCACGCTGAAGGCGATGAAGACCAGTCGGCCGCGCTCGGGGAAGTCCGCGCCGGAGTGCACGGTCAGCGGGATGGCGAGGGCCAGGGCGACGGTGGCCACGCCGCGCATGCCGGACCACCAGAGCACCACGCTCTCCCGCCAGCTGAACGGCGTGTCCTCCTCCTCGCCCGAGCGCAGCCGTCGGGAGACCCAGCCGGCCGGCAGCAGCCAGAGCAGCCGGACCAGGACGACGACGGCGATCACCACCCCGGCGTCGCCGAGCATGCCGGTCCAGCCGGTGCCGGCCTCCTTGAGCACGGTGGCGAGCTCCAGCCCGATCAGGCCGAAGGCGACGCCGGTGATCAGGATCTCGACGACCTCCCAGAAGGCGTTGCCGACCAGCCGGTAGGAGACGGCGTCGGCGTCGGCGGCCCGCTCGGCGAGGTAGAGCGCGCAGATCACCACGGCGAGGACGCCGGAGCCGTGGATCTCCTCGGCGATGGTGTAGGCGGCGAAGGGCACCAGCAGGTTGAGCGCGACCTGCTGGGTCGGGTCGTCCAGCAGTTCGGCGAGCTTGCTGTTCACCCAGCCGAGGACGATCCCGACCACCACGGCGAGCACCGCGGAGAGCACGAAGCGCAGGATCGCGTGGCCGGCCGAGAAGTCGTCGCTCACCACGGCGTCGATGGCCAGCGAGTAGATGACGATCGCGGTGACGTCGTTGAACAGGCCCTCGCTCTCCAGGATCGCCACCAGGCGGCGGGGCAGTCCGACGCTGCCGGCCACCGCGACGGCGGCGACCGGGTCGGGCGGGGAGACCAGCGCGCCGACCGCGATCGCGGCGGCCAGCGGCAGCGCGGGCAGGAGCCAGTGCACGGTGCCGGCCACGGCGACGGTGGTGACCACGACCAGGGCGACGGCGAGCAGCAGGATCGAGCGGACGTTGGCCTTGAAGTAGCGGACCGAGGAGCGCCGGGCGACCGCGAAGATCAGCGGCGGCAGGACCAGCGGCAGGATCAGTTCGGGCTCGATGGTGATGTCCGGGATCTGCGGGACGAGCGCCATGCCGATGCCGAGCAGGGTCATCAGCACCGGCTGCGGCACCCCGGTCCGGCGGGCCAGCGGCATGGTCACCACGGAGGCGAGCAGCACCAGGAAGAGCAGGGGCAGCTGACCCACGGGGAGGTTCCTCTCGACGGCGGACGGCTGAGCGCCGCCAGGATAAATCTGACAATGCGCCTATCCCTGGGGACACGCCGGGAGGTGCTTGACCTCAAGCGCGCTTCAGGTTCGAGGATCGGGGCGCGGCCCGCGGCGGACGCTCCCCCGCGGACGCGGACACGCCGGCGCGGACCCGCCGCGGCACGCGCGCACGACCGAGAGGACAGGAGCACCCATGAAGGCAGTCACCGTTCCCGGGTTCGGCGGACCGGAGGTCCTGCGGGCGGCCGAGACCCCCGACCCGCTGCCCGGGCCGGGCGAGGTGCGGGTCCGGGTCCGCGCGGCCGGGGTCCAGCCGGTCGACCTCGCCGTCCGCGAGGGCTTCTCCCCGCCCGGGGCGCGGATCGAGCCGCCGTTCGTCCTCGGCAACGAGTTCGCCGGGGTGGTCGACCGGCTCGGCCCCGGCAGCCACGGCTGGCAGGTCGGCGACGAGGTCCTGGGCTTCCGGCTCCTGAACTGCCACGCCGAGTTCGTCACCGTGGACACCGCCCAGCTGGTCGCCAAGCCCGCCGCGATGCCCTGGGAGCAGGCCGGCTCGCTCTCCGCCTCCGGCCAGACCGCGCACATGGCCCTCCGCCTGCTGGGCGTCGGCCCCGGCGACACCGTCCTGGTGCACGGTGCGTCCGGCGGAGTCGGCACCGTCGCCGTCCAGCTCGCCCGGGCCTGGGGCGCCACCGTGATCGGCACGGCCGGCGAGCGCAACCACGCGTACCTGCGCGGGCTGGGCGCCGTTCCCGTCGCCTACGGCGAGGGGCTGGTCGAGCGGGTCCGGGCGGTGGCGCCGCAGGGCGTGGACGCCGCCTTCGACGCCGCCGGGCGGGGCGCGCTGGAGGCCTCGGTCGAGCTGGTCGCGGACCGGGCGCGGATCGGCACCGTGGTCGACTACCCGGGCGCCGAACGGCTCGGGGTGCGCGGGCTGCGGGCGGAGCGGACCGCCGCCCGGCTGGCCGAGCTGGTCGGGCTCTGGGAGGCCGGCGGCCTGCGGCTGGAGGTGGCCGAGGCCTTCCCGCTGGAGCGCGCCGCGGACGCGCACCGGATGGTCGGCACCGGGCACGTCCGGGGCAAGGTCGTCCTGGTCCCCTGACGGCCGCCGGCCGACCCCGGCCCGGGCGCCGGCCGCTCCGGCTGCAGCCCGTCCGGGCCGATTGTGTGTTTCGGCTGCTGACCAGGTAATGTTCTCCACGTCAGCAGGCGCCGCTAGCTCAGTTGGTTAGAGCAGCTGACTCTTAATCAGCGGGTCCGGGGTTCGAGTCCCTGGCGGCGCACAGACAGCCGGAAGGCCCTTCGCGAGAGCGAGGGGCCTTCCGGCGTTTCCGGCTCCGCTCCCCCGTCCAGGGGCTTCCGCCGCTCCCCCGTCCAGGGGCCCTTCCGTCTCCGGCACACCTGCCGCCGCGGCCGGGCGCCCGCGGTGGCAGGAAAGGTGGGAAACAGGTCATTGCCGCCATCGGAGCCCGCTGACAGGCTGGCCGCATGAGAGCACGCAGCGTGCTCGTCGTCCTCTACGACGGCGTGCAGAGCCTGGACGTGACCGGCCCCCTGGAGGTGTTCGCGGGGGCGGGCGCCGCCGCCGGGCGGCCCGGCGCCTACCGGCTGACCACCGCCTCGCCCGGCGGCGCCCCGGTGCGCAGCCGCAGCGGCCTGCGGCTGCTGCCGGACGCGGACCTGGCCGGGGCCGGCCCGGCGGACACCCTGCTGGTCCCCGGCGGGGCGGAGGCCGACGACCCGGGCCGGGCGGCACTGGTGGCGCGGATCCGGGAGCTGGCCGAGGGGGCCGAGCGGGTGGCGTCGGTGTGCACCGGGGCGTTCCTGCTCGCCGAGGCCGGACTGCTGGCCGGCCGCCGGGCCACCACCCACTGGGCGTACTGCGACACGCTGGCCCGGCGCTTCCCGGACGTCCGGGTCGACCCCGAGCCGATCCACGTCCGGGACGGGCCGGTGGCCACCTCCGCCGGGGTGACCGCCGGGATCGACCTGGCCCTCGCCCTGGTCGAGGAGGACCTCGGGCGCGACGCCGCGCTGCTGATCGCCCGTCACCTGGTGGTCTTCCTGCGCCGGCCGGGCAACCAGGCGCAGTTCAGCACCCAGCTGGCCGCCCAGGTCGCGGCCCGCGACCCGCTGCGCGAGGTCCAGCGCTGGATCGCCGAACACCCGGAGGACGACCTCTCGGTCGAGGCACTGGCCCGCCGCTCGGCGCTGTCCCCGCGGCACTTCGCCCGCGCCTTCGCCGCCGAGGTCGGGGTCACCCCCGGCCGGTACGTGGACCGCGTGCGGCTGGAGGCGGCCCGGCGCCGGCTGGAGGACACCGCGGACGGGATCGAGGAGGTCGCCCGCTCCTGCGGCTACGGCACCCCGGAGGCGATGCGACGCGCCTTCGTCCGGGCCCTGGCCGTCGCCCCCACCGAGTACCGGCGCCGCTTCCACCCCGGCCCCACCACCCACCGAACCGGAGGAACCTGATGCGCATCGCCGTCCTGCTGTACGACCAGTTCACCGCCCTGGACGCCGTCGGCCCCTACGAGGTGCTGTCCCGGATCCCGGGCGCCGAGGTGGTGTTCACCGCCGCCCGGCGCGGGCCGGTGCGCACCGACATGGCGAGCCTGGCGCTCACCGCCGACGCCGCCCTGGACGAGGTGGACGCGGCCGACGTGCTGCTCGTCCCCGGCGGGCCCGGGACGCAGGAGCGGCTCGCGGACGCGGCCCTGCTGGAGTGGGTCCGCGCGGTGGACGCCACCACGCGCTGGACGACCTCGGTCTGCTCGGGCTCCCTGCTGCTCGGCGCCGCCGGACTGCTGACCGGGCGCCGGGCCACCTCGCACTGGTGCTGCCTGGACCAGCTGCCCCGGTACGGCGCCGAGCCGGCGGCCGCCGAGCGGGTCGTGATCGACGGCAAGTACGCCACCGCGGCCGGGGTCTCGGCCGGGATCGACCTGGCGCTGTCGCTGACCGGCCGGCTCGCCGGGGACTCCGTCGCGGAGGCGATCCAGCTGGTCATCGAGTACGACCCGCAGCCGCCCTACTCGACGGGCTCCACCGCGACCGCGCCGGCCGGGATGGTCGAGGACCTGCTGGCGAAGGGGCTGCTGCTCTAGGGTCCTCCGTCGGCCCCGGGGCTTCCCGGCCGGGCGTCAGGTGCGCCGGGCCGGGAAGCCGTGGGCCCGGGCGCCGAGCACCACCGCGAGGACCGGTACCAGCAGGAGCAGGACGGTCCACGGCAGCGCCCCGGTGCCGAACCGGCCCAGCACCAGGCCGCCGGCCACACCGCCGCCCGCCATCGCGACGTTCCACAGGGTGACCAGCGCGGCCTGGGCGGCGTCCGCCTGCGCGCCGCCCGCGTCGCCGGCGGCGGTCTGCAGCAGGGTCGGCGCGCCGCCCCAGCCCAGGCCCCAGAGCAGCGCCGCGAGGTGGACCAGCGGCGAGCCGTCGGGCCACAGGCCCAGCAGGGCCGCCGCCGCCGCGATCAGCAGGACGCCGCCGGCGGTCAGCCACCGCAGCCGGCGGTGGATGTGCACGCCGGTGAACCAGATCGCCACCAGCGAGGCCAGCCCGAAGACCAGCAGCACCGAGTCGGTCGCGGTCCCGAGGCCGGCCCGGTCGAGGAACGGTGCGACGTAGGTGAACAGGACGGTGTGGGCGAGGACGAGGAGCACCGTCACGGCGAGCACCGGCCGGACTCCGGGCAGGGCGAGCGCGCGCCGTACCGGGGTCCGGTCGCCGTCCGCCCGGCCGGGCTGGTCCGGCAGGGCCGCCGCGATCCAGCCGATCACGCCGACCGCCAGTGCCGTCATGGCCAGGAACGGCACCCACCAGGCCAGCACCCGGCCGAGGAAGGTGCCGACCGGTACTCCCAGCGAGAGCGCCACCGGCACGCCCGCCATGGCGACGGCCATGGCCCGGCCCTGCTGCCCGGCCGGCACCAGACGGCGGGCGTAGCCGGCCAGCAGCGCCCAGGCGAGGCCGGCCGCGACCCCGGCGAGGAAGCGGGCGGCGATGGTGAGCGGGTAGTTCGTGGAGGCCGCGGTCACCGTGTTGGCCACGGCGAAGCCGGCCATCGCACCGAGCAGCAGCCGCTTGCGGCTCCAGCCGGCGGTGGCCGCGGTCAGCGGGATCGCGGTGGCGGCGGTGCCGAGTGCGTAGACGGTGACGGTCTGCCCGGCCGCCGACTCGCCGACGCCGAGGGCCCCGCCCATGCCGGGCAGGACGCCTGCGGGCAGGGTCTCGGTCAGTGCGGTGACGAAGACGGCGGTGGCCAGTGCGAGCAGGGACGGGAGCGGGAACGGGGACCGCCCGCGCGCCGCGGGGGTCGGGAGCTGTGTGGTCGCCATGGGGACCATGCTCGAACCTCACACCGGTGTCAGGTTCAAGTGCGTTCCGGCGCGGTTCACGTGCGGTCACGTGTGTTCAGGCGCGTTGGCATGCGTTCGCGTGCCGTTCGCGTGCGTTCGCGTGCTCCGGTGCGGTGCCCGGCCCCCGCACGGCGCGGGGGCCGGGCGGCCGGTCAGCGGTGGAAGTACCCGTCGAAGTTCCTGGAGAACTCCCGGCCGCCGAACTGGTCCCAGTTGACGGACCAGGTCATCAGCCCGCGCAGGTTCGGCTGGGCGCCCGAACGCGGCACGTAGGAGCCGCAGTTGGCGAGCCGGGTGAGGCAGTCCAGGGCCTTGTCCACCTCGGCCGGGGAGACGTAGCCGTTGCCGGCGTTGGTGGTGGCGGGCATGCCGACGGCCACCTTGGAGGCGGGCAGTGGCGGGAACACGTTGGCGGTGTTGCCCGCCACCGGGAAGCCGGTGAGCAGCAGGTCGGTCATCGCGACGTGGAAGTCCGCGCCGCCCATCGAGTGGTACTGGTTGTCCAGGCCCATGACGGAGCCGGAGTTGTAGTCCTGGACGTGCAGCAGGGTGAGGTCGTCGCGCAGCGCGTGGATGACCGGGAGGTAGGCGCCGGCCCGCGGGTCCTGACCGCCCCAGGGGCCGGATCCGTAGTACTGGTAGCCGAGTTGGACGAAGAACGTCTCCGGCGCCATGGTCAGCACGAAGCCCTGGCCGTACTTGGCCTTCAGGGTCCTCAGCGCCGAGATCAGGTTGACGATGACCGGGGTGGTCGGGTTCCTGAAGTCGGTGTCGCCGGTGTTGAGGGAGAGCGAGTGGCCCTCGAAGTCGATGTCGAGGCCGTCCAGGCCCCACTTGTCGATGATCGCCGAGACCGAGCTGACGAAGGTGTCCCGGGCGGCGGCGGTGGTCAGCTGGACCTGGCCGTTCTGGCCGCCGATCGAGATCAGCACCTTCTTGCCCTGGGCGCGCTTGGCGGCGATGGCGGCCTTGAAGTCGGCGTCGGACTCCACGCCCGGGCAGTCGGCGGCGGAGCAGCGGTTGAAGCGGATGTCGCCGGAGGTGACGGAGGTGGGCTCGCCGAAGGAGAGGTCGATGAAGTCCCAGGAGTTCGGGACGTCGGCCATCCGGGTGTAGCCGGCGCCGTTGGCGAAGCTGGCGTGCAGGTAGCCGACCAGCGTGTGGCCGCCGGCGGGCGGGGTGGTCGGGGTGCCGGTGGCGGTCGGGCTGCTCGTCGCGGTGGGCGAGGCCGTGGCGGTGGGGCTGGCGGTCGCGGTCGGCGAGGCGGTGGCCGTCGGCGAGGCGGTCGCGGTCGGCGTGGGCGTGGGGACGCCCGGGCCGTCCAGCGAGACGTCGTCCGCGTAGTAGGTGCCCTGGCCGTACCAGCCGTGGGTGTAGACGGTGGCGCTGGTCTGGTTGGCGCCGGTGGTGAAGCTGAGGCTGAGCTTCTGGTAGCCGCCGCCGGTGCCGGGGGTCCAGGTGCTGGGGCCGCCGCCGTCGACGCCCAGGTAGACGTACGAGCCGTTGACGTACGCGCTGAGCGTGTAGGTGGTGCCGGGGGCGACGGCCACGGTCTGGGCGCACTGCGCGGTGTCGCCCGCGGTGGCGGCGCCGGCCAGCGCACGGGTGCCGCCGTGCACGGGGGCGGTGACGACGCTGCCGGTGCCGCCGCTGCAGCTCCAGGGGCCGAGCGAGCCGGACTCGAAGCCGCCGTTGACCAGGAACTCGCCGGCCGAGGCGGCGGGCGCCAGGCCCAGGGTGAGGCCGACCAGGGTGGCGGCGGCGACGGCGGAGGCGATGCCGGCGGCGATCAGGGCGCGGGGACGCGGGGGTGAGCTTCTGGGCATGGGGGCTCCTGCGGTGACACGGTCGTGGGGGACGTCCGAGGGCACGCCGGAGCACGCGCCAGTGGGGGGAACGGCCCGGCCTGGCACCCTAGTTGGACTAGACCACTGAAGTGGATCCGACGCTTCGGTGTCAATGGTCCAGACCGGTTGCGGGGCGCCGGGGGCCGGCGGGGGCGCCGGCGGGGGATCCGCCCCGGTTGCCGGGTGTGACACCCCGTCGAAGGATGGAGGGGTGACCCCGCCCGGCTACCTCCGCTACCCGCACCTGCACGGCGACCTGCTCGCCTTCACCGCCGAGGACGACGTGTGGGTCGCCCCGCTGGACGGCGCCGGCGGCACCGGCCGGGCCTGGCGGATCGGCTGCGACCGCACCCGGGTCAGCCACCCCCGCCTCTCCCCCGACGGCCGCTCCCTCGCCTGGACCAGCTGGCTCAGCCTCACCCCCGAGGTGTGGACCGCCCCCGTCGAGGGCGGCGGCGCCCGCCGGCTCAGCTACTGGGGCAGCCAGGACACCCGGGTGCGCGGCTGGCTGCCCGACGGCGAGGTCCTGGCCGTCACCTCGTACCACGAACCGTTCGGCCACTACACCTGGGCGCACGCCCTGCCGCCCGACGGCTCCCCCGGCCGCCGGATGCCCTGGGGCCCGGTCGGCGACGCCCAGATGAGCCGCCGGCGCACCGTCCTGCTCACCGGCGCCGCCCCGCACGAACCCGCCGCCTGGAAGCGCTACCGCGGCGGGGCCACCGGCCGGCTCTGGGTCGACGGCGAGCAGGTCCTGGCCGGCCACCCCGGCCACCTCGCCTCACCGATGCCCGTCGGCGACCGGATCGCCTTCCTCTCCGACCACGAGGGCATCGGCAACCTCTACTCCTGCCGCCCCGACGGCACCGACCTGCGCCGGCACACCGACCACGCCTCCTACTACGCCCGCGAGGCTGCCACCGACGGCACCAGGATCGTCTACCAGCACGCCGGCGACCTCTGGCTGCTGGACGGCCTGGACGCCCCCGCCCCCCGCCGGCTGGCCGTCCCGCTCGGCGGCGCCCGCGCCGGCCGCCGCCCGTACCAGGTCAGCGCCGCCTCCCAGGTCAAGGACCTGGCCTGCGACCAGAGCGGCCGGGCCGGGGTGATCACCGTCCGCGGCAGCCAGTACTGGCTCACCCACAAGGACGGCCCGGCCCGCGCCCTCGCCGACACCCCGGGCGTGCGGACCCGGCTGCCGGTCATGCTCGGGCACACCGGCGAGGCCGCCTGGATCACCGACGCCGAGGGCGCCGACGCCGTCGAGGTGGTGCCGCTGCCCGGCCACGAGGGCGCTCCCGGGCACGGCGACCCGGCGACCCCGGACCCGGGGCACGACGGCGGCGGCCGGCACCGGCACCGGGTGCTCGCCGCCGGCCGGCTGGGGCGGGTCCTGGAACTCACCGCCTCCCCCGACGGCACGCACCTGGCGGCCACCTCCTCGGACGGGCGGCTGCTGCTGGTCTCCGCCGCGGACGGGGCCGTCCGCGAGATCGCCGCGTCCGGCTACGGGCCGGTCTCCAGCGCCCGGTTCTCCCCCGACTCGCTCTGGCTCGCCTGGTCCCAACCGGTGGCCGGGCGCTCGCTGCGCCGGATCCGGCTCACCCGGACCGACGCCCCCGCGCCGATCACCGAGGTCACCGACGGCCGGTTCGAGGACGAGCAGCCGGTGTTCACCCGGGACGGCCGCTACCTGGCCTTCCTGTCCTGGCGCGGCTTCGACCCGGTGCACGACGTGCACACCGGCGACCTCTCCTTCCCGGTGGGCTGCCGCCCCTACCTCGTGCCGCTCACTGCCGACACGCCGTCCCCGTTCGCCGCCCCCGCCGGGGACGGCGCCCCGCGCGGGGACGGCGGCGGCGACGGCACCGTCCGGGTCGAGCCGCAGGGCATCGGCGAACGGCTGGTGCAGTTCCCGGTGATCGCCTCCAAGTACTCGGCCACCGACGCGGTGCGCGGCGGCCTGGTCTGGCTGCGCTGGCCGATCTCCGGCACCCTCGGCCAGACCTTCGCCAGCCCCGACGACACCTCGGGGCGCCCCTCCCTGGAGTACTTCGACCTGGCCCGCGGCACCCGGAGCACCCTGGTCGACAAGCTGGACGGCTACGCGGTCTCCGGAGACGGCGGCTCGGTCGCGGTGTACTCGGCGGGATCCCTGCGGATCGTCCCGGTCGGGGCCCCCTCCGCCGGCACCACCGTCGACCTGCGCCGGATCACCCACACCGTGCACCCGGCCGCCGAGTGGCACCAGGCCTACCACGAGGCGGCCCGGATCGTCCGGGACCAGTTCTGGGACGAGCGGATGTCCGGCCTGGACTGGCCGGCGCTGGTCGCCCAGTACGAGCCGCTGCTGGAGCGGATCTGCTCCCCGGACGACTTCGCCGACCTGCTGCGCGAACTCCTCGGCGAGCTCGGCACCTCGCACGCCTACGTCACGCCGTCCCGGCGGGGCGAGGGGCCCTCGCTCGCCCAGCAGCCGCTCGGCCTGCTCGGCGCCAACGCGCACCGCTCCCCCGACGGGCGCTGGCTGGTCAGCCGGGTGCTGCCCGGCGAGTCCTCCGACCCGCGCGCCCGGGCCCCGCTGGCCGCCCAGGGCGTGCGGGACGGCGACGAGCTGCTGACCGTCGGCGGCCGCCCGGTCGACCCGGTCCGCGGACCGCTGCCGCTGCTGGCCGGCACCGGCGGGACCACCGTGGAGCTGGCGCTGCGCAGCGCCCCGGACGGGCCGGTGCGGCGGATCACCGTCACCCCGCTGACCGACGAGCGGGCCATCCGCTACCAGGACTGGGTGGCCAGACGCCGTTCCCTGGTCCGGGAGTTCAGCGACGGCCGGTGCGGCTACCTGCACATCCCGGACCTCGGAGGCTCCGGCTGGGCCCAGTTCAACCGCGACCTGCGCCGCGAGCTGGACAAGCCCGCCCTGGTGCTGGACGTGCGCGGCAACGCCGGCGGCAACGTCTCCGAACTGGTGCTGGAGAAGCTCACCCGGCACGTCCTCGCCTGGGACTTCAGCCGGGACCGCCAACCGGTCCGCTGGCCCCGGGACGCGCTGCGCGGCCCGATGGTGGCCCTCGCCGACGAGGCGACCAGCTCGGACGGCGACGTGGTCATCGCCGCGATCAAGCTGCTCGGCCTCGGCCCGGTGATCGGCAACCGGACCTGGGGCGGGGTGGTCGGGATGACCGGGCGGCACACCCTCGGCGACGGCACCCAGATCTCGGTGCCGAAGAACGCCTCCTGGTTCGGCGGCGGCCTCGGCTGGTCGATCGAGAACCGCGGCGTCGAACCGGACGTGCACGTGCTGCGCACCCCGCAGGACTGGGCCCGCGGGCGCCACCCCGAACTGGTCGCCGCCGTCCAGCTCGCCCTGGATCTGCTGGAGGACCTGCCCGCGGCGGCGCCCCCGCCGGAGTCCACGCCCCGGCCGGACCTGCGGCGCCCGCCGCTGCCGCCGCGCACGCGCTGATCCCCCCGGGCGCGGGACCCGGGGGGCGCGGGGGTCACGGCCCGGTCAGTCCCAGGGGTCGCCCTCGGCCGTCATGTTCTCGGCGGCGCGCCGGTCGGCCTCCTCCTGCGCGGACTGCGCGGAGAGCCGCTCCGACTCGCGGGTCCCCCGCGCCCGCTCGACCTCGTCGCTGTACGCGTCGGCGGCCTCGTCGTGGGCCAGGGCGGCGCGCTCGGTGGCGTCCTGCCCGGCGGTGTCGTGCGTCTTGTGGCGGAACCTGTCGAAGATGCCCATGACTCCTCCTCCGGACGGATACCGGGCTGCCCCCACTCTCACACCGGTGCCGGACCGCCGCACCTTGAGTCCTTGGTCCCGGTCGGACGCGTCCAAGGGCCGTAGCGGGGCGGCCCGCGGCGGGCGCAGGGTGGAGCCGTCGGCCGATCTGACGTCCACCGTCTGGAGCCCGCTGTGACCGTCGCCCACCCCGAACGCCCCACCCGGCGCCCCGCCGAGGACCTGCACGACGGACCGCGCCGCCGGGTCGGCCCGCTGGCCGCACTGGACGGACGGCTGCCCGGACCGCACGACCTGCTGCTGATGCAGTGCCCGGGCTCGCTGCGGCCGCTCGCCGGCGGCGCACTGCCGCCCTGGGCCCGGGCGGTGCTGCGCGCGCACCCGTGGGTCACCGTCGGGCGGGCGCCCGTGCTGCTCGCGGCGCCGACCGCGCCGGGCCCGCAGCGCTGCGCCCGGGACGACGCCCCGGCGCCCGACCAGTGGATCCCGGTGACGGTGCGCGGCGCGCGGCCCGGTCAGCGCCTGGACGCGCTGGCGCCCTGGGCGGCCGTCGCCCGGACCCTGCGGCCGGAGCAGCTGGTGGCCCGGCGGGCCCGGCTGGCCCCCGGACGGCTCGCCGACGTCCCGGCGCTGGCGCTGCTGCCGGAGGTCGACCGGCTGGTCGCCGACCACCGGCTGGCCTGGGGCCCGATCGGCGCGGTCGGCTACGAGCTGGGCAGCGGGGTGCCGGTCGCCGGGCCGCTGAGCCCGCTGCGGCTGGTGCTGCGGGCCCCGCACCCGGTCAGCCGGCGGGACGCGCTCCAGCTGCGGCGCGCGCTGAGCAAGCTGCCGGTGCCGGTGCAGGCCGAACTGGAGACCCGCTACGGCGCGGTGCTGCTGGCGGAGTACGCGGCGGGGCCGCAGGCGCTCACCCTGCTGACGCCCTACGGGCCCCGGGAGGTCCACGATCCGTGGTTCCCCCGGGGCCCGCTGTACTGAGGGGCGCGGTCAGCCGCTGACGCTGGGCGCGCCGGTCTCCAGGTGCCCGGTGAACCGCTGCGACCAGGTGGCGTCCGCGTCCACCGTGACGGTGAAGTCGTACCAGCCGTTGCCGTAGGCCACCGCGTTGAAGTAGTCGCTCACGCTGCCGCCGGCCGGCACCTGGTACGTCCAGGGGCCGTCGGTGCGGTAGTTGTTCGACGCGATGGTGAAGGTGAGCGGGGTGCTGCCGGAGTTGGCGAGCCGGAAGTAGAGCGCCAGCTTGCCGGTGCCCGGCTCGACCGCGTACGAGGCGGTGACGGCCGCGTTCTTGCCCGCCTTCGTGGCGTCGCCCTTGAAGCGGCGCAGGAAGCGGTTGGGGCCGACCACCGTGAGGTCGTACGGGCCGCCGCCGAAGCCGGTGCCGCAGTTGAAGAAGTCGCTGGTGCTGCCGCCCGGGTCGACGGTGTACTGCCAGGGGCCGCCGCTGCGGTAGGCGTTGGCGTAGGCCGCGAAGTGCGCGGACTTGGTGGCGGCCGCGCCCTGGTTGGCCATCGCGATCCAGACCTTCATCACCCCGCCGGAGCCGAACTCCAGGTGGTCCAGGTTGGCGTTCGGCTGGTACGGCAGGGCGCGGGCCTGCCGGGTGCCGGACTCCTGGAGCGGCAGCTGGTTGTTCACCGGCGCCGGGTTGGGCAGCGGGCCGCAGGCGGACAGGCCGATGGTCTGCGAGGTGTCCGGCAGCGCGGGCAGGCCGTAGACCGGGTTGGCGAAGTCGAAGGCGCTGGTGAGGTCGCCGCAGACGCGGCGGCGCCAGTCGCTGATGTTCGGACAGGTGGCCGGGGTGCCGAGGGCGGTGGTCCAGGCCTCCAGGAAGCGCAGCACCGAGGTGTGGTCGAAGGTCTCGGAGTTGACCCAGCCGCCGCGGGTCCACGGCGAGACCGCGATCAGCGGGACGCGGAAGCCGAGGCCGATGTTGGTGCCGCTGTAGAACTCGCCGGGCGTGCCGGCCGGGGCGACCGGCGGCGGGACGTGGTCGAAGAAGCCGTCGTTCTCGTCGTAGTTGACGAACAGGACGGTGGAGTTGAAGACGTCCGGGTTCGCGTTCAGCGCGTCGACCACGTTGTGGACGAAGTGCGCGCCGTCGGCCGGGGTGGCGTAGGGGTGCTCGGAGGAGGCCTGGTCCGGGACGATCCAGGAGACCTGCGGCAGAGTGCCGTTGAGCACGTCGGCCCTGATCGCGGCGACGATGTCGTCCGGGGTACGGCCGGTGACCTTGGGCACCGAGCCCATGCCCTTGACGGCCAGCGGGCTGCCGGCCGGGGCGTTCGCGAACTGGGTGAAGTAGGCCAGGGCGTTGTCGCCGTAGTTGTCGGCGGCGTTCTGGTAGACCTTCCAGCTCACGCCGGCGTTCTCCAGCGCCTCGGCGTAGGTCTGCCAGCGCAGGCCCTTCTCGTCGCCGCCGTCGTAGGCCGGACCGCCGGCGGCGCCGGCCGGGTCGATCTGGCCCGACCAGTGGTAGGTGCGGTTGGGGCCGGTCGCGCTCAGCACCGAGCAGTGGTACGCGTCGCAGATGGTCCAGTTCTCGGCCAGCGCGTAGTGGAACGGGATGTCCTGGCGGGTGAGGAACCCGAGGGTGCGGACGTTGCCCTTGGCGGCGACCCAGGAGTCGAGCTTGCCGCCGTTCCAGGCCTTGTGCTGGTCGCTCCAGCCGTGCGCGAGGTCGCCGTTGCACTGGGCGAGGCGCTCGGGGTCGGCCCCGCCGGCCGGCTTGGTCTGGCTGAACTGCCACGGGTACTGGCGGCCGAGCCCGTTGGGCTGGTTGAAGACGCTGTAGCCGCCGGAGATCTGGATGGCGCTGCGGTCGGCGAAGCCGCGCACGCCACGCAGGGTGCCGAAGTAGTGGTCGAAGCTGCGGTTCTCCTGCATCAGGATCACCACGTGCTGCGCGTCGGCGATGGTGCCGCTCTGCCGGAGGCCGGCGGTGGCGGTGGTGGCGGTGGTTCCCGCGGTGCTCGGGGCGGCCCCCGCCGCCCCGCTGCCGGCCACGGCGAGGCCCGCCGCCGCGGCTCCGGACAGCGTGACGAACTTCCTACGACTCAGCTCGGCCATCAGTCCGGCCCGTCCCTTCGCTGGCGATGTTGTGTACACAAGTCGGGGCTCATCGATCGCGCAGCATCTTCCACCGCGGCCCGAGCGGCCCACCAGATGCCCGCGGCAGGGTTGGTGGACTGTTCGTCCGGCCGTCACCGAACGACGGCGGGCTGAACGGGCGGCGGAAACCCCGGGGAGGGACGGCGGGGGCCGGGGCCGGAGGGACGGCGGGGCCGGGGTCAGCGGTCCCGCACCGTGATCCCCAGGGCGTGGGCGAACTGCGGCGCCAGCTCCAGCAGCTGGGTGGAACTGATGACCGCCCCGCGCAGACCCTCGTGGCCGTCCGCCAGGCCGAGCCGGGCGGCGTCGCGCAGGTCGGCCCCGCTCAGGGTGGCGCCGCGCAGCCGGACCTCCTCCAGCGTCGAGCCGGGGAAGGAGACCTCCGTCAGCCTGGCCCCGCCGAAGTCCACGTCGCGCAGCAGGCAGTCCTCGAAGACGACGTCCCGCAGGACAGCGGCCCGCAGGTTGACCGCCTCCAGCTTGCAGCCCCGGAACACCACCCGGCGCAGCGCCGAGCCGTGCGCGGCCACCCCGGCGAGCACCCCGCCCAGGACGGCGGTGTCCTGCCACTCGGAGTCGCTCAGGTCGCAGGCCACCCAGCGGCCGGCCTGCACCCAGACCTCGTTGAACCGGGCCTGGCGCAGCTTGACCCCGCTGAGCGCGACCCCGGTGAAGGCGCACTCCAGGAAGGCCGCCCCGGCGGCCGACTCGTCGGTGTGCTCGCCACCGTCGAAGTGCACGGTGTCGTAGTGCTCGTCGCTGCGCAGCGCCCCCGTGTGCGGGCTGAGCAGCTCCGCGTAGGGCAGGTCGGCGAGCTGGTCGGGGACGGAGCGCGGCATGGCGGGCACCTCACGGTCGGGCGGCACGGACGACCGGAGCGGTCGGCGCCGGCCGGAGCCGTCGCGGCGGTCGGACGGATCTCGTCCGCATGCTCGCACGCGGCACCGACAACGCCCCGGAGCACGCCGGGCGCCCGGCCCGGGCGACGCGCGGGGCCGCGACGCCGGGCAGGAGACGGGCAGGAGACGGGCCGTGACGCGCGGGCGCCCCGGCCCGGCCGCTGCGGACGGCGGCCGGGCCGGGGCGGTCACCGGGGGATCAGCCTCGCGCCCAGAGGGAGTTGACGCGGCTGCGCTCGGTGCTGTTCGGGTAGGGGTTGGTGCAGGAGGTGCCGGGGCCGCCACCGGACATCAGCTCGCTGCACGGGCCCGAGTAGTGGTCCGGCAGGCCGAGCACGTGCCCGGTCTCGTGCGCGGTCACCCGCACCGAGTTGTACTGCCGGTTCTGCTGGTAGTCGAGGAAGATGTAGCCGCGCCCGTGGCCGTCGGTGCTGGCGTAGGAGCCGCGGCTGTCGTTGCCCTCGTAGTAGCGGAAGTCGGCGGCCGAGCCGGAGCGCAGCTGGACGTTGCTGACCGAGCTGTTCCAGATCTGTGCGGCCTGGGAGATCTGGTTGCGGAAGCTCGGCGCCGAGCTGGCGTCGTAGGTGACGACCACGGTGGCCAGGTTCGGGTTGGCGGCCTGCTTGGCCTTGGCGGAGGCCATCACGGCCTGGAAGAACGCCTGGTTGTCCGCGGTCTCGGCGGCCGAGCCGGCGTACGTCGAGGCGGTGTAGCCCTGGACGGCCGCGGCGGGGGTGGCGGCGGCCGCGGCGGTGGTGGGCAGCACGGCGAGGCCGGCGGCGAGGGCGAGGCCCAGGGTGGCGGACAGCACGGATCGCTTCATGTGGGGGCTCCGATTCCGGTGGTGTCCGGCCGGGTTGGGGGCCGGCTTGGGGGGACACCTGGTCAGCGGGTGATGTCCCAGAGCTTCGGGCAGCCCGGCGGGCGGGCGGATGATGTCAACCGGTGATAGCCCGACCCAATACCCCTTCGGGCGGCGGGATTTGGAACGTCCTTTTCCTCGCCTTGACCCGCGCGTGCCCCTGGCTTTCGGTTCCGCCGGGGGCTAGGCTCGGCGCGGGGAAGTAACCGAAGCGGCGGGCCGCCCGATTCCGGCCGGGCGGCCCGCTGCTCCCGAGGCCGGCGCCGACTCGGCTGCCGGGGCGCGTGTTCGCCGGCGGTGCCGGTCAGTTCGCGGGCGCGACACCGTTCGCCCAGAGGGCGTCGACCTGGCCGCGCTCGTTGCCGTCGGGGTAGGGATTGGTGCAGGACGGGCCGGGGCCGCCGCCGGACATCAACTCGCTGCACGGGCCCGAGTAGTCGTCGGGCAGGCCGAGCACGTGACCGGTCTCGTGCGCGGTGACGCGGAGCGAGTCGTACTCCTGGTTCTGCTGGTAGTCGAGGAAGACGTAGCCGTGGCCGTGGCCGTCGGTGCTGGCGTAGGAGCCACGGCTGTCGCTGCCCTCGTAGTAGGAGAAGTCGCCGCCACCGCCGGTCTCCTGGAGCTGGACGTTGCGCACCGAGCTGTTCCAGATCTGCGCGGCCTGGGCTATCTGGCCGGTGAAGGAGGGCGCGTTGGCGGTGTCGTAGGTGACGGTGACGGTCTGCAGCCACGGGTTCGCGGCTCGCTTGGCCCGGACGGAGGCCGTCACGGCCCGGAAGAACGCCTGGTTGTCCGCGGCCTCGGCGGCCGAACCGGCGTACGCCGGGGCGGTGTAGCCCTGGACGGCCGCGGCGGGCGGGGCGGTGGCGGGTGCGGCGACGGCGGTGGCGGGCAGGCCGGCGAGGCCCGCGGCGAGGACCAGGCCGAGGGCGGCGGACAGCACGGATCGATTCATGTGGGGGCTCCGGATTCGCGGTGCGCCGACCGCCGGACCGGTGGGGGCCGGACGCGGCGGCGGCGGACGGTGGGGCGCCCCGACCGGAGGCCGGGGCGGATTCGCTGCACCCGAGCTTCGACCCGTCCGCGCCCGGCGCGGATGATGTCAACCGGCGATAGCGCGGCCGCATACCGGCGGTCCCCGCCGCTTGACCCTCTGTCATGTCCTTGGCGAGAAAGGCCGTCGACGTCTATGCTCCCCGGGTGGAGCTCGACGTGAGACACCTCCGGGTGCTGTGCGCGGTCGCCGACGCCGGCAGCCTCCGCAAGGCCGCGCTCCAACTCGGCATGACCCAGCCCTCCCTCACCACCCAGCTGCACCGCATCGAACGGGCCGTCGGCGGTGCCCTGTTCACCCGCGAGCAGACCGGCAGCCGGCCCACCGCGCTCGGCCACTCGGTGCTGTCCCGGGCCCGGCCGGTGATCGCCGAGATGGCCGCCCTGGTCGCCGCCGCCCGCCAGGAGGCCCGCGACGCGGCCGGGCCCGGTCGGCAGCGGCGGCTGCGCATCGGCAGCGTGGGCAGCCGGGCGGTCGCCGCCTGGCTGCGCCGGGTCCACGAACGGCTTCCGGAGACCGACACCACCATCCACGTCGACGTCTCCGCCAGCGCGCTGCTGCGGCTGGTCGCCGCCGACCAGCTGGACGTGGCCTTCGTGAACGAGAGCGAGGGCTTCCCGCTGCGGGTGCCGCCGGACGCCGAGCACCGGGTGCTGATGGCCCGGGAGCCGCAGTTCGTCGCGCTCGCCACCGGCCACCCGGCCGCCGCCCGGACGGTCGTCCACCTCGCCGACCTCGCCGAGGACACCTGGATGGTCGACCCGACCGCCGACCACGAGTACGCGGCGATGCGCCGGGTGTTCAGCGAGGCCGGGCTCAACCCCCGGGTCGTCCAGGTCCGGGACAACGCGACCGCCGCCGAACTGGTCGCCTCCGGCGAGGCCGTCCGGCCGTGCCAGCCGACCTCCGCCCCCGGGCCGGGCACCGTGGTGCGCCCCGTGCACGGGGACCCGCTGGCCGTCCGGCTGCTGTTCACCTGGCGGGCGCGCTCGCTCAGCCCGCCCGCCCTGGACACGCTGTACGACGAACTGCGCGCCGCCTACCTGGACCTGGCCAGGGTCAACCCGGCGTACCTGGACTGGCTGGCCCGGCACGAGCCGGTCCTGCTGGAGTGCGCCTGACCGGACCGGCCGGGTCCCGCCAGAGCGCCCGACCCGGCCGGTCCCGCCCCGGCCCGGCCCGGTGCGGCCGGCCTCCCGGCGGCGCGGTCAGCCCTCGCGAGTGTGCAGCACCACCCCGACCGCCACGGTCAGCGCGCAGACCAGGCCCGCCGCGAGCACCCCGGAGCCGCCGAGCGCGGTGCAGGCCAGCACCAGCACCGCCCCCGCCGGGGCGAGCGCCTGCGCCAGACCGGCTTTGGTGTGCCGGGAGTGCAGCAGCCAGACGGTGAACAGGTAGAGCGCGGTGGGCACGGTGACGGTCGCGGTGGCCGCCGTCGCCGAGATCTCCGCCTTGTGCACGGCCGACTCCACCGCCACCTCCAGCCCGGTGCCGATCGCGGCGGCCGCGCCGAACACCAGGTAGTGGCCGTAGCCCCAGGCGAAGGCCTGCCGGTTGGAGCGCAGGTGCTCGTGCACCGACCGGGCGAAGTAGATCCACCAGGCGGAGAAGCAGATCAGCAGGCCGCCGGCCGCCACCGGCAGCAGCCGGCCCAGCCCCTCGTGCTCGTCCACCGCCGACTGCACCGCGATGGTCGCCGCCGCCACCGTCTCGCCGAGCACGATCAGGGTGAACAGCCCGTACCGCTCGGCGATGTGGTGCGGGTGCCAGGTGGTCTGCATCCGCAGCTCGGCCACCACCGGCACGGCCAGTTCGGCCAGCACGCCGATCGGGATGACGTACGGCCGGGCGGCGTCCGGCAGGAAGAGCAGCACCACCCAGGCGATCTGGCACAGCGTGATCCCCAGCGCGTACCGCAGTGCGACCCGCCTCGCCTCGCCCTGCTCGCTGGCCGCCGCGCGCAGCCACTGGGTGACCATCGCCAGGCGCATCACCACGTACCCGGTGACCGCCAGCGTCAGGTCCTGGGTGGCGAACAGGCGCGGCACCCCGGCCGCGAGGATCAGCACGCCGGCGATCTGCACCAGCGTGGTGATCCGGTACGGCACGTCGTCGCAGTCGTACGCGGAGGCGAACCAGGTGAAGTTCATCCAGGCCCACCAGATCGCGAAGAAGGCGAGGACGTATCCGCGCAGGCCCTCGCCGTAGTGGCCGGCCGCCAGGTCGTGGGCGAGCTCGCGCCCGGCCTGCCCGACCGCGACCACGAAGCAGAGGTCGAAGAAGAGCTCCAGCGGGGTGGCGACCCGGTGCGGCTCGTTGCGGTCGCGCGGGACCATCCGGCGCACCGGGCGCGGATCGGCGGGACGCGGGTGGGGGGCTGCGGCGGAATCGCTGGCCATCGGTGCTGCTCCGGGGTGGGAGGGGCGGGCTCTCCCGCGCATCCTGGCAGCGGCCCGGGCCCGGCGCACGCACCGGCGCGACGGGTCCGGCCGTTCGTACACCCGGGCACGATGTGCCGGTTCGCCCCTTTTTTCCTTGCCGTCAGCCGTAGTTGACGTCCGGGTGCGCGAACCGGGTGACAGCGCGACGGGTTTCCGGGCGCGCCCGCGCGCTGCGCGCGCGACCCGCCGGACCATCCGGCTAGATTCGTCCCCGGTTGGAAGAGCGCGGGCCCTGCGGGGCCCCACGACACGGGCGGCCTGCGGGCAACGCGGAAGGTCAAGGCCGGTGGCAGGACAGCGGGGGCGGCGCAGCCGACCCAGCCGTGTCCGCACCACCGGCCTCGTGATCACCGCGCTGCTCGCCAGCGCCTGCCGTGCGGCCGGTGCCGCCGCACCCGCGACGGGGGCTACTTCTCCCAGCCGACCTTGGCGTAGTCCTCCCCCGCGAGCCCGAAGGCGCCGTAGTTGGCGAGGCCCTTGCGCGTCGCCAGCACCACCGGCCGCTGGTAGAGCTCGACGGTGTGGCCGAGCTCCCAGATCTTCGCGTCCGCCTGGTTGTACAGCTTCGCGGCCTCCGCCGCGTCGACCGTCCCGGCCGCCTTCTTCAGCAGGTCGTCGATCTCCTGACTGCCCAGCCGGGACGGGTTGTTGAAGGTGTTGTCGCCCACCGGCAGGCGGAAGTTGGGCAGGCTCTTGGAGAGCGGGAAGGAGTCGGTGTTGCGCCAGCTCGCGATCTCGAACTTGCCCGGGTTCACGTACTTGGTGAAGAAGTCGTTGGACGGCACCTTGTCCAGGTCGACCTTGACGCCGGCCGCCTGCCACATCGCCGCCGCCGCGGTGGCCAGGTCGATCTGGGCCTGCGGGGTGGCGTCGTTGACCACCCAGTGCAGCTCCAGCGGCTTGCCGTCCCGGGTGCGCGGCTGACCGCCGCCGGCGTCCTTCCAGCCGGCCTCGTCCAGCAGCTTCCTGGCCGCGGCGAGGTCGAACCTGGCCCACTCGCCGGAGTTGTCCTGGTAGCCGGCCTGGTTGGGCATGAGGATGTGGTTGCCGAGCGGCTTGAACTCCACCGGCACCCCGTTGTTGGCGATCTTGATCAACGCGGACCGGTCGAGCGCCTTGCCGAGCGCCTGGCGGACCTTCTGGTCGGCCAGCGCGCCGCCGCCGCCGAAGGATATGTGCACCTCGTCCCACGGGCTCGCGCTGCGGATCACGGTGTCCTTGGCGTCCTTGAGCTGCCCGTACGCGGTCGCGGTGCCGGCCGTGGCGAGGTCGATCTCGTTGTTGAGGTACGCCTGGGTGGTCGCCGACTGGGACATCACCCGGAAGGTGATCCGGTCGAGCTTGGCCCGGGTGCCCCACCAGGCCGGGTCCGGGACGAGGGTGAGGGTCTGCGCGGTCTTGTCCGCCGATCCGACCTTCAGCGCGCCGGCGGTGATCGGGATCCTGTCCACCCAGCCCTTGTTGAAGTCGTCCGGGGTGGCGATGCCGGCCGCCGGGATCAGCGGGCGGAACAGGTTCTGCCAGTCCGCGTACGGCTCCGAGAAGGTCACCTTCACCTCGGACGGGTCCGCGCCCTGCTCGACGGCGGAGATCTGCTCGTAGCCGGAGGGGTCGGAGATGTTGTACGCCGGGTCCTTGCCGTTGCTGGTCTGCCAGTCCGCCTTGAAGTCCAGGTAGCTCAGCGGCTTCCCGTCCGACCACTTGGCCTTGGGGTTGAGCTTGTAGGTGATCACCTGCGGCGAGGTCGAGGTGACCTTGGCCTCCAACAGGTAGTCGGTGTTCGGCAGGAAGCTGCCGGAGGGGTCGGTGTTGAACAGCGACGGCTCCAGCGCGCGCATGATCGAGACCGCGTCGCCGTAGGTGCCGTCCACCTGGAACGGGTTCCACTGGCTGATCCACTGGTAGAGCGGCAGGCGCAGCTCGCCGCCGTCCTTCACCTGGTCCAGCGGCTTGGCGTTGATGTCCTGGGAGTCCTGTCTCGGCGGCTCGCTCTTGGCCACGGTGTCGGCCGACCCGCCCCCGCCCGAGGTGCACGCGGTGACCGCCAGCGCGACGGCGGCCGCGAGGGCGGTGGCCCGGCCGAGTCGGCGGGCCGTGGTGGAAGCGTCCATGGGAGTCCCCCTGGTGAGTTCTTCTGAGTTCTTCAGAGCGGGAGTTGGGCCGCGCGAGGTGTGGCGGGGCTTGAGCGTGGGCAGCCAATTCGGCACCGGGCCAGCAGAACGTAACAGCGGATCAGATCCGCCACCAGGGGGAGGAACGCACACCTGATCCAGACGTCACACGCGGCAACACCACCGCAACACCCCGGCCGTGCGCCGGTGCAAGACTCTGACCTGCTGTTTCCCAGAGGGCCCGGACCGGGCCTCCGACCGAAGGCCACCACCCGATGCCCACCAGACGCGTCGGCCCCGCCCCCGCCACCCCGGGCGGACGCTGATGCTCCGCTACCTGGCGAAGCGGCTGAGCTACTACGCCGTGCTCCTGATCGCCGCCGTGTTCCTGGCGTACGCGATATCCGCGACCGCCCTGCAACCGCGCACCTACTTCGACGCCAAGGTCCCGCGCCCCGCCGCCGAGTCGGTGGAGCGCCAGCTCACCGCGCTCAACCTGAACGACCGCACGCCGGTCGTCGAACGCTTCGGCCACTGGGCCGGCGGCCTGCTCCGGGGCGACCTCGGCCGGACCATCCACGACACCCCGGTCACCGACGACTTCGGTCGCCGGGTCTGGGTCTCGCTGCGCCTGCTGCTGGTCGGCAGCCTGCTCGGCATGCTCCTCGGCGTCGCCGTCGGGGCGTGGGGCGCCGTCCGGCAGTACCGGTTCTCCGACCGGCTGCTCACCGTGACCTCCTTCGTCCTGCTCTCGACCCCCGTCTTCCTGGTCGCCCTGTTCCTCAAGAACGGCGCCATCGCCGCCAAGGACGCGGCCGGCCACGACGTCGTCCCGTTCACCGGCTACGAGACCCCCGGGCTGACCGGCGGACTCGGCGCCCACCTCGCCGACTGGGCGCTGCACCTGCTGCTGCCCACCGTCTCGCTCGCCCTCGGCGGCCTCGCCACCTACAGCCGCTACCAGCGCGGCACCATGCTCGACGTGCTCGGCTCCGACTACCTGCGCACCGCCGAGGCCAAGGGCCTCACCCGGCGCCGGGCGCTGCTCAAGCACGGGCTGCGGACCGCCGTGATCCCGATGTCGACGATGTTCGCCTACAGCTTCCTGGGCGTCTTCACCGGCGCGATCTTCACCGAGACCATCTTCGGCTGGCACGGCATGGGCGAATGGCTGATCCAGTCCATCAACGAACAGGACGTCAACTCCGTGGTGGCGGTCAACCTGTTCACCGCCGTGGTCGTCCTCGCCTCCGGCTTCCTCGCCGACACCCTGCACGCCGCCCTCGACCCGCGCGTGCGGTCCTGACCGGAGGTGACCTGACGTGACCACCATCGCCGCGGAGCCGGCCGCGCCCGCCCCCACCCCCGCGCCGCGGACCGCCGGCCGCGGGCGGCTCGTCCTCGCCCGGCTGCTCGCCGCCCGCGGAGCCCTCGCCGGAGCCGTCGTCGTCCTGCTGCTGTTCGTGCTCGCCTTCGGCGGGCCGTACCTCACGCCCTGGGACTACGCCACCCCCGACTTCACCGCGCTGCACCGACCCCCCTCCGCCGAGCACTGGTTCGGCACCAACGGGATCGGCCAGGACGTGTTCGCGCAGACCGTCCGGGGCCTGCAGAAGTCCCTGGTGATCGGCCTGCTGGTGGCACTGTTCTCCACCGTGCTGGCCTCCCTGGTCGGCGCCTGCGCCGGCTACTTCGGCGGCTGGACCGACCGGGTGCTGATGTTCCTGGTGGACCTCCTGCTGGTCTTCCCGAGCTTCCTGATCATCACCGTCGTCTCGCCCCGGCTGCGCAGCGCCGGCTGGATCGCCTTCGTGCTGCTGCTCGCCCTGTTCAACTGGATGATCACCGCCCGGGTGGTCCGCTCGATGACCATCTCCCTGCGCGAGCGCGAGTTCGTCCGCGCCGCACGGTTCATGGGCGTCCGGCCGCTGCGGATCATCACCCGGCACGTCCTGCCGAACGTCGCCTCCTTCCTCATCATCGACGCGACCATCGCCGTCGGCGGCGCCGTGATGAGCGAGACCGCGCTCTCCTACTTCGGGTTCGGCGTCAAACCGCCGGACGTCTCGCTCGGCACCCTGCTCGCCGCCGGCACCAGCGAGGCCCCGGTCTTCCCCTGGATGTTCTACTTCGCCGCCGGACTGCTGGTGCTGTTCGTCCTCGCCGTCAACCTGATCGGCGACGGGCTGCGCGACGCCCTCGACCCCACCGCCGGGAGCGCGCCCCGCCGCCGCTCCGCCCGTAGGAAGCGCCCGTGACCACCACCGTCGACACCCCCCTGCTCGCCGTCCGGGACCTCCGGGTGGACTTCGCCGGGCCGCACGGTCCGGTCCCCGCCGTCCGCGGGGTGGACCTCACGCTGCGGCGCGGCGAGACCCTCGGCATCGTCGGCGAGTCCGGCTCCGGCAAGTCCGTCACCGCGCTGTCCGTGCTCGGCCTGCTGCCCGGTACCGCCGAACTCCGCGGCTCGGTGCGCCTGGACGGGCGGGAGCTGGTCGGACTGCCCGGCCGGGAGCTCGCCGCGATCCGCGGCCGCCGGGTCGCGATGGTCTTCCAGGACCCGCTGTCCGCCTTCACCCCGGTCTACCGGATCGGCGACCAGATCGCCGAGGCGGTCCGCATCCACCAGCGGGTCGACCGGGCCGCCGCCCGCCGCCGGGCCGCCGAACTCCTCGAGCTGGTGGGGATCCCCGACCCCGGACGGGCCCTGGACAGCTTCCCGCACGAGTTCTCCGGCGGCATGCGCCAGCGCGCCATGATCGCCATGGCGATCGCCAACGACCCCGACGTCCTGCTCGCCGACGAACCCACCACCGCCCTGGACGTCACCATCCAGGCCCAGGTGCTGGACGTGCTGCGCACCGCGCGGCGGGAGACCGGCGCGGCCCTGGTCCTGGTCAGCCACGACCTCGGGGTGATCGCCGGCATGGCCGACCGGGTCGCGGTGATGTACGCGGGCCGGGTGGTCGAGTCGGCCGGGGTGGACGAACTGTTCACGGCCCCTCAGCACCCCTACACCCTCGGGCTGATCGGTGCGGTGCCCCGGCTGGACGGGCGCGGCGGCGCCCTCGTGCCGATCCCCGGCACCCCCGCGCCGATGGCCGACCTGCCGCCGGGCTGCCCGTTCGCCGCCCGCTGCCCGATGGCCGAGGAGCGCTGCACGACGGCGGAGCCGCCGCTGACCGGGGGCGGAGCCGGGAACGGGGACGGGAGCGGAGCCGGGGACGGGGAGCACCTGGCGGCCTGCGTGCGCTCGGCGGAGCTGGCCGGGCGCCGGCCCGCACCAGCCGAGGTCTACCCGGTGCCGGCGCTGCCGCCGGCCGCCGCCGCCCCGGCGGACCGCGGCTCGCGGGCCCCGGTGCTCTCGGTCAGCGGCCTCGGAAAGACCTTTCCCCTCCTCAAGGGGACGGTGTTCAAGCGCCGGGTCGGCGAGGTCTACGCGGTCGACGGCGTCGACCTCGACCTGCGGGAGGGCGAGACCCTCGGCCTGGTCGGCGAGTCCGGCTCCGGAAAGTCCACCACCCTGTTCGAACTGCTGAACCTCGCCGCCCCGGAGACCGGCCGGATCGAGGTGCTCGGCCGCGACACGGCCGAGCTCACCCGGGCCGAGGCCCACCGGCTCCGCGCCGAACTGCAGATCGTCTTCCAGGACCCGATGGCCAGCCTCGACCCCCGGATGCCGATCGGCGACATCGTCGCCGAGCCGCTGCGCGCCCAGCACGCCGCCGCCGGCGAGATCGCCCGCCGGGTGCCCGAGCTGCTGCGCCAGGTCGGCCTCGACCCGGCGCACGCCGTCCGCTACCCGCACCAGTTCTCCGGCGGGCAGCGCCAACGCGTCTCCATCGCCCGGGCCCTGGCCGTCCGGCCGAAGCTCCTGGTGCTGGACGAACCGGTCTCCGCACTGGACGTCTCCATCCAGGCCGGGGTGCTCAACCTCCTCCAGTCGCTCAAGGCCGAGCTCGGCCTCTCCTACCTGTTCGTCTCCCACGACCTCTCGGTGATCCGGCACCTCGCCGACCGGGTCAGCGTCATGTACCTCGGACGGACCGTCGAACAGGGCGAGGTCTCCGCCGTCTTCGAACGCCCCCGGCACCCCTACACCCGGGCCCTGCTCTCCGCCGTCCCGCTGCCCGACCCGGCCGCCGAACGCGCCCGGGAGCGCATCCTGCTCGCCGGGGACCCTCCTTCCCCCACCGAGCGCCGCACGGGCTGCGCCTTCCGGACCCGCTGCCCGGTGTACGCCGGGCTCACCGGCTCCGCCGAGCGGGCGCGGTGCGAGCAGGAGCGGCCGGGCCTCGGGGACGGGCCGGGCCTCGGGGAGCGGCCGGGGGCTGCGGCCGGGGCGTCGGACCACCAGGCGGCGTGCCACTTCCCGGCGGCGTAGGCCGGCCGGGCCGACCGGCGGATCGTCACGGTGGGTGACCACTCGAAAGCGATTCGGCGGATCGGCCCGGCGCCGTGTAATGTTCTCCAGGTCAGCAGGCGCCGCTAGCTCAGTTGGTTAGAGCAGCTGACTCTTAATCAGCGGGTCCGGGGTTCGAGTCCCTGGCGGCGCACATGGCAAGGTCTCAGGCCGTCCACTCCGGTGGGCGGCCTGAGGCGTTTCCGGGCCGGGTGCCCGGGTGGCACCGGCGCCCCCGGGGGCGTCAGCCGGTGTCGAGGACGGCCGAGGCCACCGCGTCCGGGCGGTCGAACATCACCAGGTGTCCGGCGGGGGCGGTGGGGCGGTAGTCGGCCCCGAGCAGCGCGGCCAGCTCCCGCTGCCCGGCCAGCCAGGCCTCCGTCCGGCGGGTCCGGCACCCGTCGTCGGCGGCCAGCACCGTGACCGGCAGCCCCTCGGGCAACGGCCGGGCGGCGCGCAGCACGTCCAGTTCGGCGGCCATGTCGAGGTAGCTCGTGTTCTCCCGGAGCAGGGCGCGCAGCGACCGGCCCGTGCGGTAGCAGCGCCGGACCAGCGGCGGCGGGGCGAGGTCCTCGCGGCGGACGGTGCAGAGCCGGGCCACCGCCCGGCGGGCGGCCGGACCGAACAGGTACGGCACGGCCACGGCGGTGGCGGCCCCGGCGAGCGCCCTGGCCGCCAGGTCGCGGGCGGCGGGGGCCGGGTACGGCCGGGCCGCCGGCTCGACGCTGCCGTCGACCAGGACCAGCCCGGCGGCCCGGTCCGGGTGCACCCGGGCGAACGCCTCGACGTGGAAGGCGGCCAGCGAGTGGCCCACGGCGGTGCAGGGGCCGGCCAGCCCGAGCCCGTCCAGCACCGCGCGGATCCGCCCGGCCTCACCGGCCAGCGTCGGCACGGGCCGCCCCGCGGCGGGCTCCGGAGCGCTCAGCCCGTAACCGGGACGGTCGAAGCGGACGACGGTGCGGTACGGCGTGAGGAAGGGCACGACGAGGTCCCAGTCGAACCAGCTGCTGCCGAGGCCGCCGGTGAGCAGGCAGACCGGGCCGCCGCCCTCGACGCGGACGTGCAGCGGGACGCCGTCCACGCGCAGGAAGCGCGCCCGGGTGCGGGGGTCGGCGGGTGCGGTCATGTCGGGCCCCGGCCCCCCGGCCGACCGGCCCGCCGGTCCGCGCCGGGCTCCGGGGTCGCCGCCACCCCGGGTGCCCGGTTCGCCGCCGCGCCGACCGTCACGTCGCCCGTCGCCCCGACCCTCGCGTCCTCCGCCGCACCGTCCGGGCGGGCCAGGCCGCGGGCCAGCACGGCCAGCCAGCACGCGACCAACAGCACCTGGAGCCGCTGCCCGGCCCCGAGCGCCCAGGTGCCGCGACCGGCCTCGAAGGCGGCGATCGCGGCGAGGCTCCAGCCGGTGGCGAGCAGCTCGGCGCCGAGCAGCCACGGCCCGGCCCTGCGCACCGCCGGCCACCACCCGTACCGGCGGGCGGCGAGGGTGAGCACGGCCATTCCGGTGAGCGCGCCGAGCATGGCCAGGCTGCTGGTGACGGCGTGCGCGGTGTGGGTCGCCGGGACGAGCCCGGCGGTCTCCCGGGCGGCGCACATCTCGTCGCTGGTGGGGGCGCAGCTGAGCGGCAACCGGGAGTCGGCGGCCGTCGCCGCACCGAACAGGGCCAGGGCGGACCAGCCGACCAGGGCCTGTCGGCGCCCCGGGCGGGGAGCGCGGGGCCGGGCCCGGCCTCCGGCGAGCGCGGTGACGGCGGCGGCGAGCACGCTGAGCCCGGCGACCAGGTCGGTGGCCCGGAACAGGCCGCCCAGCGGCTGGTCCTCGGCCGCGAGTTCGCTGATGTAGGCCTGCACCGGGTCGAGTCCGGTGCTCAGCACGACCTCCAGCACCCAGGCCGTGTACGCCACGGCACTGAGCAGCAGCAGCGCGGCGGTCGCCGTCCGCGCGTTCGGGTGTCCGGGCTGGGAGCTGGGCACGGTTCCACCCTAACCGGCGGCGAACTGCACCCCAACCGGGCGGAAACGGACACCTCGGCGGCGGCACCGGCGGGGCGCCCTGGCGGCCCCCGGAGGCCGGTTCGAAGCACCCCCCGGAACCGTGTATTGTTTTCCAGGTCAGCAGGCGCCGCTAGCTCAGTTGGTTAGAGCAGCTGACTCTTAATCAGCGGGTCCGGGGTTCGAGTCCCTGGCGGCGCACAGACAGTTGGGGAGCCTCTCGCAACAGCGAGGGGCTCCTCAATTTTTTGGCCCTCGACGTCCGTTTTGCGTGTGATGTCGGTCTCGATTGCCGTTCCGGCGGAGCCATCCGGCCCGCCCGGCTCGTCCTGGGCAGTAAACCGGAATCGGGGCAAAGGTCCCCAACCGCCGATGTCCCCGTCTGTGCAGGCCGGTCCGTCCGCCCGCAGGAAAGGCCGCGCCTTGTCCGAGAACGCCCAGAGCGGCCGTCGCGCGCTGCTGGCCGGCCTCCGGCCGGTCGAGCGCCTCAAGCGCACCGCCCCCGCGCCCGGGGGCAAGAAGCCCCGCCGTCCGAAGCGGACCGGCTGGCGCCGGCTGCTCCCCACCTGGCGGATGAGCCTGCTCGGCCTCGCCGTGGCGCTGCTGCTCGGCGTCGGCCTGTTCGCCCTGGGCGTCGCGCTGGTGAAGGTCCCCGACGCGCACGCCGCCGCCACCGCGCAGAGCAACACCTGGCTCTACGCGGACGGCTCGGTGATCACCCGCACCGGGCAGACCAACCGGCAGAACGTCGGGCTGGACAAGGTGTCCCCCGCCGCGCAGCACGCCGCGCTGGCCGCCGAGGACCGCAACTTCTACCACGAGGGCGCCGTCAACGTGCAGGGCCTGCTCCGGGCCGCGGTCAACACCGCCAAGGGAGAGGGCACCCAGGGCGGCTCCACGATCACCCAGCAGTACGTGAAGAACACGTACCTGAACCAGAAGCAGTCCGTCACCCGCAAGGTGAAGGAGCTGTTCATAGCCATCAAGGTGGACGCCACCGAGAGCAAGGACGAGGTCCTCTCCGGCTACCTGAACACCTCCTACTACGGCCGCGGCGCCTACGGCATCCAGGCCGCCGCCCAGGCGTACTTCGGCGTCGACGCCTCCGCGCTCACCCCCGCCCAGGGCGCCTACCTGGCCACCCTGCTGAACGCGCCGAGTGCCTACGACGTGGCCACCGCGACCCCGGCCGGCAAGCAGAACGCCGTCAACCGCTGGAACTACGTGCTGGACGGCATGGTCAAGGAGGGCTGGCTCTCCGCCGCCGACCGCGCCGCCACCACCTTCCCCGACGTCAGGGACCCGCAGCCCAACCCGGGCCTGTCCGGCCAGTCCGGCTACCTGGTCAACGAAGCCACCCAGTACCTCACCGCCAACCAGATCATCAGCGAGAGCGAGCTGGCCAAGGGCGGCTACACGATCAAGCTGAGCATCGACCCGGGCCGCCAGCAGGCCCTGCAGGACTCCGTCCAGACGCAGCTGCACGACACCCTGAACCCGGACAAGCGGAAGAAGGACGCGGCCGCCCAGGCCGGCGCCGTCTCGGTGGACCCGAAGACCGGGGCGGTCGTCGCCCTCTACGGCGGCGTGGACTACGTCAAGCACTACGTCGACAACGCGACCCGGCGGGACTACCAGGCCGGCTCCACCTTCAAGGCGATCGCCCTGGCCGCCGCGTTCGAGAACGACGCCAAGACCCAGGACGGCCGGACGGTCACCCCGCGCACCGTCTACGACGGCACCAGCGGCCGCAAGGTCCGCGGCGGCAAGGGCACCCCGTACGCGCCGCCGAACGAGGGCGACAGGAGCTACGGCCAGATCTCCCTGCAGCAGGCCACCGACTGGTCGGTCAACTCGGCCTTCGCGCAGTTGGCCCAGGACACCGGATTGCAGAAGGTCAAGGACACCGGTGTCGCGCTGGGCCTGCCCGGCAACACCCCGGGGCTCGACCCGGTCCCGTCCATCCCGCTGGGTGCGGCCACCCCCAGCGTCCTCGACATGGCCGGCGTGTACGCCACGCTGGACAACGGCGGCAAGCAGATCACCCCGTGGCTGGTCCAGTCGGTCGACCGCGAGGGCGAGGCCGTCCCGCTGCCCGCCCACAAGACCACCCAGGCGATCAGCTCGGACACCGCGAACGAGGTCACCTCGATGCTCCAGGGCGTGGTGAGCGACCCGGGCGGCACCGGCTGGCGGGCCAAGGCGCTCGGGCGCCCGGTGGCCGGCAAGACCGGCACCACCGACGACCAGAAGTCGGTGTGGTTCGTCGGCTACACCCCCGAGCTGGTCACCTCGGTCGCCCTGTTCGGCCAGGAGCCGGGCACCGGCGCGCAGGTCAGCCTGAGCGGCGTCGGCGGGATCGACGGCGCGGCGGGCGGCCAGTACCCGGCGCAGATCTGGACCGGCTACATGAAGGCCGCGCTCAAGGGGCTGCCGGTCTCCGACTTCCCGGACCCGGCCGACGGCGGCGACTCCGCCGACCCCGGCGACCTGCCGACCGCGCCGTTCTCGCCCAGCGCCACGCCGTCGACCGGCACCGGCTCGGGCGCCACCACCGCGCCGGGCGCCCAGCCCGGCGACGGGTCCCGGACCGGCTCCGGGAACGGCAACGGCAACGGCTCCGGTGCGTCGACGCCGGCGGGCGGGCCGAACCCGGGCGGCGGTGCCACCACCGCGCCCACCGACCCCGCCACCGGGCAGCCGACCGCGCCGCCGACCACCCAGCCGACGACGAAGCCCACGACCAAGCCCACCACGAGGCCGACGCCGACCACCGGCCCGACCACGGCCCCGACCACCCAGCCGACCACCCAGCCCACCGGCGGGACGGACCCGCTGGCCGGGGCGGGGACGTCCTCCGGTCAGTAGCGGGGGCCCCGGGTTCGGGCCCCGAACCCGGGGCGCGGGCGCGGGGCGCCGGCCACCAGGGGGTTCGCGCGGCCTCGGGCGGCCTGCGGGGCGGGTGCGCGGGCGGGTGCGGGACGGCGCAGGTGATTGCGCCGCTGCGCACAGTTCCGTGCAGGACCAAATGCCGGAATGGCGCCTTACCGAAGCTCCGGTATGACTGTCACAATGCGTCGGTGCACGGATCAACAGCCCCATCCACCCGCCCCACCGGCAGGACCCTCGGCCTCAGCCTCGCCCTGGTCTCCGCCTTCGCCTTCGGAGGCTCCGGCACCGCCGCGAAGCCGCTGATCGAGGCCGGCCTCTCACCGCTGCACGTGGTGTGGCTCCGGGTCACCGGCGCGGCCGTGGCCCTGCTCCCGATCGCCTACCGGCACCGGGACGCCGTCCTGCGCCGCCCCGGCCTGCTGCTCGGCTTCGGCCTGCTCGCCGTCGCCGGCGTCCAGGCCTGCTACTTCGCGGCGATCTCCCGCATCCCGGTCGGCGTCGCCCTGCTCATCGAGTACCTCGGCCCGCCGCTGCTCATCGGCTACGTCAGGTTCGTCCAGCGCAAGCCGATCAGCCGGGGCGCGGCGATCGGCGCCGGGGTCGCGGTGAGCGGACTGGCCTGCGTGGTGGAGGTCTGGAACGGCCTCGGCTTCGACGCGCTCGGCGTGCTCTTCGCCCTGGGCGCCGCCTGCTGCCAGGTCGGCTACTTCCTGCTCGCCGACGCCGGCCGCCGGGGCGAGCGGCCCGTCGACCCGATGGCGGTCAGCGCCTACGGCCTGCTGATCGGCGCCGTCCTGCTCACCGCCTTCACCCGGCCGTGGCAGGCCGACTGGAGCCCGCTCGGCGGATCCGTGCTGATGAACGGGCACACGGTGCCCGCGCTGCTCCCGGCCGCCTGGATGATCCTGGTCGCGACCGTGCTCGCCTACCTGACCGGCGTGATCTCGGTGGGCTACCTCTCGCCGCCCATCGCCGGGGTGGTGGCCAACCTCGAGGCGGTCGTCGCCACCGTGCTGGCCTGGGTCCTGCTCGGCGAGCACCTCGGCCTGCCGCAGATCGCCGGTGGTCTGCTGGTGCTGGCGGGCGCCTTCGCAGCGCAGGCCAGCAAGCCGCCGGCCGACCCGGAGACGGTGGCCGCAGCCGTCGCCGGCGCCGCCGCCCCGGGCGTCCCGGGCGTCCCGGGCGTCCCGGACGGGCTCGACGAGCTGCACCGGCCGGACGGACCGGGCGGGCCCGGCGGTCCTGGCGCGCCGAGCGGCGCGCGGGTCGCCGGGGACTCCCCGGTCGACCGGGGTCCTCGGGCCGACCGGGAGCGGGTGGCCGCCGAGCGGGGGGTCAGCGACCGACCCAGCCGAACCAGTCGAGGTGGTTGAGCGGCCACACGACGGCCGCCACCGGCCCGACCACGTTGGCCACCGGCACGGCCCCGCCGCCCGGACCGCGCTGGTGGTAGCGGGAGTCCGCCGAGTCGCTCCGGTGGTCGCCCTCGACCCAGACGGAGCCCGAGGGCACCGTCACCGGGCCGAAGTTCAGGCCGGCGCAGGAGTCGTCGCCCGGGTGCAGGTACGGCTCGTCGACCTTCTTCCCGTCGACGGTCAGTGTGCTGCCCGCGCACTGCACGGTCTGGCCGCCGGTCGCGACGACCCGCTTGACCAGGTAGTTGTCGTCCTTCGGCGGCACCAGCCCGACGAAGCTCAGCACCGAGGTCACCGCGTTGGTGAGGGGGTTCGAGTCGGTGGGCTGCGGCGGGAGCCAGCCGCCCGGGTCCTTGAACACCACCGGCTGCCCGGGTTCCGGCTTCCAGCCCGTCAGCGGAGCGAACTTGTTCACGCCGACCCGGTCGCCGATCCGCAGCGTGTTCTCCATCGAGCCGGACGGGATGGTGAACACCTGGAACAGACAGGTCTTGATCAGCAGGGCGACCACCAGGCCGACCGCCGCCATCGCGGGCACCTCGATCCACCAGGGCCGCGGTCGGCGCCCCGCCCGGCGGGCCTTGCGGACGCGCGAGCCCCGGGCCCGGCGGCGGGCCTCGGCGCGGCCGCCGGGGGCGTCGGACGCCCCGGGACCGCGGCCGGCAGCAGGGGCCGGGCCGGACCCGGCATCGCTCGGCGTTTCGGGCAGGTTCACCGCCATCGTCGCTGCTCCACCTCTCCGGCTGGGGAAACCTGCACGCTACGCCAACCGTGGAGCCTCACGAAATCGGGCGTTTAGCCGTCCCCGACATCTCCCCGGGCTCCCCCGGACCGGACGGCCCCGGGGAGCCGCCCCGCCGGGGGGCGCTCAGGCGAGGGGCGCTCAGGCGCGGGCGATGGCCTCGTGGTGGCGGATGACCTCGGCGATGATGAAGTTCAGGAACTTCTCGGCGAAGACCGGGTCCAGCTTCGCCCCGGCGGCCAGCTCCCGCAGCCGCTTGATCTGGTCCCGCTCGCGCGCCGGGTCGGCCGGGGGCAGCTTGTGCTCGGCCTTGAGCCGGCCGACCCGCTGGGTCGCCTTGAACCGCTCGGCCAGCATGTGGACCACCGCGGCGTCGATGTTGTCGATGCTCTCGCGCAGGCTGGTCAGCTCCGCCCGCACGGCGTCGTCGACCCCCTGGGGCAGGCCGGCGTCGGGGGTCGTGGGGTGGTCCGTCATCGGGGCGGCTCCCGGTGTCTGGGTTGGGCACCCGGCGCGCGGGGCGGCCGGGCTCGGGCCCGGGCAAATCTAACAGGGCCCCCGTGCCGGAACCGCACGCCGAAGGGGTTCCGTCCACGATCCGGACGTCCCCCGGACCCCCGGCGGCCCCGATGGTCACCCGGCAGTCCCCCCGCGTTCCCCCGCCGGCCCCGGGCGGACCCGGGCGGACCCGCGCCGTCCCACGACCCGCGCCACCCGCCGCCCCGACCCTCCCGGGCCCCGGGGGCGCGGCCCGTAGGCTGGTGCGTGCATGACCGGAAGTGACGACACAGCAGTCCCTCAGTGATGGAGGTACCGATCGTGGCAACCACCCGCACCGCCCGCACCGCCTGGGAAGGCAACCTGGTCGACGGCAAGGGGCAGGTGACCTTCGCCTCCTCCGGGATCGGCGAGTACCCGGTCTCCTGGCCGGCCCGGGCCGAACAGCCCAACGGCAAGACCAGCCCGGAGGAACTGATCGCCGCCGCGCACTCGGCCTGTTTCTCGATGGCCCTCTCGCACGGCCTCGCCGGCGCCGGCACCCCGCCGACCACCCTGGACACCCAGGCCGACGTCACCTTCCAGCCCGGCACCGGGATCACCGGCATCCACCTGACCGTCACCGGACAGGTGCCCGGCCTGGACGAGGCCGGCTTCGTCAAGGCCGCCGAGGACGCCAAGGCCAACTGCCCCGTCAGCAAGGCGCTCACCGGCACCACCATCACCCTGACCGCCACGCTGGCCTGACGCCCCGCCGGATCCGGCGCGGCGTCAGCTCGTTCCCGCTCCCGGCGCGCAACCAGCGCCCGGGGGCGCGGATTCGGCTCACACGCCCCCGGCACACCTCATGTGATGTACACCCGGGGCGTCCACCCGTACCGCCACTCATGGCCACGAAGCGGGCGAATCACCCTGGCGGCGGTCACCGCCCGTTGTCACCGCGGCCTATGATCGGCCGCAGCGCCCTGTCCTTCACGCGGGTCTCCGCGCGACAGCGCCCCACGCCGGGCGCCCCGCACCGGACCGACTCCGAGGACCGCGACAGAGTGCGGAGCCGGCCGCCGGAGTCCCGAGTGGCCGGCCGGACCAGCATCAGGCGTCAGCAGCGGACGGGAGCATGCCGTGCCGGGCCAGAACGAGGGGGCCGACGCACACCACCCGGGCGTGCGGCACGAGGACTCACCGCACCACCGTCACCTCACGGCACCGGCCCGGCGGCCCGCCGTCGGCTCCGCCGGCACGGCGGTCGGCGCGGCGGTCGGCACCGTCGACCCGGTCGGGTCGGTCGCTTCCGTCGGTCCGATCGACCCGTCCGGAACGGCGGGCATCTCCCCGGCCGACCCCGGCGCGCTCCTCTGCCCCACCTGCTCGAAGCCGCTGAACGACGGCGCGCACCGGGGCCCCGCCGGCGGCGCCGACCCGGAGGACGGGGGGACGGACCGGCCGCTCGCCGCCCTGCGGGCCAGCGAGTCCCGGTTCCGGGCCGCCTTCTGCGACGCGGTCATCGGCATGGCCCTGATCGACCCCGAGGACCGGATCATCGAGGTCAACCCCGCCTTCGCGGCCCTCATCGGACGCGGCGTCGGCGAGCTGGTCCGCACCCACCTGCACGAGATCATCGACCCCGAGGGCATGCCGCACCGGCTCTTCCCCGAACTCGTCCACGGCGGCCGCGAGCGGTTCCGCGTGGAGAAGCAGCTCAAGCACCGCGAGGGCCGCACGGTGTGGAGCAAGGTCACCGTCTCGCTGATCCGGGACGGCGCAGGGCGACCGCTCTACACCCTGGCGCTGGTGGAGGACATCACCGAGCAGCGCCGGCTCGGCGACCGCCTCGAGTACCAGGCCCTGCACGACCCGCTGACCCGGCTCCCCAACCGGACCCTCTTCTTCGAGCGGCTCGACGCCGCCTGCCTCACGGCCACCGCCACCGTCGCCCCCTCCGACGCCCTCGCCCTCGACGCCGCCGTACAGGCCGCCGACGTCCTCCAGGCCGCCGAGCCGGCCCTCCCGCCGGCGGACGGGCGCCGGGTGGGCGTCTGCTACCTGGACCTCGACGGCTTCGCGGCGATCAACGAGACGCTCGGCCACCACATCGGGGACCAGCTGCTGATCGCCGTCGCCACCCGGCTGCGCCGCGGGTTCTCCGGTCGCGACGCCCACCTGGTCGCCCGGATGGGCGGCGACGAGTTCGCCGTCCTGGTCACCGACAGCCGGGGCAGCGAGCAGCTGACCGAGCTGGCCGCCCGGATCCTCCGGGAGCTGGAACGCCCCTTCGACGTCGCCGGGCACCGCCTGGTGGTCACCGCCAGCGTGGGCGTCGTCGAACGGTCCGTGCACGAGACCACCCCGACCGACCTGGTCAAGGACGCCGACGCCACCCTCTACTGGTCCAAGGCCGACGGACGCGCCCGCTGGACCCTCTACGACCCGGACCGCGGCGCCCACCAGCTGACCCGCCAGCTGCTCGCCACCGCACTGCGGCCCGCCCTGGAGCGCGGCGAGTTCACCATCGAGTACCAGCCGCTGGTCGGCCTGGCCGACGGCGCCGTGCACGGCGCCGAGGCCCTCGTCCGCTGGCACCACCCGCGGTACGGGAAGCTCTCGCCGGACCGTTTCATCCCGCTCGCCGAGGAGTCCGGCGCGATCGTGCCGCTCGGCACCTGGGTCCTGGAGGAGTCCTGCCGCCAGGCCAAACGGTGGCTCACCGAGTTCCCCGAGACCGAGACCTTCGTGAGCGTCAACCTGGCGGCCCGCCAGATCTGGGACTCCGACGTGGTCGCGGACGTCGCCCGCGCGCTCGAACGCACCGGACTGCCGGCCCGGCTGCTCCAGCTGGAGATCACCGAGAGCGCCCTGCTCGGCCCCGGCGGCCGACCGCTGCAGGCCCTGCAGGCCCTGGCCGACATGGGCGTGCGGATCGCGATCGACGACTTCGGCACCGGCTACTCCAACCTGGCCTACCTCTCCCGGCTGCCGGTGCACGTGCTGAAGCTCGACGGCACCTTCATCGAGGGCTTCCGCGACCCGGCCCCGGCCGGCGGCGGCCGCCCGGAGCGCCCGGAGCTCGGCTCCCGCCGCAGCGACGCCGACGAGCAGATCGTCGGCGCGATGGTGCAGCTGGCCCACACGCTCGGCCTGACCGTCACCGCCGAGGGCATCGAGAGCGCCGCCCAGGCCGAGCGGCTGCGGCTGACCGGCTGTGACACGGCTCAGGGCTGGTACTTCGCCCGGCCCGGGGAGGCCGAGCTGGTCGCGGCCATACTGCGCGAGGACCGCACCGGCCGGGGCGCCGGCCGCTGACCCGGGGCGGGCTCGGGCGGTGGGCCGGGGCCGTCAGGCCCCGGCGGTCAGGCCCCGGCGGTCAGGCCCCGGCGGTCAGGCCGTAGGCCTCGGCGATCAGACCGTAGGAGCGCAGCCGGGCCTCGTGGCCGTGGATGTGCGAGGTCACCATCAGCTCGTCCACCCCGGTCCGCTTGCGCAGGGCCTCCAGGCCGTCCGCGACCTCGCCCGGCGCGCCCAGCACCACGTTCTCCAGCCAGCCGTCGATGAAGTCCGCCTCGGCCGGGCTGTACGGGTGGGCCTCGGCCTCCTCCGGGGTGGGGATCGGGCCGGGGTTGCCCCGCCGCAGCCGGAGCATCCCGAGGGCCGCGGAGCGCGCGAGGCGGCGGGCCGAGGCCCGGTCGTCGGCGGCGACCGCGCTCACCCCGATCAGCGCGTACGGCTCGGCGAGCACCTCCGAGGGCCGGAAGGACTCCCGGTAGAGGTCGAGGGCCGGAACGGTGTTGACGCTGCTGAAGTGGTGCGCGAAGGCGAACGGGAGACCGAGCCGACCGGCCAGCCGGGCGCTGAAGCCGGAGGACCCGAGCAGCCAGACCGGCGGGCGGCCGTCCCCGCGGGGGACGGCGGTCAGCCGCGCGTACGGGTGCCCGTCGGGGAAGTCCGCGTCGAGGAAGTGGGTCAGCTCGGCGAGCTGCTGCGGGAAGTCGTCCGCCCCCTCGGAGAGGCCCCGGCGCAGTGCCCGGGCGGTGGCCGGGTCCGTCCCGGGGGCGCGGCCGAGCCCGAGGTCGATCCGGCCCGGGTGCAGCGCCTCCAGCAGGCCGAACTGCTCGGCGACGGCGAGCGGGGCGTGGTTGGGGAGCATGACGCCGCCCGAGCCGAGCCGCAGCGTCGTGGTGTGGGCCCCGAGGTGGGCGAGCAGGACGGCCGGGGTGGAGCTGGCGACGCCGGGCATGCCGTGGTGCTCGGCGACCCAGAAGCGGTGGTACCCCCACTGCTCGGCGCTGCGGGCCAGCGCGGTGGTCGCGGCCAGGGCCTCGGCGGGCGTGTAGCCGACGCCCACGGTCGCGAGGTCGAGGATGGAGAGCGGGGCGGGTGCGGTACCGCGGGCGGTGCCGCGGACCGCCGCGCCGGGCCCCGGTCCGGCCCCGTGCTCCTGCTGGTCCTCGGTGGTCATGCCGTCCGCCCTCCTGGCCTTCCCTGAGCCGGCCCGTCGTGGTCGACCGCCGGTGTCGAACGCCCGGCGATCGCTGTTGCCGACCGGGGTCAACCACGCCGCCGGGCCGGCTGTTCCCGCGCTCCGACGGGATCCGCCCCGGCGCTGCCGACGGGGCCGCCCCGGGCCCGCCCCTCCGTTCACCTGACGGAGGGACAGCACCGCCGCCCGGATGGCGACTTCACGCCAGAGCCGGAAGTCGCCAGGCCCAGGGCTCGCGATCGGCGGCGGCCTCCGGCAGGCTGGTGATCAGGAGCGGACGACCCGACGGGATCCGTCCTCCGCGAACAAGATCGGCGGGCTGGACCAGTGCCGACCGATCCCAGCGAGCCCCCGGAGCGGCACACCGCTCCGGGGGCTCGCGCCAATTCCCGGCAAACCGCCCACCTCCTGTGATCCGCGGCATACCGGGGTGCTTCATGGCATGAAAAGTCGAGGCGCTAGCGTTGACCCCAGCAGCCACCTGCTCCCCCGGGCGGCGTGGAGGGAGTACGGGCCTTGAACTTCGTGGCGGCGATCGGATCCTCGTGGATCTGCGCCCTGGCGCTCTTCGCCGTACTCGGAGACGCCCTCCTCCCCTTCATCCCCAGCGGCACGCTGGTCATCCTGGCCGTCCTCAAGACGGCGCGGATCGACGGCGCCCCGATACTGCTCGGCCTGGGCGTGGCCGTCGCCTCGTTCCTGGGCGACCTGCTGCTGCTCCACCTCGCCCGGCGCGGTGCGCCCGTCCTGCAACGGCGGCTCGCCCGGCGGCCGAAGCTGGCCGCCAGCGTGGCGAGGGTCCAGCAGGCCCTGGTCGAACGCCCCCACGGGGCGGCCGCGGCGATGGTGGTGATCGCCCGGTTCGTCCCGGCCGGCCGGACCGTCCTGGACGTGGCCATCGGCCACTCACCCGCCCATCCGCACCGCTTCCTGCACTGGTCGGCGCTGGCCGCACTGGTCTGGGCCGCCTACATCGTGACGCTGGGCTGGCTGAACAGCCACTGGTTCGACACCGCCTGGCTGAGCCTGGCGGTGTCCTGCACCGCCGCCACCTTCGTCAGCACCGCGATCGCCCGAATAGTCCGCCGCAACCGGCGACTGGCCGCGCTCTGACCGCTCGCCGAAGCCTCCCGGCGAGCACCCCCCTCCGACCCTCGACCCGGCCGGACCGACCCCTCGGCGAGTGCCGTCCGCCCGGACGGGCGACCGGCCGGACCGAGCGCTGACGAACTCTGATCACACGGTCGAACCGGGGGTACCGTACTGCCCCGACGGCGCGAGGTGCGAAGCGTCACAGGACGGCAACAGATGAGAATTTCCTGCAGCCCGGCTCGGTGCGGTCGGCGTGTTGTCCTACGTCGGACATCGGCGGCCTTGGTCGCCGCTGCGACCACATGACATGCTTACAGCGGAAAATACATCAATTGCCCGATTTGGCCGGTTGCGGACCCGACCCGCCCTCACCACCGGCATCGGCACCCAGGGGAGACCATGACCAGCATCTCGCGCAGGACGGTGCTCAGTGCGACCGCTGCGACCGCGGCCCTCGGCGCGGTCGCGGCCTGCTCCAGCGGCGGATCCGGTTCGAGCCACGGCTCCACGTCCTCCCCCGGTGCCGGCGGCAGCCCGGGCACCACCTCGGCCGACACCGCCGACCCGACCAGGACCACCGTCCCCAAGGGCACCCCGATCGGCGACGGCTCCACCGCCGACACCGGTCCGCAGCCGAACCAGCCCAAGCCCGAGAAGCTCAAGCCCGGCGAGCGGCCCCCGCAGTTCGTGGTCTTCTCCTGGGACGGCGCGGGCGGCACCGACGACGGCCAGTTCCCCCGCTTCCTCAAGCTGGCGGAGCAGTACAAGGCCACCATGACCTTCTTCCTCTCCGGTATATACGCCCTGCCCAAGGGCAAGGCCGACCTGTACCACCCGCCGAAGCACTCGGTGGGGGCCTCCGACATCCCGTACCTGTCGGACGGCGCGGTCAAGGCCACGCTCAAGCTCGTCAGCCAGGCGTGGCTGGCCGGGCACGAGATCGGCACCCACTTCAACGGGCACTTCTGCTCCAGCCGCCCCGACAAGAACGGGGTCAACATGTGGACCCCCGACGACTGGCAGAGCGAGATCGACCAGGCGATCGGCTTCGTCACCCAGTGGCGGACCAACACCGGCTTCACCGACGTCGACCCGCTCCCCTTCGACTACAAGAAGGAGCTCATCGGCGGCCGCACCCCCTGCCTGGAGGGCCAGAAGGCACTGCTGCCCACGGCCGCGAAGCTGGGCTGGAAGTACGACGCCAGCTCCTCCGGCGGCCTCCAGATATGGCCGCAGAAGGTGCAGGACGGCAAGGTCTGGGACTTCCCGCTGCAGTCCATCCCGTTCCCCGGGCACACCTTCCAGGTGCTCTCGATGGACTACAACATCCTGGCCAACCAGTCCGCCGGCAGCACCAAGGGCGACCCGGCCAAGTACAACGACTGGCGCACCCAGGCCAAGGACGCCTACCTCGCCGGCTTCGACCGCGCCTACAACAGCAACCGCGCACCGTTCTTCATCGGGAACCACTTCGAGCAGTGGAACGGCGGCATCTACATGGACGCCGTCGAGGAGACCCTCAAGACGATCGCGGGCAAGCCGGACGTCCGGCTGGTCTCCTTCCGGCAGCTCGTCGAATGGCTCGAGGTCCAGGACCAGTCCACCCTGCGCAAGCTGCGCACCCTCAACGTCGGCCAGGCGCCGGCCGGGGGCTGGGAGACGTTCCTCGGCGCGGCGGGCTGAGGCTCGGCCGGACAGCCGACCCGCGGGGCTGAGTCCCGGCCGGACGGCCGACCCGGGCGCCGGCGGCCCCGTCGGCGGGCACCCGTTCCGCCGACCGGGCCGGTGCCGCCCGGTCGGTCACCCGACGCCGGCGTCCGCGAGCAGGCCGCGGACGATGCGCTCGGCCCCCCGCTCGCCCCAGAGGATCGAGTAGTGGTTGGTGTCCGGCACCGGCGAGGCGGGCACCCGGGCCGGATCGAGCCCGGCGAGCCCGATCCGCCGGTGGTCGTAGAGCCCCTGCGGCTCGTCGAGCAGACCGCGCTCGGCCCAGATGAGTTCGGCCGGGCAGGAAAGCCGGTGCACGGCGGCCGCCGCCTCCCGGTCCAGCAGCACCTGGGCGCCGTCGGCCTGCACGGCCTCCAGCACGCAGGATGAGCGGAGGTCGGGCTCCACCCCGACCAGGTCGCGCCCGGTGTAGGCGTCGAGCTCCGCCGACCAGACCGGCCCGAAGGCCGGGTGGCGCTGCCAGAACTCCCGGTAGGCGGCCCGGTCCGGGAAGGTCATCGACAGCCGGGCCAGGGCCGGGCCGAGCACCGCGGCCAGGGCGTCCTCCTCGCGGACGCCCTCCGGCAGCGGGAAGGTCAGCGCACCGTCCACCAGCAGCACCCGGCGGACGAGGTCCGGATGCCGCACCGCGGCCAGCGCGGTGACCCAGGCCCCCATCGAGTGGCCGACCACGGTGACGGGCCCCGCGCCGAGCGCCGAGATCACCGCGGCCACGTCGTCGGCGTGCCGGGCCAGCCCGTACGGCCCGGCGACCGCCCGGCTTCCACCGCGCCCCCGCAGGTCGGGCGCGAGCAGGGTGACCCGCCCGGCGAGCCGGCGGGCGACCTCGTACCAGGCGAGGCCGTTGGCGGTGATGCCGTGCACCGCCACGACGGTCGGGGCGTCCGGGCGGTCGGCCGGCCAGCGCAGCACCGCCAGCTCACCGCCGGGCACGGGGACGGCCGCCTCCTCCGGGTGCAGGGGGGACTGGCTCATGCGGGGGTACCTCCGAAGGGGCGGGCGGGCCGGACACCGGCCGGCGTCCGGACCGGGCGGGCGGACCGGGCGGCGCGGACGCGCCCCGGACGACGGGCGAGGCCGCCGGGCAGCAGGTGGACCACCGCGAGGACGGCGAGCCGCCGGGCGGGGCCACCGGTCGGGCCCGCGCCCGGGCGGGCACCGGAGGCGGTTCCGGTGGGTACTGTCGAGCTGCGCATGGTGGCCGACTCCTGGGGGTGCGGCGGCTGGATGCCGGAACCGTAGGTGTGCGGTGGGCCGGGCGACATGTGACCGGGCGACGCATCGGCCCACCGCGATGTGGCTGCGGCCGCCATACCGCCCGGTCCGCGCGGCTCCCCGGGTGCCGGGGTGTGGCCGTGCGCCACGCCCCGGCACCCGGGCATGGCGGCGGCGGCCATGGCTACGGCGGCCCGTGCCCGGTGACGGTGGAGGCGGCACGGCGGCCGTCCGGCCCGTCGCGGCTGCGCGTCCCTCCCCTCCGGGTGCCGCTCCGTCTCCCCTACCCCCTCCGACGCCGCACCACCACCACCTCCCCCCGGAGCGATCCCTTCCTCCCTCTCCCACTCCTCACGAGGTGACCCCTTGGACAAGGTCCTGGACTCCCCCGCCGACGCCGTCGGGGACATCCCCGACGGCGCGGTGCTGGCCGTCGGCGGCTTCGGCCTCTGCGGCATCCCGAGCACGCTGATCGGCGCCCTGGTGGACACCGGCACCACCGGCCTGCGCGTGGTCTCCAACAACTGCGGAGTGGACGACTGGGGGCTGGGCCTGCTGCTGCGGGCGGGCCGGATCGCCCGGATGACGTCCTCCTACGTCGGCGAGAACAAGGAGTTCGCCCGGCAGTACCTGGCCGGTGAGCTGGAGGTGGAGCTGACCCCGCAGGGCACCCTGGCCGAACGGCTGAGGGCGGGCGGCGCCGGCGTCCCCGCCTTCTACACGCCCGCCGGTGTGGGCACCCAGGTCGAGGAGGGCGGGCTGCCCTGGCGCTACGCGACGGACGGCTCGGTGGCCCTGGCCTCCCCGGCCAAGGAGGTCCGGGAGTTCGGCGGCCGCCGGTACCTGCTGGAGGAGGCGATCACGGCCGACTTCGCGCTGATCCGGGCCGAGGTGGCGGACCGGCACGGCAACTGCGTGTTCCACGCGGCCGCCCGCAACTTCAACCCGCTGTGCGCGGCGGCCGGCCGGATCACCGTGGTCGAGGCCGACCGGATCGTCGAACCGGGCGAGCTCGCCCCGGACGCCGTGCACCTGCCCGGGGTCCACGTGGACCGGGTGGTGGCCGCCGACCCCGGGGACCGCCGCATCGAGCGCCGGACCGTCCGCCCCGAACCGGCCGCGCCCTCCCCGGCGAACGCCGGACCGGCCGGCCCCGCCGGGCGGCCGCCCGTCCTCGACGCGCGCAACGCCCTGGCGGCCCGCGCCGCCCGGGAGCTGCGCGACGGACAGTACGTGAACCTGGGCATCGGCCTGCCCACCCTGATCCCCGGTCACCTCCCGCCGGGCGTCCAGGTGGTGCTGCACTCGGAGAACGGCGTCCTGGGCGTAGGGCCGTACCCGGTCGGGGGCGCCGAGCACGCCGACCTGGTCAACGCCGGGAAGGAGACGGTGACGGTCGCCCCCGGTGCCTCGTACTTCGACTCGGCCTTCTCCTTCGGCATGGTCCGGGCCGGCCGGATCGACGTCTCGGTGCTCGGCGCGATGCAGGTGTCGGCCGGCGGCGACCTCGCCAACTGGACGATCCCCGGCCGGATGGTCAAGGGCATGGGCGGCGCGATGGACCTCGTGCACGGCGCCCGCCGACTGATCGTCGTGATGGAGCACACCGCCCGGGACGGGTCTCCGAAGATCGTCGAGGAGCTCTCGCTCCCCGCCACCGGGCGGGCGGTGGTGGACCGCATCGTGACCGATCTGGCCGTGATCGACGTGACCCCGGACGGGCTGCGGCTGGTGGAGACCGCCCCGGGCGTGGAGTTCGCGGCGGTCAGGGCCGCGACGGCCGCGACCCTGCTGCCCCCGCTCTGAGGCTGCCGGGGCACGGCACGGCGAGCCTGAGTGGAGAAGGGGAACGGAGAAGCGGAACGAGGAACAGGAGAGCCCGACGGAACGGCCGGACGCCTCGCGGTGCGCCGGCCGTTCGCCCGGCCCGTAGCACCACCGGCCGCCCCTCGTGCCGGCACACACGCCGGATTCACCGCATCGGCACCGGCGAGGCCCGGAATGGCCGAGAACCGTGCGATCCTCACGCGGGCACGGCGCTCATCCCCCGGATCGGTTGCGATCACGGTTGCGCTCCGGGAGAGTTGGGGCGCAGTGGATCCCGCACCCGGGAGGGGAAGCCGGGACGCGTCACGGGATCCGCACGTGGACTCCCCTGCAGGCGCTCGACGAATTCCGCTCGCGGACGCATGACCCGCGGACAGATGACCCGGGGACGCCCGGCGCGCGGACGCATGGCGCGAGTGGCGGCCGGAGATCGGCCCGGAACGCCGCAGTTCACCCGGCGGACTTCCACCGGACCGGCTTTCGGGCGCAGTCGGGCGCAGCAGGGCGCAGCAGGGCGTAACCAAGCACAGAGCGAGACACGGAGCGCAGCAAGGCTCCGGGGGGCGCGGACCGGCCCCGCCGAACGCGACCGCCGGCGCACCGGGGCGCAGCACGACGCGGCAGGTCGCATACTCCCGTTCCGGACACGCACCAACAGGCCCGCCGACACGGCCGGCCCCGCTGGGGGGAGCTGACGATGACCACGCCGTTCGCACGGCAGAGGGATGCCGGAACGGCCCGCGGGCGGGGCGCCCGACGGCGGCTCGACGAGGAACTGGCCTCCGTCCCGGCTCCCGAAGCCCCCTACGACTACGGCCACTTCAGCCGACTCGCCGGCCCGGCCCACGACCCGGACGAGGACGACGACCTCGGCGGTGGCGTCTACCGGCCCGAGTCCGTTCCCCACTGGCCCGAGCCCGCCCCCCACGGGCCGGACCACGGCGCTCCCCCCGAGGCGCGGCTCGCGGACCTGCCCGGGGACCTGTCTCCGGACCGCACGGCGGAGCCGACCGCCCCCGCCCCCTACCGGGTGCAGTACCGCAGCCTGTTGCGCCGCGAGCCGCACCGGGTCCGCGCGGTGCTGCTGCTGGTGGCGGCCCCGTTGGTGGAGGCCGTGCTGCTGGTCTGGCTGCTCCTGCCGGAGCACTGGCCCGAGCGCCCCGGCGAGACGGACACGCTGGTGCTGCTCGGCGACCGGGTGATGATCGGGATCATCGCCGTGGTCGAGCTCTTCCGGCTGGTCAACGTGGTCTCCAACACCCACGCGACCCTGGTCGCCCGCGACCCGGTGCCGGTGACACCGCAACCGGGCACCCGGGTCGCCTTCCTGACCACCTGTGTGCCGGGCAAGGAGCCGCCGGAGATGGTCCGGGCCACGCTCGTCGCGGCGCGCGCCGTGCGGCACGACGGACCGTACGACCTGTGGCTGCTGGACGAGGGGAACGACCCGGCGATGCGGGCCCTCTGCGCCGAGCTCGGCGTGCGCCACTTCAGCCGGTCCGGCCAACCGCACTGGAACCGGCCCGAGGGCCGGTTCCGCGCCCACACCAAGCACGGCAACTACAACGCCTGGCTGCAGGCGCACGGCGACGACTACGACTTCTGGGTCTCGGTCGACACCGACCACGCCCCGCTGCCCGACTTCTGCGAGCGGATGCTCGGCTACTTCCGCGACCCGGACGTGGCGTTCGTGGTCGGCCCCCAGGTGTACGGGAACTACCGGAGCTCGGGATCGGCCGTCACCAGGTTCTCCGAGAGCCAGCAGTACCTCTTCCACGCCCTCGTCCAGCGCGCCGGGAACCGGTACGGCGCGCCCATGTTCGTCGGCACCAACAACGCCGTCAGGATCCGCGCGCTCCAGTCGATCGGCGGACTGTCCGACTCCGTCACGGAGGACATGGCGACCGGCCTGGAGTTCCACCGGAGCCGGAACCCCGGGACCGGTGAACGCTGGAAGTCCGTGTACACGCCGGACGTGCTCGCGGTCGGCGAGGGCCCGTCCTCCTGGACCGACTTCTTCTCCCAGCAACTCCGCTGGAGCCGCGGCACCTACGAGACCCTGCTCACCCGGTACTGGCGGGTGCTCTGGCAGCTGTCGCCCGGCCGTCTGCTCAACTACTCGCTGATGGTGGGCTTCTACCCGATGGCGGCGCTCACCTGGCTGCTCGGCGGTGCGTCCAGCGTCCTCTACCTGGTGTTCGGCGCCTCGGGCGTGCACGTGTCCTCCGAGATCTGGATGATGCTGTACAGCGACGCCGCCGCCCTCCAGCTGCTGCTCTACACCTGGAACCGCAAGCACAACGTGAGCCCGCACGAGCCGGCCGGTTCCTCCGGGGTGGCGGGCATGCTGATGTCGGCGCTCTGCGGCCCGGTCTACGCCGCCTCCCTGGTGCAGGCGCTGCTGCGGCGGCGCAGCCGGTTCGTGGTGACGCCGAAGGGCCGTTCGGCCAGTACGGACCGGGTCGGCACCTTCCGCTTCCACCTCTTCTGGGCACTGGTGTTCGGCGGGGCGATCGCCGCATCCTTCGTCACCGGGCACGACCACGTCGCGATGCGCACCTGGGCCTGGATCGCCCTGCTCCTGACCCTGCTGCCGGTGCTGGTGCTGGCCGGTGACGCCGTCCGCCGCCGGCGCACCCGCCCCACGGCCACCCTCACCGTCACCGGCGGCCCTGCGGCGGCGCCGAAGGTGCTGCTGGAGAAGCGCCGCCCCCGGCACGCCCGCCGGCCGGGGGGCGGCGGCCCGGAAGGGGGCCCGCCCGCGCCGTTCCCCCCGCCCGCACCGTTCCCCCGGGCCGCGCCGGACCGGACGGGGAGCACCACCGGGCGCTGAACCCGCCCCGGCAGAACCGGTCGGAACCCGCCGGAACCGACGGAGCCGACAGCCCGAGACGACCACGAAGACCACGAAGACCAGGACGACCGAGCAGACCAGGCAGACCAGGCAGACCAGGCAGAGCTTCCCGAGGGGACCAACCACCGTGAAGATCCACAAGACCGGCCGGACCAAGCGCTTCGCCCTCGGCAGCACCGTGGCCCTGGCCGTCGCCGGGATGAACGCGCCGGCCGTCCTCGGGTTCGCCACCCACCAGTACCACCAGTACGTGATCAACCGCCCCGAGTACAAGGCGGAGTACGGGCACTGGCAGACCCTCACCCTGCCCGCAGGGTTCCGGGTCAACGCCGTCCACGCCTCCCTGCTGCGCACCGGCAAGGTGCTCATCGTGGCCGGCTCGGGCAACGACGAGAAGCACTTCGACGCGGGCACCTTCCGGAGCCTGCTCTGGAACCCCGCCGACAACACCTACAAGCTGGTGCCCACCCCCGCCGACATGTTCTGCGGCGGCCACGCCTCCCTGCCGGACGGTCGGCTGCTGCTCGCCGGCGGCACGCAGCGCTACGAGAAGCTGGCGGGCGCGGTGAAGCGGGCGGCCGGCGTCATGCGGGTGCGCAACGAGAGCCCGGCCGGCGCCCGGACGTTCCCCAGGGGCACCGTCTTCGTCGGCCCGAACGGACGCGAGTACGCCTCCACCGCCCCGGTGACCGTCCCGGCCGCGGTGAAGAGCGGCTCCGGCCGGCAGACCGTCGTCACCGCCGGCGAGCAGCACGTGTTCGTCGAGGCGGTCGGCGAGGGCGCCGACTGGGTCGCCGGCTCCCCCGCCCAGTACCGGATCAAGGGCCTGGACGGGGCCGACGCGCACGACCTGTACGGGCAGAGCGCCAAGCTGACCCTGGACAAGCAGGAGTACCAGGGCATCCGCTCGGCCTTCGAGTTCAACCCGGACACCGAGCTCTACGAGCAGGTCACCGACATGGCCTCGGCCCGCTGGTACCCGACGCTCACCGGACTCGGCGACGGCCGGGTGCTCACCGTCTCCGGCCTGGACGACACCGGGGAGATCCTCAACGGCAACGACAACGAGATCTACGACCCGGGGAGCAGGACCTGGTCCAAGGGCCCGGACCGCTACTTCCCGACGTACCCGTCGATCTTCCTGACCGCCGCCGGCAAGCTCTTCTACTCCGGCTCCAACGCCGGCTACGGCCCGGCCGACAAGGGCCGCGAGCCCGGCGTCTGGGACCTCGCCACCAACGGCTTCCAGCCCGTCCCCGGCCTGCGCGACCCGGACCTCACCGAGACGTCCTCCTCGGTGCTGCTGCCGCCCGCGCAGGCGCAGAAGGTGATGGTGCTCGGCGGCGGGGGCGTCGGCGAGTCCCCGTCGTCCACCGCGCGCACCGACATCGCCGACCTGTCCGCCGCCGCGCCCGCCTTCACCCCGGGCCCGGACCTGCCGGCCGGCGGCACCCGCTACCTCAACAGCGTGATCCTCCCGGACGACACCGTCCTCACCACCGGCGGCTCCAGCGGGTACCGCGGCCGGGGCGGCAGCGACCTGCTCAGGGCACAGGTGTACCACCCGGACAGCAACACCTTCACGGCCGCGGCCGAGCCCACCGTCGGCCGCGACTACCACTCCGAGGCGCTGCTGCTGCCGGACGGCCGGGTGGCCGTGCTCGGCTCGAACCCCCTGTTCGCGGACAAGGCCGAGACCACCCCGGGCGGTTTCGAGCAGCGCATCGAGGTGTACACGCCGCCGTACCTGTTCCACGGTGAGCGTCCGCAGGTCGGCGCCGCACCGGAGCGGGCGAAGCTCGGCGGCACCGTCCGGATCGGCAGCACCCGGCCGGAGACGGTCACCACCGCCAAGCTGATCCGGCCCAGCTCCGTCACCCACGTGACCGACGTCGAGCAGCGGTCGGTGGCCCTGGACATCGGCGCGCGCACGGCCGACGGCGTCGCCCTCACCCTCCCCGCCAACCCCGACCTGCTGCCGCCCGGCTGGTACATGCTCTTCGTGACGGACGCCGCCGGCACGCCGTCGGTCGCCCGCTGGATCCAGGTGACGCGCTGACCGGGGCCCGCGGCGGCCAGGGCCTCGCCGGTTCGCCCCCCGGAGGGCCCGAGCCCGAACCGGCGAGCCCTGGGCGCTCCCTCGCCGCCCGGCCCGTCGGCAGCCGCCCTCAGCGGGAGGTCGCCACCGCCCGGCCCGTCAGGGCGCGGCCTGCGCCAGACCCAGCGCGTAGGGCAGCCAGAACTCGCCCGCCCGGGGCTCGCCGCGCCCGCACTCGCCGTCGGACTCCCCAGGGTTCTTGATCCACAGGTAGGCGTCGACCCCGGGCCGGCCGGTGTCGGCGGACGGCCGTTCGCCGAGCGCGCGGCCCGGCGGGTTGCACCAGGCGTCGCCGCCCAGCGGGCCGTTGCCGTTGCGGCTGGTGTCGATCACGAAGGGCTTTCCGCCGAGGGCGGCGGAGAGCTGGGCGCCGTACGCCGCGTTCCGGTCGGTGGCGTAGAAGTTGGCGACGTTCACGGCGAACCCGTCGGCCGCGGCGATCCCGGACTTGCGCAGGGCGGTGGACAGTTCGGCCGGGTCCTGTGACCAGCCGGGGTTGCCCGCGTCCAGGTAGACCCGCACCTGCGGGCGCTTCTTCAACTCCTGGACGGCGAAGGCCAGCAGACCGTAGCGCTCGGCCGCGACGTCGCCCTTGATCCCACAGGTGTCGAGGGTGTGCGCGACGGCGTCCGGCTCCAGCACCACCCAGGCCCTGCGGTCGCCGAGGGCCTCCGCGACGCCGCTGATCCAGGCCCGGTAGGCCGCGGCGTCGGTGGCGCCGCCGGCCGAGTAGAGGCCGCAGTCGCGGTGCGGGATGTTGTAGGCGACGAAGACGGCCGTCCGGTCGGCTTCGGCGGCACGCTTGCTGACCTGTTCGGCGATCTCCCTGGCGCCCTGCTCGCCGAGCCACTGCGCGGAGGGCTGGGCGGCGATCCGCAGCAGGGTGTCGGCCTCCGCCGTCCGGCCCTGGCCGCGCAGGGCGGTCACCTGGCGGGCGGCGTTGGTCCGGTCGGACACGTAGAAGGCCTGGCCGGGGAGTTGGGCGAGCCCGCCGGGGCCGACGCCTCCCGCACCTCCCGCACCTCCCGCACCTCCCGCACCTCCCGTACCGGCACCCCCGCTCGCGGCACCCGGGCTCGGGTCGGTGGGCACGGCGGTCGGCGCGGCGCCCGGCGTCCGGCCGGTCGATCCCCCCGACCCCCCGGTCGAACCGCCGCAGCCTGCCGCGGCCCCCACCAACAGTCCCACCAGGGCCGCCCCCGCGACCCGTCGGAATGCCCCTACCCGTCCCACCCGGCGCACGTTCCGCCCCTCCCCAGAGCCGGTCCGGCGACCGGTCGGCACCAGCTAAGCACACCGGGTACCGACCGCCCGCCACGCCCGGTGAACGGAGGGTGGCCGTGGAGCGGCCGGCGGGCGACCGCCCGCCCGGACCGTCCGCCGAGCCACCCCGACGCCGCCGGGGCCCCACCCCCGAACGCCCCGGGCGTTCGAGCCCCGAACGCCCTCGGGCGCTCAACCCCCGGGCGCTCAGCCCTGCTTGAGGTCGGGCACCTGCCAGTCGATCGGCTCGCCGCCGAAGCCGTCCAGCGCCGTGTTGATCTGCGAGAACGGCCGGCTCCCGAAGAACAGCTTGGCCGACAGCGGCGACGGGTGCGCGCCCTGCACCACCACGTGCTTGGAGGTGTCGATCAGCGGCAGCTTCTTCTTCGCGTAGTTCCCCCACAGCACGAAGACCACCGGCTCCTCGCGCTCGCTCACCGCCTTGATCACGGCGTCGGTGAACTTCTCCCAGCCCTTGGCCTTGTGCGAGTTGGCCTCGTGCGCGCGCACCGTGAGCACCGCGTTGAGCAGCAGCACGCCCTGCTCGGCCCAGTGCATCAGGTAGCCGTTGTCCGGGGCGGGGATGCCGAGGTCGGCGTCCAGCTCCTTGAAGATGTTGCGCAGCGACGGCGGCGTCCTGGTGCCGGGCAGCACCGAGAAGCTCATGCCGTGCGCCTGGCCGTTGTCGTGGTACGGGTCCTGGCCGAGGACGAGCACCCGGACCTTGTCGTACGGGGTGGCCTCCAGCGCGGCGAACTCCTGGCCGCTCGGCGGGAACACCTCGTGCTCCGCGCGCTGGGCCGCCACGAAGGCCGCCAGCTCGCCGAAGTACGGCTTCTCCGTCTCGGCACCCAGCACCGCGCGCCAGGACTCGGGCAGCTCCAGCCCGCCGCCCGCACCGGCCTCGACGACGCCCGCCTCGACAGTGTCCGTCACGACATCCACCTCCCACACCGCGGCTGTTGCGCCGCACGCCCTCTTTCACCCCGAACGCTACACAGCCCCACCGACAACTCACTCCCCCGGAGCCGGAGCGGCCGCGGCGGCCGCCCGCGCCACCCGCACGTGCTCCAGCACGTTGAGCCCCACCAGCAGCACCGCCAGCGTCACCAGCACCGCCAGCGCCGGCAGCCGCACCATCGCGGGCGCCAGCCCCAGCACCAGCACCGCGGCGCCGATCCGGGTGCTCGCCACCTGCCGGAACATCATCCAGCGGGTGTACCCGAAGGTCAGCAGGTAGAGCCCGCATCCGCCGTACAGCAGCGCCACCGCTCCCGGGCCGAGCGCCCGCCACGGGTCCGCGACCGTCTCCCCGAAGCCGACCGCCACCCCGATCACCCCGGCGACCAGCGCCAGGTGCCCGTACTGGAAGATCCGCCGGATGACGTCGCGCCGGGAGTCGGCGACCTCGACGGCGTGCCGCATCGCGTCCGCCGCGTAGACGAAGTACTGCCACCACAGGCCCGCCGAGATGGTGAACGCGGCCGCCACGGCGACCAGTTCGGCCGCGTCCAGCCGCGCGCCGGCCGCCGTTCCGCCGATCCCGACGATCGACTCGCCGAGCGCCACCAGCAGGAACAGTGCGAACCGTTCCGGCATGTGCGAGGGGTGGTAGGCCACCGCGGCCAGCCGCCGCCGGAACACCAGCGGGGCCGCGAGGTCGCAGAACGCGGCCGCCGCCCACAGCCCCAGCCGCGGGCCGTCCGGCAGCAGCCCGCCCAGCACCAGCAGCGGCCCGCTGACCAGCACGCCCGCGCCGTACGGGCCGCGCCAGACCCCCGGCACCCGGATCAGCAGGAGCAGCAGCACCACCCTGGCCAGCCAGTACCCGAGGCCGAGCAGCACGCCCCGGCCGCCGTACGCGCCCGGGACGGCCAGCGCCATGAACAGGCCGGCCAGCCCCACCGCCAGGATGCCGAGGCGGTCCCGCGGGTTGTCCACGTCCCGGATGTTGGCCTGCACCGTGGTGCCCACCCAGCACCAGTAGACCGGCACGAACACCACGAGCGCCCGGACGAGGCCGGCCCCGTCGTGGTGGTGGTGCAGCAGCCCGGAGACCTGGGTGATCGCGAAGACGAAGACCAGGTCGAAGTAGAGCTCGGCCCAGGTGACCCGCTTCTCCTCGGCCGCCCCGCCGCCTCCCGCCGCGCCGCCGTCCGGCGTTCCGACGTCCACCGCCCCGACGTCCACCGTTCCGACGTCGACCGCCCTGACGTCCCCTGCCGCGGCAACCACCGCTCCGACGTCCCCCGTCGCACTCATCCCGCCGTTGCCTCTCCCCAGGTACGAAGCGGGCCCCGCCCCGGCGACCGGCCGGAACGGGGCCCACGACAGCACCGCAGAGGCTAGACCAGGTCGACCAGGTCCGCGATCGACTTGACCACCCGGGTCGGCCGGTACGGGAAGCGCTCCACGTCGGCGGCGGCGGTGAGACCGGTGAGGACCAGGATGGTCTCCATGCCCGCCTCCATGCCCGCGACGATGTCGGTGTCCATCCGGTCGCCGATCATCACGGCCGTCTCGGAGTGGGCGCCCGCGGTGTTCAGCGCCTCCCGCATCATCAGCGGGTTGGGCTTGCCGACGAAGTACGGCTCGACGCCGGTCGCCTTGGTGATCAGGGCCGCGACCGAACCGGTGGCCGGCAGCACGCCCTCGGTGGAGGGGCCGGTCTCGTCCGGGTTGGTGCAGATGAACCGGGCGCCCTGGTTGATCAGGCGGATCGCCTTGGTGAGCGCCTCGAAGCTGTAGGTGCGGGTCTCGCCGAGGACGACGTAGTCCGGGTTGTTGTCGGTCAGCACGTAGCCGGCCTGGTACAGCGCGGTGGTCAGGCCCGCCTCGCCGATCACGTACGCGGTGCCGCCGGGGCGCTGGCCCTTGAGGAACTTGGCGGTGGCCAGGGCGGAGGTCCAGATGCACTCCTCGGGCACCTCCAGGCCCATGCCGGCCAGGCGGGCGCTGAGGTCGCGCGGGGTGTAGATGGAGTTGTTGGTGAGCACCAGGAACGGCTTGCCGGACTCCCGCAGCCTGCGCAGGAACTCCTCCGCCCCGGGGATCGGGGTGCCCTCGTGGATGAGGACACCGTCCATGTCGGTCAGCCAGGACTCGATGGGCTTGCGGTCTGCCACGTGCGTGTCTCCCGAGTGTTGCAACGTCGTGCGGTGGGCCCTGACGCGGCACAGCCTAATCCGCACGCCTGCCCGACGGCAGCACGTCCCGCGCAGCGGAACTCCGCCCCAGCCCCCGTCCCCGCTGCCGTCCCCTCCGGCGTGACCCGTCGGCCCGGGCGGGTGGCCCCGCAGCAAACCGGGAGCAACCGGGCGCCTCATGATTGAGTGGGCCCCATGAGCCCCGAGACCTCCCGCCCGTTCCGCGTCGGCCTGATCGGCTACGGCCTGGCCGGTTCCGCCTTCCACGCCCCGCTCATCGCCACCACCCCGGGGCTGCGCCTGGACGCCGTGGTCACCGCCAACCCCGAGCGCCGCGAGCAGCTGCAGCGCGAACACCCCGGCGCCCGCGCCGTGGACACCCCGGAACAACTGCTCGCCGACCCGGACGCGCTCGACCTCGTCGTCATCGCCTCCCCCAACCGCACCCACGCCCCGCTCGCCCGCGCCGCCCTTCGCGCCGGGCTCGCCACCGTCGTCGACAAGCCGCTGGCCGGCACCGCCGCCGAGGCGCTGGAGCTCTGCCGCCTCGCCGAGTCCCGCGGCACCCTGCTCTCCGTGTTCCAGAACCGGCGCTGGGACGGCGACTTCCTCACCACCGCCCGGCTCGTGCGGGGCGGCGCGCTCGGCCGGGTGCACCGCTTCGAGTCCCGCTTCGAGCGCTTCCGGCCCAAGCCCAAGCCCGGCTGGCGCGAACTCGCCGACCCGGCCGAGGTCGGCGGCACCCTGTACGACCTCGGCAGCCACCTCGTCGACCAGGCGCTCACCCTGTTCGGACCGGTCGAGACCGTGTACGCGGAGATCGACGTCCGCCGGGACGGCGCGGTCGTCGACGACGACGCCTTCCTCGCCCTCACCCACGCCTCCGGCACCCGCTCGCACCTGTGGACCAGCGCCATCGCCCCGCTGATCGGCCCCCGGCTGCGCGTCCTCGGCGACACCGCCGGGTACGTCAAGCCCGGCATGGACCCGCAGGAGGCCGACCTGCGCGCGGGACACCGGCCGGACGGCAGCCGGCCCTGGGGCGCGGACCAGCCCGCGCAGTACGGCACCCTCGGCACCGACGAGTCCGTGATCACCCTGCCCACCGACCCCGGCGACTACCCCGCCTACTACGCCGGCATCGCCGCCTCGCTGGCCTCCCCCGGCACCCCGCCGCCGGTCGACCCGCACGACGCGGTGGCCACCCTGACCGTCCTGGAGGCCGCGCGCACCTCCGCCGCCACCGGCACCACCGTCCGGCTGGACTGAACCCGCGCCGGGCCCGTCGCCCCCGCACGTCCCCGAGACTGTCGCCCCCACCCCGCGGACCCTGGAGTGGCCGGATGGACAGTCGGCGGGGGCGACCGGTCAGCGGCGAGGAACGGCTGCAGCGCGAACGGGCCTGGTCGGCCGGGCAGCAGGAGCGGGAAGCCGCCTGGAACGCCCGGCACGAGGCGCAGCAGAAGGCCTGGCAGGCACAGGAGCACGAGCGCAACCTCGTCCTGCGGCGCACCCCGAGCCGGCGGCCGGCCCTGCTGGCCGCGGCGGCGCTGGCCGACCGGGTCGAACGCGACGGGGTCGCGGCCCTCACACCCCGATGACCTCGACCGCCGAGCCCAGGCCCCGGAAGTCGGCGACGTTGCGGGTGTAGAGCGGCAGGCCGTGCGCGGAGGCGACGGCGGCGATCATCAGATCGATCCGTCGCGGCCGGGGCTGGCGCCCGGCGGCGATCGTCAGGGTCACCAGCGTCCCGTACCGGGCCGCGGCCGCCGCGTCGAACGGCAGCGGGTCGAAGTCGGCCATCGCCGCGCCCAGCACTTCCAGCCGGGCCGCCCGGCTGACCGGGTCGCGCGCCATCGACACGCCCTGCTGCAGCTCGGCGAAGGTGATCGCGGTCAGCTCCGGCACGGCCGGCAGGTCCGCCGGGGAGAGCAGCGCCAGATCGATGTACACGCAGGTGTCCAGCACCCCGGCCGGCCGCCGCCGGGACGCCCGTCGGCGCTCAGCCACGCGGCCGCTCGAACGGGTCGTCGCCGTCGTCCCCCACCAGCTCCTCCGGACCGAAGTACTCCTCGGCCTCCTTGCGCATCTCCTGGTAGTCCACCCGCGGCAGCTTCACGTGCCGCGCCACCAGCTCCTCCGCCGTGAGCCGCCGCCGCCCCGCCACCGGCCGCAGCTCCGCGACCTCGACCCCGTTCCTGGTGATGTGGAAGGTCTCCCCCGCCTCCACCGCGTCCATCACCGCGGCGGAGTTGTTCCGGAACTCCCGCTGGGTAATCGTCTTCATGCTCCCCAAGGTAGCCCCGCGTAGCCCCACTCGCTACACCCCGAACACCCCGGACCCACCTCCCCGGGCAGGACGGCACGGATCGGGTGCGGGTGTCCGCGAGGGAGATTCCCCGAGCGGCTGTCGGGCGGGTGGGTGCAGGCCGTAGGATCGGGCTCCTGTACGTCCGGTGGGTCCGGAGCATCGAGAGGAGTGGCGCGTGGGCATCGTGGCGATGTTGATCGGGCTGCTCCGGGTGCTGACCGGGGAGCTGGTCACCGAGGGCGGGTCGTTCGCCTCGGTGGCGGCGGTCGCGGCCGTGGTGCTGGTGGCCGGTGCGGTCGCCGGGACGCTGGCCGGGGCGCGGCTGCTCGGGGCGCGGGCGCCCGCCGCGGTGCGCAGCGGGGTGTTGCGGCGTCGTGCGTTCGGCACGGCCTTCCTGCCGCAGCGTGATCCGGATGCCCGGGGCAGGCGACGCCCGAGGGCACCGGGTGCGGCCCCGGCGGCCGCGTAGTCCTTCCGTTCCGCCGTACGACGCGGCCGTCCTCCGCCGATCACTCATGTTCTGAGACCCCGGAGGGCTCGCTTCACCATGTCCGTTCTCGCTGTTCTCGACCCGGCCGTCGCCGTCGCCCACGCCGCCGTCGCCGCACTCGCCGAGGTCCTGCCGACCGCGCTGGCGATCGTCCTGTTCACCGTCGCCGTCCGGCTGGCGCTGCACCCGCTGGCGCGGGCCGCGGCGCGCGGGGAGAAGTCCCGTGCCCGGCTGGCGCCGAAGGTCGCCGCGCTGAACAAGAAGTTCAAGGACCGACCGGAGAAGCTCCGGGAGGCGCTGGCCGAGCTGTACCGGGAGGAGCAGGCCTCGCCGTTCGCCGGGTGCCTGCCGCTGCTGGTGCAGATCCCGTTCTTCTCCGTGATGTACCGGCTCTTCACCACCCCGAACGGCCTGCTGGACCACACCCTGTTCGGCGTGCCGCTCGGCCTGCACGTGGGGGGCGCGCACGGTGCCGGGCAGCTCGCGGTGTTCGGGCTGCTGTACGCCGGGCTGGCGGCCGTCGGGTACGTCAACTTCCGCCGGGCGCGGCGTGCGGCGGCGGCGCAGACCACCCCGCAGCCGGGGGCGGGCCTGCTGCCGTACCTGTCCTTCGGTTCGGTGCTGTTCGCGATGCTGGTGCCGGTGGCGGCCGCGCTCTACCTGGTGACCACGAGCGTCTGGTCGGCGGCGGAGCGGGCCTGGCTGCACCGGGACGGCACGCCGGCGCCGGCGACGGCGCTGGCGCTCTGACGCCCGGGGGACGCGGGGGTGCGTGGACGCAGCGGTGCGGGGCGCCCGGTCGGCCGGCCGGCCACCGGGTGCCCGGCCGGGCGGCGTGGCCCCGGGCGCCGCCGGCCGCCGCCGGTCAGAAGTGCTCGAGCAGCTCGGGGAAGGTCCTGAGCTGCAGGGTGGCCTCGTCCGGGCCGAGGTCCTGGTGCTCCAGCACCCAGGTGTGCTCGTGCGGGATGAAGACGGTCCGCAGCCCGGCCCCGCGGGCGGGGGCGATGTCGGACTTGGGCGAGTTGCCGATCATCCAGGTCCGGTCGGGGTCGAGGCCGAGGTCGGCGACGAGCTGCAGGTAGGTGTCGACGGACTTCTCGGCCACGATGTGGACGCCGCGGAAGTGGTGGTCGATCGTGGAGGCCGCCACCTTCCGCTGCTGCTCGTCGAGGTCGCCCTTGGTGAGCAGCAGCAGGTGGTGGCGGTCGGCGAGGGCGGCGACGGTGGTGGCGACGCCGGCGATGAGTTCGACGTCGCGGGCGGTGAGCGGGGTGAGGAGCTCGGTGATCCGGGCGTCCTCGGCCTCGGTGAGGGCGCGGTCGCCGTTGAGGACGCGCGCACAGTCGGCGAGGCTCTGCCGGAACACCGTCGCGCCGTAGCCGAGGGCCGCGGAGTTCTCGGCCTCGATGCGGTCGAGGACGGCCCTGGCGCCGTCCCGGTCGGCCGGGGCGGCGACCCAGTCCAGGAAGCCGTCGATGACCCGCTCGAAGAGGACGTTGTTCTCCCAGAGGGTGTCGTCGGCGTCGAAGATCAGGGTCTGGTCGGTGTGCATCGGGTCTGCTCCAACGGAGTCTGAAGACGTGGTCTGAGAACACGGGCGGGAGGGGCCCGGAGGCGACGGCCGGGCGCGGTCCGACGGCCGGGCGCGGGGCGGTGGTCAGGCGCGGGGCGCGGGCGCCGCGTCGAGCAGGCGGGCGGCCCGGTCGAGGGTCTCGCGCAGGTTCTCCTCGCTGGTCCGCTGCCGGGCCTCGGCGAGGGTGAGCCAATCCAGCGGGGAGGCGGGGTTCTCCGGTCGGGCCCGGTCCGGCTCGGCGGTGGCGAGCAGGAACCGCAGGTCGGCGTGCTGGTGGGCCGGTTCGGTGGCGGACGCCGCGACGGGGACGACGACGAGGTGGAGGAGGGCGGCGTCGGGCCAGGGCGCGAGGTCGGTGAGCCCGGTCTCCTCGCGGCCCTCGCGCAGGGCGATGTCCAGCGGGACGGTCTCCCCCGGGTCGCCGTGCCCCCCGATCTGCAGCCAGGCCTGCTGGCGGACGTGCCAGCGCAGCAGGACGCGGCGGGTGGGCGGGTGGACGATCAGCGCGGAGGCGGTGAGGTGGAGCGGGGTGCTGCGGTCCCAGAGGCCCGCGGCAGGAGCCTCGCCGGTCGTGCCGGTCGCGCCGGTCCTGACGGCCGCGCCCGTCCCGACGGCACCGGCGCCCTCTCCGGCGGCCGCGACGAGGCGGCGGACCCGCTCGTGGTCGGCCGTCTCCGCCGCGCCCTGCGGCAGGTGGTCGGCCAGCAGTCGGGGCAGGTCGGGGCTCTGCGGCAGGCCGCCCGTGGTCACCATGATCAGCACTCCTCGTTCTGCTCCGGACCGCCTCAACCGGCTTGCGGGGGCGGGTGATCGGGCCCGGCGCTTCCGGTTCCGGCGAACCCGCGCAGCCTATCCACGGGCTGTTCGCGGGCCCACCGGTTTTCGCCCGCGCCGGCCGGGGGACGGGCCGGTCGGAGCGGTCCGCGGAGGGCCGTTAGCCTGTGGTGATCGATCCTGTGGTGATCGTTCCGGGACAGGTGGAGGGATGTCGTCATGGTGGCTGCTCCGGCACTCGCGGATCTGCGCGAGGTGTGCCAGCCGCAGGCCAAGCTGCAGAGCCGCAACGGTGAGCACTGGGCGGGGCGGATGTACATGCGGCGCCTCTCGCTGCGGACGACCCGGCAACTGGTGCGGACCTCGGTGTCGCCGAACACCCTGACCTGGGTGATGGTGGTCTGCGGGGTCGGCGGCGGGGCGGCCCTGCTGATCCCGGGCCTGACCGGTGCCGTGCTGGCCGCGGTGCTGTTCCAGCTGTTCCTGCTCTTCGACTGCGTCGACGGCGAGGTGGCGCGCTGGAAGCGCCAGTTCAGCATGGCCGGGGTGTACGTGGACCGGCTGGGCGCCTACCTGGCCGACGCCGCGCTGATGATCGGCGCCGGGGTCCGGGCGGCCCGCGGCGGTTCGGAGCTGTGGATCTCGGTGGGTCTGGCGGCGGCGCTGGGCGTGGTGCTCCTCAAGGCCTCGACGGACCTGGTGGACGTGGCCCGTGCCCGCAGCGGGCAGGCCCCGGCGGACGAGGAGTCCACGCAGCCCCGGTCGCAGGGCATCGCGACCGCGCGCCGGCTCGCCTCCGTGTTCAAGATCCACCGGGTGACGAACGGCATCGAGGCCTCGCTGGTCCTGCTGGCGGCGGCCGTGGTGGACGCGGCGCTCGGCAACCTGGACGCGACGCGGGCGACGGTCGCGGGCATCGCGGTGATCACCTGGGGCATGGTGGTGGCGCACCTCGCGTCGATCCTGTCCTCCTCGCGCCTGCGCTGACGGGCCGACGGACGGGCTGACGGGCGGACGGGCCGCCGGACGGGCGACCGGCCGCCGGACGCCGGGCCGACGGTCGGGTTGCTGGCCACCGGACGCCGGGCCGAAGGTCGGGTTGCCGGCCACCGGGCGCATGGCCACCGAGCCGCCGCTCCGCACTCCGGAGCACGCGCCGCTCCCCCGCCCGGGGGAGTCGGCGGCGCCGGGCCCGCCGCCGGGCGGACGCGGCGCCACCGGCCCCGCGGGGAGGGTGGGCACATGACCGCTCCCCGGCCCGCCACCGCCGTTCCCGACCCGCCCCGCTGGGCCGTCCGCGCCGCGCACGCCGCCGCGGTGACCGCACTGCCGTCGGGCCTGTGGCGCCTGGCACTGGTCGCGGGCTGGCACGGCGGGTACACCGGTGCGGGCTACCGGGCGATGGGCTTCGACGGTCCGGGCGCGGTGTGGCCGGTGACGCTGAGCGTGCTGACGGAGGCCCTCGCGCTGCTCACGGTCGGGCTGGTGCGCCCCTGGGGCACGGTGGCGCCGCGGTGGGTCCCGTTCATCGGCGGGCGCCGGGTGGACCCGCGGGCGGTGGTGGTCACGGCCTCGCTGGGCGCGGCGGGGCTGGTCTGCCTGTGGACGCCGTTCGCGGCGTGGTGGACGTTCCCGCCCTCGGGCATGAGCCCGCTCGGCCACACCCTGGTCGGCTTCCTCTACCTGCCGACGGTCGCCTGGGGGCCGCTGCTGGCCGCGGTCACCGTCTCGTACCACCGGCGGCACCGGGCTGCGGCCGTCGTCGAGGCGGCCGGGGCGGCCGTCGACGGGACCCCGTCCACCGAGCACCCGCCGACCGGTCCCACCCCGACGCCCGACGCAGCCCCGACGCCCGAACCAGCGCCGACGACACCGACGCGGACGCCTCCGCCGACACCGACACCGACACCGACACCGACCAAGCGGTGAACCGAGCCCCGGCTACGCCTCGGCGGCGGTGCGCGCGTACGCGGCGAGGACGGTGTCGAGGAGTCCGGGGAAGCGCTGTTCGAGGTCGGTGGCGCGCAGGGCGGAGAACCGGCGGTTGGCCTCCTCGCGCTGGCGGATCACGCCGGACTCGCGCAGCACCTTGAAGTGGTGGCTGAGGGTGGAGGGCGCGACGTCCACCGGGAAGGTGCCGCAGGCCCGTTCGGGCTCGGTGCGCAGGACGCGCACGATGGTCATCCGGGTCGGGTCGGCGAGCGCGTGCAGGACGTCGAGGAGGTCGATCTCCCGGGTTTCGGGGTGAGCGAGCGCCGGTCGGCGCCGGGTGCTTCGGGGCACGGTCCAGCCTCTCTGATCTGCGATGTTCGACAGGTCTCGAAACGCCGTGGTACCACTGACCCGCGACAATTTCGTCGTTCGTCGAACATCGTAGTCGAGGGGGACCGACATGCGCGCACTGGTGATGACCGCACCCGGCGGAGCCGAGCACACGGAGATCCGGGAGGTCGGGGCACCGCTCCCCGGCCCCGGGCAGGTCTCCGTCGACGTGGCCTACGCCGGCCTGAACTTCGTGGACGTGATGACCCGGCGCGGCGACAGCGCCTACGCCGCCGACTGGCCGTACCGGCCGGGCAAGGAGGTGTCCGGCACCGTCCGGGCGGTCGGCGAGGGCGTCACCGGACTGGCCGTGGGCGACCGGGTGGCCGCCGCACCGGTCGGTGCCGGGCTGGCCGAGGTGGTGCTCGCCGAGGCGGCGCTCACCGCACCCGTGCCGGACGGGGTCGCCCTCGCCGAGGCCGCCGCCGTCCCGCTCGGCCTGGCCACCGCGATGCTGCTGCTGGACGACGCGGGCCGGTTCACCGCCGGGGACACCGTCCTGGTGCACTCCGCCGGCGGCGGCATCGGCAGTGCGATCGCCCGGCTCGTCCCGCTGCTCGGCGGCGGCCGGCTGATCGGCACGGTGGGGCGCCCGGAGAAGGCGGAGGCTGCCGTCGCCGCCGGGTACGACGCCGCCTTCGCCCGCGGCGAGGGCCTGGCCGAGGCCGTCCGGGCCGCCGCCGGCGGCCGGGGTGTCGACCTCGTCCTCGACCCGCTCGGTACCGACGCCCTGGAGCTCGACCTCGCCGTGGCCGCGCCCGGCGGCCGGATCGTCCTGTTCGGCAACGCGGGCGGCGGCGCCGTCGCCGACCTGCCGCCGCTCGCCCGCCTGATGGCCGGCAACCTCACCGTCACCGGCTTCAGCCACCGCGGACTGGCCGCCACCGCCCCCGAGCGGCTCGGCCGGGCGATCGGCAAGGTGCTCGGCCTGATGTCCGGCGGAGGCCTCGCCCTGCCCGTCACCGAACTCCCCGGCCTGGACTCCGTCGCGGCCGCCCACGACGCCATGGAACAGGGCCGCGCCCTGGGCAAGTACGTGGTGCGCGTGGCGGGTTGACCGCCCCCGCCGGCCGGGGCGGGCCTGGCCTGCCAGGGCCGCCCCGGCCGGCAGCCTCGGGGCCGAGATACCGTGGACTGGTCCACGGAGGCCGGGGACAGGAGCGCACGCATGACGGCCGGACACCGGTGGCCGCTGGACGAGACCCCCTGGCCCGCCGAGGCGACGCTGGCGTACGGCGAGATGGTGGAGCTGACCACCCCGGAGCCGCCGGTCCCCGAGCTGGGCTTCCTCGGTCCGGACCTGCTGGGCACCCGGGGGGTCGTCGTCGAGTGCCTCGTCGAACGGGACGACCACGACGGCCGACCCGGCCCGGTCTACTCGGTGGAGACCGAGGACGGGAGCCCCTGGCGCCTGCGGCCGGAGTTCCTCTCCTCCCTGGGGCGGCTGCACCCCGGCATGCCGCCCCGCCACCGCAGTGACCTGCCCGAAGGCACCCGGGTGTGGATCCGCGACGAGCCCGAGCGGCCAGGCGGGCCCGCCGAAGCCGCCGAAGCCGTCGGACGGATCGGACGGATCACCGGCCTCTGGTGGACCACCGCCCTCGAACCCCCGAAGGGCTACACCGTCGACGTGGACGGATGCAGCCGCAGCGTGACCCCGCAGGAGATCGAGGTCCTCTGACCCCGCGACCGGGCCGACGTCCTGACTCCGCGTGTGAAGTCGACCCGGCCGACTTCTCGTGCGGGGCCCACCGGCGGTTCGACCAGCCCTTCCCGCACGTGGCGTGACGGACGGTCGGCCCGGTCGACCCGGGCGGCATGGTTCGGACGGCAGGGGCGTTGGGTGCGGCATGACCGTGATTCTGGTGATCGGCGCCACCGGCAGTGTGGGGCGGCACGTGGCGTCCGCCCTGGCGGAGGGCGGGTACGGGGTGAGGGCGCTGGTACGGGATCCCGGGAGGGTCCCGCTGCCCGAGGGGGTCGAGGCCGTCCGGGGTGACCTGTCGGCGCCGGAGACGCTGGCGGCGGCGCTGCGCGGGGTGGACCGGGTCTACCTGATGTGGCCGGGGCTCCCGGTGGAACCGCGGGTGGTCGAGCTGATCGCCGCGCACGCCGAGCGGGTCGTTTACCTCTCGGCGGACGTGGCCGACCTCGCCGACGACGAACCGGCCGTGATCTTCCACCAGGAGATCGAGCGGCTGATCAGGAAGTCAGGCGTCCGCTGGACCTTCGTGCGCGCGATCGACTTCGCCGGCAACACCCTCGGCTGGGCCGACCAGGTCCGGCAGGGAGTCGTCCGCTGGCCCTACGGCCGGGCCCGCCGATCACTCGTCCACGAAAGCGACATCGCGGACGTCGCCGTGCGGGCCCTCACAGAGGACGGCCACGACGGTGCCCGGCACGTGGTCACCGGTCCCGAGTCGATCGCCCACGCCGAGCTGGTACGGCTCATCGGCGAGGAACTCGACATCGAGCTGCGCTGGGAGGAGCTCGCCCCCGCGGCGGCCCGCGAGCAGTTGACCGCGGCCTGGGGCGACGCCGCCTTCGTGGACTCCAGACTGCGCGCCTGGGAGTCGTTCACGCACCAACCCGAACGGGTCACCGACACCGTGGAGCGGGTGCTCGGCCGGCCCGCGCGAACCTTCCGCTCCTGGGTCCGTGACCACGCGGAGGACTTCCGGTAGCGGTAGAGGCGACCGGCCCGGGCCTCGCAGAGAGCACCGAGAAGGGCGGCGAGGAGGTTGAAGGCCACGAGGTCGAACGCCAGGAGTCCGAGCATCAGTGGGGCGCGTCCCGGCTTCGCTTGTACTCGCGGAGGAGTGCGAGGAGGTTGATCAGGGTGCTGGCCGGGATGCTGCCGACGGAGACCAGGCGGCGGCCGCGGAGATCGGCGTCACCGGCCCTGGCGGACGGCCAGAGGAGACCGAACTCGCGCCCCTCGGTCCGGAGTTCGACGACGAGTTCGGTGAGCTCGCGGACGGTGAGGTGGAGGAGCGCCGGATCGGCCGGGTGGATCGGGTGGTGGGCGCTCACGCGGCACCGTCCAGCTCGAACCAGACGGCCTTGCCGAGCGTCTGCGGGTCGACGCCCCAGCGGTGCGTGAGACCGTCGACGAGCTGGAGGCCCCGGCCGGATTCGGCGAGCGCGGAGGCCGTTCGCTGTTCGGGGAGGGCGGAGGAGCGGTCCGCGACGGTGACCCGGAGGGTGTTGTCGAGGAAGAGGATGAGGACGACGGGGGCGGCGGTCCCCCCGTGGCGCCAGGCGTTGACGATGAGTTCGACGAGGGCGAGCTCGGCATCGGCGATGGTCGGGGGCGCCCAGCCGGCGCGGGTCATCGCGTCGCGGAGGGCTTCGCGGGAGAGCGCGAGGGAGGGGGAGTTGAGGTTGCGCACAGGGGTCTCCCGAAGGGGGAAGGGTGAGACCGGCGGATGCGTCGCCGTGAACGAGCCCACTGGGCATGGGTGTTCTGCGGTGCCCGAGCGGCGTTACTGACGATCCATTCGGCGATCGGTGCATCTCAGACTGTAGGACCGGTGGTACATGTTGGGGTACTTCTACCCCCACCTTCACTCGATCGATGGATTGCTGGACCCTTCACTGGATGGCGATGGATGCTTGGGGCATGCCACCACGAACCACTCCGTCAGCCAGGCAGGAGCGAGTAGGTACCGAGCTGCGGAAGATGCGCGACTGCGCCAGCCGCACGACTGCCGAGTCCGCCGCGCTGTTCGGGTTCGCCCGGACGAAGATCACCCAGATCGAGAAGGGGCAGTACCCGATCACCGCCGAGCGCGTGCGGATGCTCGCGTCCGAGTTCGAAGAGGGCGACGTCGCCTTCATCGAGGCCCTCGCAGCCATGGCCGAGGAACGCCACAGGGGTTGGTGGGAGGACTTCCGGGGCTCTGTACCTGCCGGGTTCCTCAACATCGCCGAGATGGAGTACTTCGCCCAAGGGATGCGCACGTATCAGATCTCGCACGTCCCCGGCGCCATGCAGACGGAGGAGTACGGACGAGCCATCTTCAACGATGTCTACCCGCCACTCTCCGCACGCCACATCGAGGCGCGCGTCGAACACCGGGTTCAGCGCTCCGCGATTTTGATGAGCGAAGGTGCGCAACCCTACTCGGCGCTGGTGCACGAAGCCGCTCTGCGCATGCTGTTCGGTGGTCGTGATGCCGCAAAGAGGCAGATGGACAAGCTGCTTGAGTACTCGGAGCTGCCTCACGTGACGCTTCGGGTGGTCACCTTCAGCACCAATGGCTTCATGGGAGCCGGTCAAGGCATCATCTATGCGAACGGACCAGTGCCCCGTCTCGACACCGTTCAGCTCGACTCGACCAGCGGCCCAGTGTTCCTTCACGAGCAGAAAATGATGGAGAACTACCGCCACATCATCGACAGGATGACCGAGAGGGCGCTCACCGAGAGCCAGTCTCGCGACGCCATCAGGGTCATCAAGAAAGAGATCTAGGGCCATGGAGATACTTCGCTGGAAGCGCCCCGAGGCATGCGGCGAGGGTGCGAGCTGCCCTGAGGTGGCCATCACCTCGGAGGCCGTCTACGTCCGCAGCAGCCTCCGGCCCGACGCCGTCGCCCACCTCACCCCCGGCGAGTGGCGTGACCTCGTCTCCGCCATCCGCAACGGCGAGTACGAACTCTAAACTCTCCACGCCGCCCGGGTCCTTCGCTCCCCGAGGACCCGGGCAGCGCCGCGTCCGCGCCCTCGTCATCGACCGCCCCGGCGCGTACGCTGATCCGCTACACCGTGCCTCGGGGGGAACTGTGCTGCTCGCCATCTCCTTCTTCGTCCTCGGACTCGCCATCGGCGCGCTCATCGCCACTGCCGCCCTGCGCCGCCAGGCCCTCGACGCCGTCCGATCCGCCCGGGCCGCCCGCGACGCGGCCGAATCCGCCCGGAAGGCCGCCGAGGCGGCCAAGGCGCTCCCCGGTCCGGGCCGCCCCAGGAAGGCGGCGGCCCCCACCTCCGACCAGCGGCCCAAGCCGCCGCGGTCCCGCAAGGCACCCGAGCCCGCTCGCGCGCCCGCCACTCCCCTCCCTGCCGGACCCGTCGACGACGGGCTGCCCCGGCTCGGCCCCGCCGGGCCCCGGGACACGCCCGGCACCGTCCCCCGACGAACCGACGACGATCCCTTCCACCACACGGGCGTCTGGGACGAGGACACCGATCACGAGTTCCCGATCGAGCTCCCCGAGCCCGGCGCCGTCGCGGTGGTCGAGGTCACCGCCAAGTCCTCCAAGCGCGTCCGGATCGTCCCGATGACCCGGACCCCGACCCGGGTCGACACCCATCGGACCCTGCTCTACGTCAGCGCCTCCGACGGAACCGAGCGCACCCGCACCGTCCTGTCCCGGGACGTCACCCACCTGAAGGTCGATGCGCAGGGCCGCTCCGAGTGGTCCGTCCGCCTCTACGGCCCGTCCGAGACCGACGAACTGACCGGCACCCGCGAGGGGACCGGCGAGATCGTCGTCGCCCTCCGCCCCGACGCGCCCTCCGAACTCCTGCTGCACGTCGACTCCTCCTCCTGGGGCGCCGAGTTCATCTGCCACTGCTGGCGCTGGGACAAGGACAACCGGGACAAGTGCAGGTGCGCCGCGCCCGAGGGCCTCCCCCGGTGGTTCTCCAGCATGGTCTACCTCCAGGGCGAGGGCATGCGCACCCTCGTCATCCCCCGCCCCGGCCTGCTCAAGCTCCACACCGACAAGCCCACCGACCCCTGGCGCCTCCGGCTCGGCCCCTACCGCGGCACCGCCGAGGACGACGACTCCGACGACTAGCATCGGCCGGGTGCTGCCCGAACAACTCCCCCTCTCCCCCGGCGCCTTCACCACAGCCGCCGCGGTGCGGAACGCCGGCCGCGGCGCGAGCGAGACACGGATCTGCATCGCCCGCGGGCTTCCGTCGATCTTCCTCTTCGCGGATCCGGGCGCCCGGCGGCTCCGGGGCTTCAACCTCTTCGACGGGTGGGCCGAGGAGGACGACCGGGGCCCGGTGTTCCACCTCACGAGCGTCGGCGCCCTCGGCGACCACCGGCTGACCCTCGGGAACAGGGCCCTCCTCGACCACCGGGAGCACGGGCGGGCCCTTCACCTGTTCGCCGCCGACGGCCCCTCCGGAAGCCCGGTCGACCCCGTCCGCCAGCGATACCTGGGCGAGTTCCTCGTCGACCCGACCGAACCCCACCTGGAACGCCGAGCCCCGGCGCTCGGCCCCGGCAACCGGACCCGCCGGGTCTTCGTCTTCCGGCTGCGGCCCGTGCCGGGCCGGCCGTTCCAGCACGACGACCGTGACGGGACCGCCACCCCCGAGGAACACGCCGCCGCGGCCGCCAGGACGTGGTTCGTCAGCTACCGGTGACCGCCCGGGCCGGCCGCCGACCGGAGCCCCCGGTGCGTCGACCGGCCGGAACCGCCGATGACCCGACCGACCGGATCCGCCGACGGCCCGGGTGACGGTCTCGCCGTCACCCGGGCCGCGGCCACCGGCCGTACCCCCGTCACCGCCGGTGGAAGACGCTCCGCGACCAGAGGTAGCCGAGCAGCGTCAGTCCGGTGCACCAGGCCAGAGCGATCCAGCCGCTGGAGCCGATCCCGGTGCCCATCAGCAGACCGCGCAGGGTCTCGATGATCGGGGTGAAGGGCTGGTACTCGGCGAACCAGCGGAGCACCGTCGGCATCGAGTCCGGCGGGACGATGGCGCTGCCGATGAAGGGCAGGAAGGTCAGCGGCAGCGGCGTGTTGCTGGCGCTCTCCGGGGTCTTCGACACCAGCCCGATCCCCGCCGATATCCAGGTCAGCGCCAGCGTCACGAACAGCAGCAGCCCTGCCGCGGCCAGCCACTCCACCGGCCCGGCGCTCGACCGGAACCCCATGGCGAAGGCCGCACCCGTCACCAGCACCAGCGCGATCACCGTCTGGATGACGCTGCCGATCACGTGCCCCGCCAGGAACGCCGACCGCGATATCGCCATCGTGCGGAAGCGGTTGACGATGCCCTCCGTCATGTCGACGCAGACGCCGACCGCCGTGGCGACCGAGCCCGCCGTCGCCGTCATCAGCACGATCCCCGGCGTCACGTAGTCGATGTAGCTTCCGCCGCCGATCCCCAGCCCCAGCGCCCCGCCGAAGGCGTAGTTGAAGAGCGCCAGCATCATCACCGGCATCACCACGACCGAGAAGGTCATCGCCGGGTACCGCTGCGCGCGCTTGAGGTTGCGCCGCAGCATGGTCAGCGAGTCGCTGACCGCGTAGCTCGTCATCGCGCTCATCGCGCGCCCTCCCCCGTGAGCGTGAGGAACACGTCGTCCAGATCGGCCGTCTCCACGACCAGTGACTCGGCCCGCACCGACGCGTTGTCGAGCGCGTCCAGCACGGCCTTCACGGTGAGCACCGAGTTGTCCCCCGGGATCTCCAGCCGCAGTGCCTCGGCGTCGGCCGTGGCGTACTCGAACAGCCGGGCGGCCGCGTCCAGGTGGCCCGGGTCAGCGAACTGGAGCCGGATCCGGCCGCCGGGGACGATCCGCTTGAGCTCCTCGGCCGTGCCCTCGGCGACGATCCGGCCGCCGTCCAGGACGGCTATCCGGTCGGCGAGTTGGTCGGCCTCCTCCAGGTACTGGGTGGTGAGCAGGACCGTCACCCCCTGCTCGCCGACCAGCCCCCGGATGATCTCCCACATGGTGCGCCGGCTGCGCGGGTCCAGCCCGGTGGTCGGCTCGTCGAGGAAGATCACCTGTGGGTCCCCGACCAGGGTCATCGCCAGGTCGAGCTTGCGCCGCATGCCGCCGGAGAAGGTGGACACCGGCTTGCGGGCGGCCTCCGTCAGGTCGAACCGCCGCAGCAGGCCCTCGGCCCGCCTCCGCCCCTCCCGACGGCGGAGGTGGTGGAGGTCCGCCATGAGCAGCAGGTTCTCCTCGGCGGTGAGCAGGTTGTCCACCGCCGAGAACTGGCCGGTGACGCCGATCGACCGCCGCACCCCGTCGGCCTGCGCGGCCACGTCGTACCCGGCCACCCGGGCCGTTCCGCCGTCCGCCGGGAGCAGCGTGGACAGGATCTGCACGGTGGTGGTCTTGCCTGCGCCGTTCGGCCCGAGCAGGGCGAACACGCTGCCCACGGGGATCTCCAGGTCGACCCCGTTCAGCACCGCCTTGTCGCCGTAGGACTTGGTCAGCCCGCGCGCGGAGACGGCCGCCATCAGGCCCTCCGGACGACGACGGTGCCGACCTGGGTCTGCGCGCGGACCTCGACCGTCTCCCGGGCGTCGCCCGGGCCCTCCGCCTCGCCGAGGGAGTTGCGGACGCCGCCGAACTTGCTGTGCACGTCGAGCCAGGCCGCGGTGCCCTCCGCGATTCCGATCTCCACGTCCCCGACGCTGGTCTGCAGGGTGACCTTGCCGCGGACCACCCGGCCGAGCCGGATGTGGCCGTTCGCCGACTTGGCGTCCACGCCCGAACCGGCGAGGCCGACGTGGATCCGGCCGTTGGAGGCGTTGGCCACCAGCTCGCCCCGCACCTCGTCGATCTCGGTGTCGCCGTTGCTGTTCTTGACCGTCAGCCGGCCCCCGACGGAGCCGACCTCGATCCGGCCGCCGCCGGACACCTCGGCGTCCCCGGTGACGGTGCCGACCCGGACGTCACCCATGTCGGTCTTGAGCCGCACGGCCTCGGCCCGGTCCAGCTGGATCCGGCCCATGGACGTCTTCACCCGGCAGTCCCCGAGCGGGCCCTCGGCGACGAAGTCGGCCATCGGGGAGTCGGCGTGCACCTCGGAGCCGGCCGGCAGCTCGACGAGGACCTCGATCGAGCCCTTCCTGTTGGAGAACACGGTGCGCTGCTTGGGGCCCTTGAGGGTGAGCCGGCCGCCGGAGAAGTCGACCTGGGTGAGCTCGGCGGCCCTGACGTCCGCCTCCCTGGCCGCGTTGGCGGGCCGGACCTCGACCACGGTGTCGGTGCGCTTGCTCGCGCGGACCCACACCGAGCCGATCTCGAACTCGAGGGCTGCGGAGATCGGTCCGTCGGTCTCGTACGTAGGCATGGCTGTCCCGTCCTCTTGACTCGTGGTGGTGTTCCCGCTGGTCGGAGCGGGGGTGACGTGGAAGGTGCAGGGTGCTCGGTGGTGCGAAGGCGTGGGGAGGTGTGCGGAGGCGTGCGGAGGCGTGCGGAGGCGTCAGTGGACCCAGCCGGTGAAGCCCTGGCCGCCCCCGCCGCGCGGGGCGCGGGTGCCGAGGTCGGCGGCCGGGCGGACGCCCGGCTGGCCGCCCTCCATCGCGCCGGCGACGGCCCGGACCAGCCAGGCGTTGAGGGACAGGCCCTCCCGCCCGGCCGCGTCCTCCGCCCGGGCCTTGAGGTTCGCGGGCAGTCGCAGGTTGATCCGGGCGGTGCCGCTCTCGTCGCCCTCCGGCACCGGGGAGGAGACCGGTGGCACCACCGGCGCCACCGACGGCACCACGGGTGGCACATCGCCGTGGAAGCCGCCGGTGCCGGGCGGCACCGTGACCACGAACTCCGGATCCAGCCCGCGCAGCCGGACGTCAACCGAGCCCGGCGCGAGGTCGCGGGTGACCTCGCCCATGGCGGCGGAGAGCGCGTTGAGCAGGGTGAGCCGCACGGCGGACTCCAGCGGGAGCGTCAGCCGCTCGGCCAGCGCGCGGGCTTCGTCCCCGCCGGCGTCGGCCGCCGCGGCGAGCTCGTTCCGGAGGTTCTCTACGTACGGCGTGAGGTCCATGCCAGAAGCATGGCACAGCGGTGGCGCCATGTCGAGACATTAATGGCACCACTGTGGCACCACCCGGCGGAGGGGTCCGGCACCACGTCACGCGCAGGCCCGGCGCCACGTCGCGACCGGGCCGGCGCCACAACGGGAACCGCCCCGCCGGCCGAAGCCGACGGGGCGGTCCACCAGGGCGAACGGCGGGCGGGTCAGGCCCGCCAGCCCGCCAGGTACGCGTCGATCTCGCCGACCAGGCGGGCCTTGCCGGCCACGTCCAGGAAGGACGCCTCGACCGCGTTGCGCGCCAGCGCCGCCACCCGGGACTCGTCCAGGTCCAGCAGCCGGGCCGCGACGGCGTACTCGGTGTTGAGGTCGGTGCCGAACATCGGCGGGTCGTCGCTGTTGACGGTCACCAGCAGGCCGGCCTCCACCATCCGCTTGATCGGGTGGTCCTCGATCCGCTCCACCGCGCGGGTGGCGATGTTGGAGGTCGGGCAGACCTCCAGCGGGATCCGGTGCTCGCCGAGGTGGTCCAGCAGTGCCGGGTCCTTGACCGCCTGGGTGCCGTGCCCGATGCGCTCGGCGCCGAGCACCCGGATGGCGTCCCAGACCGTCTCCGGCCCGGTGGTCTCGCCCGCGTGCGGCACGCTGCGCAGGCCGGCCGCCCGCGCCCGGTCGAAGTACGGCTTGAACTGCGGACGCGGCACGCCGATCTCCGGGCCGCCGAGGCCGAAGCTGACCAGGCCCTCCGGGGCCAGGTCGACGGCGAGCCGGGCGGTCTCCTCGGCGGCCTCCAGGCCGGCCTCGCCGGGGATGTCGAAGCACCAGCGCAGGACGACCCCGAGCTCCTTCTCGGCGCGCAGCCGGGCGTCCTCGATCGCCTCCATGAAGGCGACGTCGGGGATGCCCCGCCGGACCGAGGAGAACGGGGTGATGGTCAGCTCGGCGTACCGGATGTTCTGGCGCGCCATGTCCTCGGCCACGCCGTAGGTGAGCGCGCGGACGTCCTCGGCGTCGCGGACCAGGTCCACGACGCTCAGGTAGACCTCGATGAAGTGCGCGAAGTCGGTGAAGCTGAAGTACTCGGCGAGGGCCGCCGGGTCCGTCGGCACCTTCGACTGGCCGCGGTGGCGGGCGGCCAGCTCCGCGACGACCCGCGGCGAGGCCGAGCCCACGTGGTGGACGTGCAGCTCCGCCTTGGGCATCCCGGCGATGAACGCCTCGATGCCGCCCTTGCCAGTGGGGTTTCCGATCCGACTTCCGTCCGGCTGGACCACGGTGGTTCCCTCTTCCTTCTACGCGCGTATCGGCAGGTGTTGGCAAGGATAGGCCGAAGCCGCGGGTCAGCCGCCCAGGGCCACCGCGACGGTGTGGATGAGCAGGCCGGCCAGGGCGCCGACCACGGTGCCGTTGATGCGGATGAACTGCAGGTCCCGGCCGACGTTGGCCTCGATCTTCCGGGAGGCGTCGTCGGCGTCCCAGCCCGCCACCGTCTCCGAGATCAGCGAGGTGATCTCGGTGCGGTAGGTGTCCACCAGGTACTGGGCGGCGTCCTGCAGCCAGCCGTCGGCCTTGGCCTGCAGTTTGGCGTCGGTCGCCAGGCGCTCGCCGAAGCGGCGCACGCCGTCGCGGATGCGCCGGCGCAGTTCGCTGTCCTCGTCCTCGGCCGCCGTCAGCACCAGGGTGCGCACGGCCGCCCAGGTGGAGGCGATCAGGTCCTGCACCTCGGGCCGGACCAGCAGCTCCGCCTTGGCCCGCTCGACCCGGGCGATGGTCTCCGGGTCGGTCTGCAGCTCGGTCGCGAAGTCGGCGAGGAAGTTGTCGATCGCGCCGCGGGCCGGGTGGTCCGGGTCGTCCCGGATGTCGGTGACGAACCGCAGCAGCTCCTTGTAGACCCGCTCGCCGACCTGCTGGTCGAGGAACTTCGGGGTCCAGCCCGGGGTCTTCTGGGTGACCTTGCGGACCACGTCCTCGTGGTTGGCGGCCAGCCAGTCGTGCGTGCGGACGGCCACCAGGTCCACCACGCCGTGGTGGCCGCCGTCGGCGACCACCTTGCCCAGCATCCGGCCCATCGGCTCGGCCACCGAGGTCGCCGCGGCCCGCCTGGTCACCGCCTCGGCGACGACCGCCTGCACGTCGTCGTCCCGGAGCACCGCGAGGACGCCGCGCAGCGCCGCCGAGGCCTCCTTGGTGACCCGCTCGGCGCTGCCCGGCGCGGCCAGCCACTCCCCCAGCCGGCGGGCGATGCCGAGCGCGGCCAGCCGCTCGCGCACCACCCGGCCGGAGAGGAAGTTCTCCCCGACGAAGTCGCCGAGCGAGCGGCCGAAGGCGTCCTTCTTGGTGGGGATGATCGCGGTGTGCGGGATCGGCAGGCCGAAGGGGCGGCGGAACAGCGCGGTCACCGCGAACCAGTCGGCCAGCGCACCGACCATGCCGGCCTCCGCGGCGGCCGCCACGTACCCGGCCCAGGCCCCGGCCCCGGCCGCCTTGGCCCAGGTGGCCAGGGCGAAGACCAGGGTCGCGAAGGCCAGCAGGCCGGTCGCGATGGTCTTCATCCGGCGGACGCCCTGTCTCTTCTGCTCGTCGGCGGCGGTGAACCGGACCCCGGGGCCCGTCCCGCTGAAGGCTTCGTCGCTCACCCCGCCAGTCTGCCCGCTGCCCGGCGCGGGTGAGGGCGCGCCCCGCAATCACGCGCCGGGCGCGCGCCGGAACCCGCGTGCCGGGCGTGCGCACCACCCGCCGGGCAGCCCACCAGCCGGGGCAGCCCACCCGCCCGGCCCCCGCCACTCAGCCCGTCACCGTCCCGCCGCTCAGCCCACCGCCGTCCCGGCGTACATCCGGGCGATCACGTCCTCGATCGCCGGCTCCCGCACCGACAGGTCCACCAGCGGGTAGCGCTCGGCCACCGCCGCGACGATCGGCGCGGCGCTCTGCCGCGCCGGGAAGGCCAGCCACTGGCGCGGGCCCTCGACCTTGACGACCCGGGCGCCGGACACCTCGATCGCCGGCCGCGCCTCGGCCAGGTCGACCACCAGGGTGCGCTCGCTGCGCCCGGCGGCGTGCAGGCCGTCCAGACCGCCGTCGTGGACGACCCGGCCGTGGTCGATCACCATCACCCGGTCGCAGAGCTGCTCGATGTCGGTGAGGTCGTGGGTGGTGAGCAGCACGGTGGTGCCGTGCTCCCGGTTCACCTCGCGCAGGAACCCGCGCACCCGGGCCTTGCTGACCACGTCCAGGCCGATGGTCGGCTCGTCCAGGTAGAGCACCTGCGGGTCGTGCAGCAGGGCCGCCGCGAGGTCCCCGCGCATCCGCTGGCCGAGCGAGAGCTGGCGGACGGGGGTGTCCAGCAGCGCGGCCAGGTCGAGCAGTTCGACGCAGCGGCCGAGGTTCTCGCGGTACCGGTGCTCGGGGATGCGGTAGATCCGGCGGGCGAGTTCGAAGGAGTCGCGCAGCGGCAGGTCCCACCAGAGGGTGGTGCGCTGGCCGAAGACGACGCCGATCCGGCGGGCCAGGGCGACGCGCTGGCGGGCCGGGTCGACCCCGGCGACGCGCAGCCGCCCGCTGCTGGGGACGAGGATGCCGGTGAGCATCTTGATGGTGGTCGACTTGCCGGCCCCGTTGGGCCCGATGTAGCCGACGCACTCGCCGGCCTCGACGGTGAAGCTGAGCCCGTCCACCGCGCGCACCTCGCGCTTGGCCCGGCTGAACCGGCCGGTGCGGGCCCGCACGGTGAAGCTGCGGCGGACGTCCTCGAGTTCGATCAGTGCCATGGGTGCTCCTTGCGTGGTCGGAGGGGTCAGCTGCCGGCGCCGCGGTAGGCGCGCAGTCCGGCCCGCCAGGCGAGCCCGGCGGCGGCGACGCACAGCGCGGCGGCCACCGGGGAGGCGAACTGGAAGGCGGTGGGCAGGCCGAGCGGGTCGGGCCGGCCGAGGACGTGCAGGGCGGGCAGCCAGTTGACGAAGGCCAGCGGGACGCCGAAGACCGCCCCGGCCACCAGCTCCTTGGCGAAGATGGTCGGCGGGTAGTGCAGCAGGGTCGCGCCGCCGTAGGTGAAGGAGTTCTGGATCTCCTTGGACTCGCCCCACCAGAACTGGACGGTCGCGCCGCCGACGTAGACGGCCCCGAAGATGACGCTGCCGCAGACCAGCAGGACGGGCACCAGCAGGACGCGGTCCCAGGTCCAGTGCACGTCCAGGGCGGCCAGCGACCAGACCAGCACGGCCAGGGCCTGCACCGGGCGGCCGAGGCGGCGCAGCGAGAAGCGTTCCGCGCACAGCTGGGCGAGCGCCGGGGCGGGCCGCACCAGCATGGTGTCCAGCGTGCCGTTGACGATCCGCACGCCGAGTCCGTCGACCGAGCCGACCAGCAGGTTGGCGGTGCCGAGGGCGAAGGTCGCGGTGCCGTAGAGGAAGGCGATCTCCGGCAGGCGCCACCCGCCGAGCTGGTCGGTGTGCCGGAACATCAGCACCAGGACGACGAAGTCCAGCGAGTGCGTCGCCAGGCTGGCCAGCAGGTTCAGGGCGAAGGAGGCCCGGTAGGCCATCATCGAGCGCATCCACATCCGGGCGCAGAACCACCAGGAGCGGACGGCCCAGGCGGCCCGGGCGGTGAGCGGCTCGGCGGCCACGGTGAGCGACTCGGACGGCGGCGCGGCGGGCGGCGCGGCGGGCCCGGCCGGGGCGACGAGGGGCTCAGCCACCCTGGACCACCACCTTGCGGGTCGCCAGCCACTGGGCACCGCGGCCGGCGGCGAGCAGGGCGGCGGCCCAGCCGAGCTGGAAGCCGAGCGGCCCGAGCAGGCCGGCGCCGGTGGCGCGCTCCAGGAAGACGTCGGTCGGCACCTGCACCAGCGCCGCCCAGGGCAGCACCGGGGCGAGGTCGCCGAGCAGGCCGGGGAACAGTGCGATCGGCAGCAGCATCCCGGAGAAGAACATCGAGACCACGAGCATCACCGAGCGCACGCCCTCCGAGTCGTGCAGCCAGAAGCCGGTGACGGAGACCAGGAAGCGCAGCCCGAAGCTGACCACCACCGCGAGCAGCACCGAGAGCAGGAAGGCCGCCCAGGTGACGGGCCGTTCGGGCATCCGGGTGCGGAACACCAGTGCGCCGACCAGCAGCGGCACGGTGCCGCGCACCAGCAGCTGGAAGGCGGCCCGGCCGAGGTCGGTGGCCAGCCACCAGCCCTGGAAGTCGACCGGGCGGTAGAGGTCGACGGCGATGTCGCCGCTGCGGAAGCGGTCCTGGACGTCGTCCTGGAAGCCGCCGCCCCACACCGCGACGGTGACCAGCAGGGCCTGGCTGACCCAGATGTAGGTGACGGCCTGGCTCTCGTCGTAGCCGCCGAGGCCGGGGCGGGCCCGCCAGAGGGCGAGGAAGGAGGAGGCGAGGATGATGCCGAAGACGGTGTTGGTGAAGGTGCCGGCCAGCGTGGCGGCCCGGTAGCCGGAGTAGCGGCGGAAGGCGCCGCGGGCGACGGCGGCGTAGAGCCCGAGCACGGGGAGCGGTCCGGCGGGATCGGGCGGGCGCCCGGTCCGCGGGCCGGGGGATGCGACGTTCAGCATATTGTCTCCTTGTCGACAAATACGGGCAGACGGGTGTGCCGGCCGACGTCCGCGCACACCCCAGCGGCCCCGACCGGCCCACCCCGGGGGTACCGGGCCGAGCGGACGGAGCTGTCGGAAACAGGTGCGCTATGCGGTTCTCACCTTTCACCGTACCGCCGGCGATCAGCCCCCGCACCCGTTTTTCCCGCGCACGCCGCAGCCGCCCCACCACTGATCGCACGTCAAATAGCACATAATCGCCGCATGACCTTGAGCACCCGGCGCCAGGCCAAACGAGCCGCCCGCCGCGCGGCCCGCCGCGCCCTCCCCCGCTGGCGCCGGCTCCTGCCCACCTGGCGGATCACCCTCGGCGCCCTCACCGCCGCGCTGCTGATCGCCGTCGGCGCCTTCGCCGTGCTCTACGTCATCGTGCCCGTCCCCGACGCCAACGCCCACGCCGTCGCCCAGAACAACATCTACCTCTACGCCGACGGCACCACCGAGATCGCCCGCACCGGCGCCGTCAACCGCACCGACGTCACCATCGACCAGATCCCCGCCCAGACCCAGCACGCCGTCGTCTCCGCCGAGGACCGCACCTTCTACCAGAACCGCGGCATCGACCTGAAGGGCATGCTCCGGGCCGGCTGGAACACCCTCCTCGGCAAGGGCATGCAGGGCGGATCCACCATCACCCAGCAGTACGTCAAGAACTACTACCTGACGCAGGACCAGACCATCGAGCGCAAGGGCCGCGAACTCTTCATCGCCCTCAAGGTCGACCAGCAGCGCGACAAGAAGGACATCCTCGCCGGCTACCTCAACAGCAGCTACTTCGGGCGCGGCGCCTACGGCATCCAGAGCGCCGCCCACGCCTACTACGGCGAGGACGTCTCCGCCCTCAGCGTCGCCCAGGGCGCCTACCTCGCCGCCCTGCTCCAGGCCCCCAGCAGCTACGACGTCAAGACCGCCACCCCCGCCAACCGCGAGAAGGCCGTCGCCCGCTGGAACTACACCCTCGACGGCATGGTCCAGCTCGGCTTCCTCACCCCCGCCGAACGCGCCGCCACCACCTTCCCCGAGCTGCTCGACCCGCAGCCCGCCACCGGGCTCTCCGGCCAGGCCGGCTACCTCGTCGGCGTCGCCGACGACTACCTCGTCTCCGCCGGGATCATCGACGCCGCCACCCTCAAGGCCGGCGGATGGCGCATCACCACCACCTTCGACAAGCCCCGGCAGGAGGCCTTCGTCAAGGCCGTCCAGGACGAACTCACCGGCGAACTCGACCCCCGGGCCCGCCCCGCCACCGACACCGACGTCCGCGTCGCCGGCGCCTCCGTCGAACCCGCCACCGGCCGCGTAGTCGCCGTCTACGGCGGCCCCGACTACGCCAAACAGCCCTTCAACGACGCCCTGCGCCAGGACAACCAGATCGGCTCCACCTTCAAGCCCATCGACCTCGCCGCCGGCCTCATCGCCCAGCACACCCTCGACGGGCGGCCGATCACCACCGAGAGCCGCTACGACGGCGCCAGCGAACGCCCCGTCACCGGCGGCCCCACCCCCTACGCACCGCCCAACGAGGACGACGTCGACTACGGCAACATCACCCTGCGCTACGCCATGGTGAAGTCCGTCAACTCCGTGTACGCGCAGGAGGGCGTCGACGCCGGACTCGCCCGCGTCCGCGACACCGCCATCAAGCTCGGCATCCCCGACAGCGTCCGCGGCATGGACCCGGCCAACACCTCGATGACCCTCGGCACCGCCACCCCCAGCGCCCTCGACCTGGCCGGCGCCTACGCCACCCTCGCCAACCACGGCGACGCCACCGCGCCCTGGTCCGTCCAGAAGCTCGAACGCGTCCACAGCGGCGGCGCCGTCGACATCCCCAAGATGCCGGACCACACCCCCGTCACCGCCATCGGCCGCGGCTTCGCCGACGCCGTCACCGACGTCCTGCGCGACGTCGTCAGCCCCCGCGGCACCGGCGCCGCCGCGCTCGACCTCGGCCGCCCCGCCGCCGGGAAGACCGGCACCACCGACTCCAACCTCTCCGCCTGGTTCGCCGGCTACACCCCCGAACTCGCCACCACCGTCGGCCTGTTCCGCGAGAACCCGAAGACCCACGCCAAGGAACCGCTGGCCGGCACGGCCGGACTCACCCGCATCAACGGCGGCACCTTCCCCACCCGGATCTGGACCGCCTACATGACCGCCGCCCTCCAGGGCACCCCCACCCAGCAGTTCGACCTGCAGACCGACCACGACGCCCCCGCGCCCGACCTCACCCCCAACAGCAGCACCACCCCCACCGGCACCGGCAGCGCCACCACCGCCCCCGCCACCGCGGCCGCGACCCCCGGCACCACCCCCAGCGCGACCACCCCCGCGCACGACACCCCCACCCACGCCCCCAGCGCGCCCGCCCCCACCGGCGGCGACCCCGCACCGGGGCCCACCCCGACCAGCCCCGCCGCCCCCAGCCCGCCGGCCCCCCAGCCCACCCCCACCCAGGACCAGCCCAGCCCCGCCCCCAAGCCCACCCAGACCCGGCCCACCCGCCCGACCGACCCGCCCACCGCCACGGCCCCCGCACCCGCCACCAAGCCGGCGACCTCGGCGACGCCGCCGCCCCAGTGAGCCGCCCGGCCGGGGCGGGCCGGCAGCCCCGGCCCTAGCGGGCGGCCACCAGCTCCCGCTCCAGCGGTGTCCTGAACCGCGGCGTCACCCGCACCTCCCCCAACCAGCCCGACAGCCGCGCCGCCTCGGCCGCCACGGCCGCACCGGCCTGCGCCCCCACGTCCTCGAACAGCCGCCACACCACCTCGCCGTCCGGCCGCTGCGCCCAGCCGCCCACCACCCGGCCGCACCACCACACCGTCGGCCCGGCGTTGCCCGCCCGGTCGAACAGCGCCGGCACGTCCTCCAGCCGCAGGTACCAGTCCCGCCCGCGCCACCCCATCACCGTCGGGTCCAGCGCCGGCAGCAGCGCCGCCCACGGCTCCGGCTCCGCGACCGGCCCGGTGTCCCCCGGCAGCACCAGCGCGGCGGCCCCGCCCGCCAGTTCCACGTCCTCGGCGCCGACGTCCGCCAGCGCCCGGCGGGTGTCCCCCAGCGTCCAGCCCGTCCACCACTTCACGTCGTCCACCGTCGCCGGGCCGTACGAGGCCAGCCAGCGCCGCACCACCTCCGCCTTCGCCTCCCGCACCGGCACGTCCGGCCACTGCGGCACCGGCGCCCAGGGGTGGACGTTGCTCAGCCAGGAGCCGCGCGGCCGCCCCCGCCGCACGTGCCCGTCCGCGGCCAGCAGCCGCAGCAGCCGACTGCCCACGCTCTGCCGCGCCTCGTACGGCTTGCCCGCCGACATCAGCATCGTCTCGCGCAACTCCGGCACGTCGTCGGCGAGTTCCTTCGTCGTCGCCTCGCCGCGCAGCGCCAGGGCGGCCAGCGCCGCCCGCTCCGCCCCGGCCAGCCTCGCCTCGTCCCAGCCCTCGGCGTGGTCCCGCAGGTGCTTGAGCAGCGTCGCCCGCTCCCGCGCCGCGATCGCCCGCGCCGTCGACGAGCTCACGTACGGCGCGAAGCCCTCCGTCACCGCGAAGAGCGTCCGCCGCATCGACAGCAGCCGCACCAATGTGACGTCCTCGTACAGCGCCCGGTCCACCTCCGCCGCGGACGGCGCCGCCAACCGGGCGCACGCCGACAGGTACACCGTCGCCGGATCGGAGGCGTGCAGCCCCACCACCGCGTCCGCCACCTGCTCCACCCTCGCCGCCCGCCCCGCGGGCGCCAGCAGCTGGCGCCGCCCCACCCGGGCCCGACGCTCCTCCACACCGATCACCGGCACACGCCTGCTCATGGGCGGACCATAACCCCCGCCACCGACAGGAGCGCCCCCTCCCGGGCCGCGGGAGGGGGCGCGTCGCCCACCGGCCGCCGGCGGGCGGTGCGGGCACGGGTCAGGGGCTCCGGAACGGGAGCGGAGTCAGAGGTACAGCCCGGTCGACCCCTCGGTGTCGCCGAAGCGGGTCGCCGCCACGGCGTGCAGGTCCCGCTCGCGCAGCAGCACGTAGGTCGCGCCGCGGACCTCGACCTCCAGCTTGTCCTCCGGGTCGTACAGCACGCGGTCGCCCGGCTCCACCGAGCGCACGCTCTGGCCCACCGCGACGGCCTCCGCCCAGGTGCAGCGCTTCGACAGCTCCGCGGTCGCGGGGATCAGGATGCCGCCGGTCGAGCGGCGCTCGCCCTCGCCGCCCTCGATCCGCACCAGCACGCGGTCGTGCAGCATCCGGATCGGCAGCTTCTCGCCCAGCCGGTCGTGCCGCGGGTGGTCGCCCCCGGAGGCGGCGGAGGCGGACTGCGGGGTCGGTTCGTCGTTCGTACTCACGGTCCCGAAGGTACCGCCCCCGGGCCCGGAGCGTGACGCTGGCCCGGCGTGCGCAGGGCCGGGCGCGGCCCGCGCCCGGCCCTGCGCACGGCTCCCGGTCAGCCCTTGCGCCGCTTGCGGGACGAGGCCACCAGCAGCACCAGGCCGACGCCCACGAGCGCGGCCGGCACGACCCGCTCCTTGCGCGGCCGCCCCTTCTCGTCCACGAACTCGGCCCGGACCCGCTCCACCAGACCGTTGGCGGCCACGTACGCCCGGCCGGCCTTCTCCTCGACCGCGGCCGCGGCCCGCGCCTTCACCTGGGCGCCGATCGTGCTCGGGTGGACGCGCACGGCCAGCTCGTCGAGGGTCGCCGCCAGCTGGGTGCGGGTCCGGGCGATGTCCGCCTCGATCTGGGCGGTCGTCCTCGCCGACTTGTCCTGCGTGCTCGCCTCGCCCACTCGGGCCACCCCATTCACTTACCGATGTTGTCCTGTGCGACTGACCCAGTCTGTCAGCTGCCGAGCACGGCCGCGCGGCCCCACCCACCATCAGGGGTAAGTTTGCCGTGGTACGACCGACCGCCCCAGCATCAGGAGAGTCCGACCGTGAGTGAGCGTCTCCAGCCCGGCGACACCGCGCCCGCCTTCAGCCTGCCCGACGCCGACGGCAACCAGGTGTCCCTGGCCGACCACCTGGGCCGCAAGGTGATCGTCTACTTCTACCCCAAGGCGCTCACCCCGGGCTGCACCAAGCAGGCCTGCGACTTCACCGACAACCTCGACGTCCTCGCCGGCGCCGGCTACGACGTCATCGGCGTCTCCCCCGACCAGCCCGAGAAGCTCGGGAAGTTCCGGGAGGCCGAGAACCTCAAGGTCACCCTGCTCTCCGACCCCGACCACACGGTGCTGCAGGCCTACGGCGCCTACGGCGAGAAGCAGAACTACGGCCGCACCTACGTCGGCGTGATCCGCTCCACGGTGATCGTGGACGAGCAGGGCAAGGTCGAGCGCGCCCTCTACAACGTCAAGGCCACCGGGCACGTCGCCAAGCTGCTGCGCGACCTCGAGGTCGGCACGGCCTGACGCACCGACGACGGAAGCGGTGGCGGCACACCCCCCGACCGGGTGCACCGCCACCGCCGTCCCTCACCTCGGGCAGCCGCCGGTCAGCAGGGCCCGAGGTCGCTCCAGACGCCCCACGCGCCGCCGGCCGTGGGGTCGTCGCCCTTGGTCCACCACTTGTTCTGGTAGTAGTGGCCCTTCCACGAGACCTTGGTGGTGCTCGCGTAGGTGGTGCCGGCGTCCCAACTCGGCGCGGCCGTGCAGGCCCCCGAGGTCGGGGTGGCCGTCGCGGTGGCGGTCGGCGAGGCCGTCGCCGTCGGGGAGGCCGTCGCCGTGGCCGTCGCGGTCGGCGAGGCCGTCGCCGTCGGCGAGGCCGTCGCCGTCGGCGAGGCCGTCGCCGTCGGGGAGGCCGTCGCGGTGGCCGTCGAGGTCGGGGTCGGGGTCGGCGTGGAGGTGCCGCCGTCGACCGCGCCGCGGGTCAGGTCGCCCTTGATCCCGTACAGCGTCCCGCCCACGTTGACCGTCCAGTTGGACGGCGTCGAGACCGGCAGGTAGTAGACGAAGTCCAGGTCCACCGAGGCGCCCGGCGCCAGCGACTGCCAGCCCGGCAGCTTGACCGAGACCCGGTTGTAGGTGCCCTTCAGACCGCCCACGTTGCCCGGACCGGGATTGTCCTGCCGGATGACCTGCAGGCCGAAGCCGGACTGGTCCTTGGCGTTGCCCGGGGCCGAGTTGGAGTAGTCGAACTGGAACTCCGTCCCGCCCGGCAGGGTCACCGTCGAGTTGTTGACGACGTGGATCTTCGGGTTGATCGGGTAGTTGGAGTCGCCCAGCGCGAAGTTGGTGAACGACACGTCGATCGGCAGGGTCTGCTGCGGAAGCGCGACCGTCGAGCGGGTCGCGCCGTACGGCGTCGCCGACTTGAACTTGTCGTACATCAGCGAGGTCAGGGTCGAGCCCGGCACGTACTCGCCCTTGCCGCCGTTGGCCGCGGCGTCCCACTTGTAGTCGCCCGCGAGCTCCCAGATCATCGCGCCGCCGGCGCCCTGGTTGACGATGTAGTCCGCCTTGGCGCCCACCGACTGCTCGTCCTCGGTGGAGAGGAACACCTTCTTGGTATCGTTCCACAGCCACGGCGCCACCAGGGCGCTGCTGTAGTTGCGGGCGTAGGTGCCCTGCAGCGCGGTGTCCGTCACGCCGTACTTGGACAGGTAGTCGGGCAGGATGCCCTTCTCCAGGTTCTTCGCGTGCCACATCGGGTTCGACCCGGCCGGGGACTCCTTGCCCGCGTCGTCCTTGTCGTTCCAGATGTTGTCGATCCCGACCGCGCCGTCACCGCAGGAGGTCAGGCCGGAACCGACCGGGCAGGTGGTCGCCGAGGCGGTGCCCCAGAGGCCGTTGGTGCCGCCCTGGACGTTCTTGAACCCGCGCGTGTAGTACGGCAGGCCGACGTTGATGCGCCCGCCGGGCATCGCGCCGCGGAAGTAGTGGTACGACCAGTCGGCGTTCAGGTAGCCGATGCCGCCGTACTGGGCGGTGCCGTAGACGTTGGCCGCCGCCAGCTCGCCGTCCTTGCCGTCGTCGAACAGCGAGGCGTTCGGGCCGACGTACTTGTTCCAGGCGCCGTGCAGGTCGTACGACATGATGTTGACGTAGTCCAGGTACTGCGCCACCTGGAAGGTCTCCATGCCGCGCAGCAGGTAGCCGGACGACGGCGCCGCGACCGAGAGCAGGTAGTGCCTGCCGTCGGCGGCGCCGGCCCGGTCCAGCTTCTCGCGCAGCGTCTTCATCAGCGCCGCGTAGCCCTTGGCCAGCGAGCCGCGCTTGGAGTTGGCGAGCTGCCAGTCCAGCGGGTTGCCCGCGTCCTTCATCGAGGTCGGGTACTCGTAGTCGACGTCGACGCCGTTGAAGCCGTACGTGCGGATGAAGTCGACGGACGAGGCGGCGAACGTGTCGATGCCGGCCTGGTTGACGCTGCCGTCCGGGTTGACCGTCAGCGAGTAGAAGCCGCCGGTGTTGACGCGCTTGCCGTCGTCCCCGAAGTAGCCGCCGGTCTCGGTCCAACCGCCCACCGAGATCATGGTCTTGACGTTCGGGTACTGCTTCTTGAACTTCGTCAGCAGGTTGAAGTGCCCCTTGTAGGGCAGCGTCGGGTCCAGCTGGGCGGCCGGCACGCCGGGGAAGTCGATCCCGGTGGCCTCGTTGGTCGGGCCGTCCGTGCCGACCGACAGCTTGTTGTCGGAGCCGACGTGGCCGAACGCGTAGTTCAGGTGGGTGACCTTGTCCCAGGGGACGTCGCTCACCAGGTACGGCTGGTCACCGTTCTTGCCGGTGCGCCAGCCGGTGAAGTAGCCGATGATGCGGCGCTGGTGGTCCGCGCCCATCTTCTCGCGCCCGCTGGTGTCGTAGACGGAGCAGTACGGGACGTCCACGCCGGGCGTCTGGTACATGCCGTCGGGGCGACAGGCCGCGTTGTCGACGGTCGCCGACGCCTGCGAGGGCGCCGCGCCCAGCGTGGCCAGCAGCAGGCCGGCCAGGCCGGCCGCCGCCAGCGAGGCCGCGCCTGCCCGGGCTGCCGGGCTCTTGCGGCGGGTGGCGGCGGTGGGACGCCGCTCCGCCGTGCTTCGGATCAACACTCGGTCCTCCGGGAGAGAGTGTCGGCGCGTGCCTGTGGGGGAGCACGCACGTGGGGGATTGCAATTGGCGCCGAAGCTATGTGGTCTGAACCACATAGGTCAATAGGTCTGTACCAATTGGTAATCAACAGCCAAACATCACAGGTCGGGCCCGCTCGACAACCAGTCAGCCGGTGGCCGAAACCCGACATCCCACGACCGGACCCGCGACCCCACCCACGACCGGCCGGACGGCCGGACCGACGGCCCCACCCGCAGCCGACCCCGCACCCGCCCGGCGACCCCCGGGGCGGTGCGCACGCCCCCGCACCGAATCACGGTGTTCCCACCGGAGGCGAAGCCCTAGACTAGGGGCCACGCGGCCTTGGCGGAGCAGGCAGACGCGCCGGACTTAGGATCCGGTGGGGGAAACCCCGTGAGGGTTCGAATCCCTCAGGCCGCACTCATCTCAAACCTTCAGATCGAAGGCCCGCCCCGAATCTTCTCGGGGCGGGCCTTCGGCGTTCCACGGACGGTGCGTCAGCCGACGAGGCCCTTCACGACCGGGGCGAGCGCCCGGAAGGCGTGGCCGCGGTGGCTGATCGCGTTCTTCTCGGCGGGGGTGAGTTCGGCACAGGTGCGGGTCTCGCCGAGGGGCTGCAGGACCGGGTCGTAGCCGAAGCCGCCGTCGCCCGAGGGGGCGGTGCGCAGGGTGCCGAGCAGGCGGCCCTCGACGACGCGCTCGGTGCCGTCGGGCAGGGCGAGGGCGGCGGCGCAGAAGAAGTGGGCGCCGCGGTGCGGTTCGGCGATGTCGGAGAGCTGGGCGAGCAGCAGGTCGAGGTTGGCGCGGTCGTCGCCGTGCTTGCCGGCCCAGCGGGCGGAGAAGATGCCGGGGGCGCCGTTCAGGACGTCGACGCAGAGGCCGGAGTCGTCGGCGACGGCGGGCAGGCCGGTGGCGCGGGCGAGGGCGTGGGCCTTCAGCAGGGCGTTCTCGGCGAAGGTGACGCCGGTCTCGGGCACGTCCGGGATCTCCGGGTAGGCGTCGGCGCCGACGAGTTCGACGTCCAGACCGGCCTCGCCGAGGATGGCGCGGAGCTCGGCGACCTTGTGCTGGTTACGGGTGGCGAGGATCAATCGGGTGGACATATCGCCCACCCTATCGGCAGCGGTGGGGGCGTCAGCCGGTGCAGACCGAGGTGAGGTTGCCGGCCGCGTCGCCGAGCGGCTTGAGGTCGGGGACCTCCTTCTTGTCGACGGCCTGCTGGACCTTGTCGGCCTGCTTCTGGAGGTCGGCGACGGCCTTGGCGACGTCGGTGTTCTTGGAGTTCCGGCCGATCTGGTCGAGGTCGCCGCGGAGTTTCTGCAGCGCCTTCGCCGCGGCGGCCGAGTCGTTGCTGGAGTTGCCGTACGCGGCGGTGACGTCGGCGAGGTCGCCGGTGACCCGCACGGCGGTGTTGCCGCAGTCGAGCGCCTTCTGCGCGGCGGAGCAACTGACCATGCTGAGCGGGAGGATCGCGATCAGTCCGGCCACGGCGAGGGCGGCGGGGCGGGCGATGCTCGACGGCATCCGGTCCTCCTGGGGGGCGCGCGGGTTCCGTGGGACGGGACGCGCGCCGGGGGGTGCGCGGTTCCCGCAGCGGGGTGCTGCGGGAACCGTACGGGCTCCGGGCCCGGCCTGTACAGCGGCGCGTCCGTCCCGTTCCACGGCGGCGCGGGCCGGGGAGGTTCAGCCCTCGAGGGCCTTGCGCTGGATCTCGTCGAGTTCGGCGCAGCCGAGGGTGCCGAGGTCGAGGAGGCGGTCGAGGAGGGCGCGGTCGAAGGGGGCGCCCTCGGCGGTGCCCTGGACCTCGACGAAGCGGCCGTCGGAGGTGCAGACGATGTTCATGTCGGTCTCGGCGCGGACGTCCTCCTCGTACTGGAGGTCGAGCATCGGGACGCCGTCGATGATGCCGACGCTGACGGCGCTGACGCCGCCGGTGATGGGCTGGCCCTTGGCGCGCAGGAGCTTGCGGTCGCGGGCCCAGGCGACGGCGTCGGCGAGGGCGACGTAGGCGCCGGTGATGGCGGCGGTGCGGGTGCCGCCGTCGGCCTGGAGGACGTCGCAGTCGAGGACGATGGTGTTCTCGGCGAGGGCGCGGTGGTCGACGACGGCACGCAGCGAGCGGCCGATGAGGCGGCTGATCTCGTGGGTTCGGCCGCCGATGCGGCCCTTGACGGCCTCGCGGTCGCCGCGGGTGTTGGTGGCGCGCGGGAGCATGGAGTACTCGGCGGTGACCCAGCCTTCGCCGCTGCCCTTGCGCCAGCGGGGGACGCCCTCGGTGACGCTGGCGGTGCACAGCACCTTGGTGTCGCCGTAGGAGATGAGGACGGAGCCTTCGGCGTGCTTGCTCCAGCCCCGTTCGATGGTGATCGGGCGGAGCTGGTCGGGGGTGCGGCCGTCGATGCGTGACATAGGAACCGAGCGTAGTCGCTCGGCGCGGGTGTTCCGGAGAGCGTCCGCGGAGGCCGCTGCGGAGCCGCGCCGGGGTGGGGGCGGGCGCCGTGCCGCTGCGCGCGGGCCGGACGCGCCCCGGCCCGCCGTCCTGTGCGGGGCGGCGGGCCGGGGGGAGCGTGAGCGCGGTGGCTCAGCTCACATCATGTCCTCGATGTCGGCGGCGATCGGGTCGGCGTCGGTGCCGATGACGACCTGGATCGCGGTGCCCATCTTGACGACGCCGTGGGCGCCGGCGGCCTTGAGCGCGGCCTCGTCGACCAGGGCGGCGTCCTTGACCTCGGTGCGCAGGCGGGTGATGCAGCCCTCGACCTCTTCGATGTTGTCGATGCCGCCCAGACCGGCGACGATCTTCTCAGCCTTGCTGGCCATCTGATTCTCTCCCTCTGTCTCGGCCTGCCGGCGGCTCTGCCGGGTGCCGTCCTGCGCTGTGCTGGGTGTCCGTCGGCCGGTGGCCGCCGGGACCGTCTGCCGGTGCTGACGCCGGTTCAGCCGTGGTCGCGCTGCCGGGCAGCGCGACTAGCATCACCCGCTCCGGGCCGGTCTGCCACGTTAGTCCACTTTTGGCGCAGTCCGGCGCGCACGGTCCCGACCGCCGCCGGAGGATGACGATCAGCGGGGCCCGCGTCCCGGCGTGCGGCCTGCGTCCAAAGTGGTCTACACCAATATATGTGTACTCCGATGAACGCAGAAAGGACCCCGGGCGTTCCGGCCCCCGCGCGGGGTCCCGCCGGGGGCCACCGGCCGCCCACTGCTCCCCGGAGGTCGAAGGATGAGTTCGGCAGGCGCCACGACCCCGCAGACCGTGTGGTGGCACAACCTCTACGGCGGGCTCCAGAAGATGGGCCGCTCGCTGCAGCTCCCGGTGGCGGTGCTCCCGGCCGCCGGCATCCTCAACCGGCTCGGCCAGCCCGACGTCTTCGGCAAGGACGGCCTCGGCTGGGACAACGTCGCCAAGGTCTTCGCCGCGGCCGGCGGCGCCCTGCTGGACTCCGCGCTCGGCCTGCCGATGCTGTTCTGCGTCGGCGTGGCGATCGGCATGGCGAAGAAGGCGGACGGCTCGACGGCACTGGCGGCCGTGGTCGGCTTCCTCGTCTTCTACCGGGTGCTGCACGCCTTCCCGGAGCAGTGCAAGCCGCCGACGGTGCTGGTCAGCGACCAGTGCGTGGACTACGGCTCGGCGAAGTCGGCGGCCGCCACGTACCAGAACCCGGGGGTGCTGGGCGGCATCCTGATCGGCCTGATGTCGGCCTGGCTCTGGGTCCGCTTCCACCGCACCAAGCTGGTCGACTGGCTGGGCTTCTTCAACGGCCGCCGCCTGGTGCCGATGATCACCGCCCTGGTGGGCATGCTGACCGCCTGCCTGGCGGTCTGGGTCTGGCCGCCGATCGGCCGCGGCCTCAACGACTTCAGCCAGACCCTCGCCGACCTCGGGTCGACCGGCGCCGGCCTCTTCGGCCTGTTCAACCGCCTGCTGCTGCTGATCGGCATGCACCAGCTGCTGAACACCTTCGTCTGGTTCCAGTTCGGCGAGTACACCAAGCCCGACGGCATGATGGTGCACGGCGACATCCCGCGCTTCCTGGCGGGCGACCCGACGGCCGGCCAGTTCCAGTCCGGCTTCTTCCCGATCATGATGTTCGCGCTGCCCGCCGCCGCGCTGGCGATCGCGCACTCGGCCAAGCCGCACCGCCGCAAGGAGATCTACGGCCTGATGCTGTCGGTCGGCCTGACCTCCTTCGTGACGGGCGTCACCGAGCCGATCGAGTACTCCTTCGCCTACATCGCCCCGGCGCTGTTCCTGGTGCACGCCCTGCTGACGGGCGTCTCGATGGGGCTGACCTGGGGCCTCGGGGTCCACGACGGCTTCAGCTTCTCGGCCGGCCTGATCGACTACGTCATCAACTGGAGCCTGGCCACCAAGCCGTGGCTGATCCTCGCGATCGGGGCCGGCTTCGCCGCCGTGTACTACGCGCTGTTCCGGTTCATCATCGTCAAATTCAACCTGAAAACGCCCGGCCGGGAGGACGAGAGCGAGGTCGAGGACGTCACCAAGGCCTGATAGCGGGCCGCGAAACCGCCCCCGAAACCGAGCGTCACCGGACGTCACCCGCAATGGCCCCCGGACCCGCCGGTCCGGGGGCCATCGACTTTCCAGAAAGGGCCAATTGCCCTGGCGGGAAAGCCTCGGCGGCCGCACCACCGGCCTGGTCGCGCACGCTCCGCCGCGAGCCGGCGACGCCCGGCGAGGCCGGGCCTTTTTGTTGCGCAAATAGCCAAAATACCAATCACGCCGGGTAATCATGATCGTCGTTCCGCAAGTAGGTTTCGATTTCATAGCGCTTCCCGGCAGCAGCGCTTTCCGGGGTTCCCCGCCTTCTCCACCCGTGCTACAAAACTGGTCTACACCACACGTGGTGTAGACCAGTTCGCGGTTCGGCCCCCTGTGCCCCTCCCCCGACCGACCGCCATGCCGTTAGGAACCCACCCCCATGAGTCAGTCTGCGCAGGCACCGGCGCCCGCCACGGCTCCGGCCACGCCAAGCCCGACCAAGAAGTTCGGCCAGAGCCTCCTCCAGGGTCTGCAGAAGATCGGCCGCAGCCTCCAGCTGCCCATCGCCGTGCTCCCCGCCGCAGGCCTGCTGATGCGCCTGGGCCAGGACGACGTGTTCGGCAAGGACGGCCTCGGCTGGGACAAGGTCGCCGCGGTGTTCAACACCGCCGGCAGCGGGGTCTTCGACAACCTGCCGCTGCTCTTCGCGGTGGGCATCGCGATCGGCTTCGCCAAGAAGGCGGACGGCTCCACCGCCCTCGCCGCCCTGGTCGGCTTCCTGGTCTACAAGAACGTGCTGACCGCGTTCCCGATCGCCGAGGGCCACATCGCCGACGGCAAGTGGGTCGCCCCGACCTACCAGAACCCGGGCGTGCTCGGCGGCATCGTGATCGGCCTGCTGGCCGCCGTGCTCTGGCAGAAGTACCACCGCACCAAGCTGGTCGACTGGCTGGGCTTCTTCAACGGCCGCCGCCTGGTGCCGATCCTGATGGCCTTCGTCGGCACCGCCGTCGGCGTGCTCTTCGCCCTGACCTGGGGCCCGGTCGGCGACGCCATCAAGAGCCTTAACGACACCCTGATCGGCGCCGGCGCGTTCGGTGCGGGCGCCTTCGGCCTGGTCAACCGCGGTCTGCTGCCGGTCGGCATGCACCAGTTCGTGAACTCCTACGCCTGGTTCCAGACCGGTGACTTCACCAAGGCCGACGGCACCATCGTGCACGGCGACATCCCGCGCTTCTTCGCCGGCGACCCGACCGCCGGCCAGTTCATGTCGGGCTTCTTCCCGATCATGATGTTCGCGCTGCCCGCCGCCGCCCTGGCCATCGCCCACGCCGCCAAGCCGCACCGCCGCAAGGCCGTCACCGGCATGATGCTCTCGCTGGCGCTGACCTCCTTCGTGACCGGTGTCACCGAGCCGATCGAGTTCGCCTTCGTCTTCATCGCCCCGGCCCTGTACGTCATCCACGCGCTGCTCACCGCCGTCTCGATGACCGTCACCTGGGCGCTCGGCGTGCACGACGGCTTCACCTTCTCCGGCGGCCTGATCGACTACGCCCTGGCCTGGAGCAAGGCCACCGACCCGTGGATGATCATCCCGATCGGCCTCGCCTTCGCCGCGCTGTACTACTTCCTCTTCCGCTTCGCGATCACCAAGTTCGACCTCAAGACCCCCGGTCGCGAGGAGGACGACGAGATCGAGGACGTCACCAAGGCCTGACACCCGGCCGCACCCCACGACCCCGCCCCGCCGCTGCTCCCCCAGCGGCGGGGCGGGGTCGTCGTGCGTGGCGGCCCACCGGGCGGGCCGTCGCGGGTCAGATCCGGTAGACCGCGCCGGCCCGGGCGATCTCGACGGGCCCGGCGTAGGCCGCGGCGGCGTCCCGGCGGTTGTGCTCGGCGTCGGTCCACGGCGGGATGTGGGTGAGGACGAGGCGGCGGGCGCGGGCGGCGGTGGCGTGCTCGCCGGCCTCGCGCCCGTTGAGGTGGACGGCCCGGTAGGTGTCCCGGCCGTCGATGTAGGCGGCCTCGCAGAGGAAGAGGTCGGCGTCGCGGGCGAGTTCGACGAGCTCGGCGCTCTCGCCGGTGTCGCCGGAGTACACGAGCGAGCGGCCGTCGTGTTCGAGGCGGAAGGCGAAGGCGTCGACCGGGTGGTTGACCTGGGCGACCTCGATCCGGAACGGGCCGAGGTCGAAGGCGCCGGGGGTGAGGGTGCGGAAGTCGAAGACCTCCTTCATCCCGGGGTTCTCCGGCATGTCGTAGGCGCGGGCGAGCCGCTCGGCGGTGCCGGCCGGGCCGTAGACGGGCATCGGGTCCGGGCAGCCCTCGGCACGGTAGTTGCGGGCGACCCAGTAGGCGCAGAGGTCGACGCAGTGGTCGGCGTGCAGGTGGCTGAGCAGGACGGCGTCGACCGCGTAGAGGTCGACGTACTTCTGCAGGGCGCCGAGGGCGCCGTTGCCGAGGTCGAGCACGACGCGGTAGCCGTCGGCCTCGACCAGGTAGCTGGAGCAGGGCGAGTCGGCGGACGGGAAGCTCCCCGAGCACCCCACCACGGTCATCTTCATCCGAGCCCCTCCGCCCCGACACGTCCTGGCTGCTGCTGGAAAACGGCAGGCCGGGCCGGGGAACCGGCCGGGAGCACTGCTTCGCGTGTCGAGGGTAAGGGCGGAAGGACACTTTGCCCCCGTCCCCGTGCCGGGCTGTGGCTGGAATCACCAGAACGCCGGGGCCGGGGCGGGGGCCTCGCTCAGCGGTGCCGGGGGTGTCGCTCAGCGGTTGCGGGGGCGGTCCGGCGGTCCCGCGGCGGGGCGGGGGCCGTGGCCGGGCCGGTCAGCGGTGGCGGGGGCGGTTGCGGGCCCAGGTGCGGATCGTGTCCGGGTGCCAGCGGGGGTGGCCGTCGTCGACGACGTCGGGGTCGGGCAGCAGCCCGTGCCGGCGGTAGTTGCGCACGGTCTCGGGCTGCACGTTGATGTGGCGGGCGATCTCGGCGTAGGACCACAGGTCGCTGTCCCTGCTCACGAGGACACCTCCGGAGGGGCGGGGGCGGACGTTCGTGGGCAGCTTTTCCGGGCCGGGGCGGTGTCCTGTGCGCAGAACGGGCACCGTGGCCGTTCCGTGACGAACCGGGAGCAACGGGCGGACAAATACTCAACTGTCACAGCACCGACGGTGGTGGGCGCCGCCGCGGGCCGGTACGGTTCGCGGCATGAGCGGCATGACTGGCATCTGGGTGGTCCTGGCGGTGGCGGGCGTCGCGGCGGTGGCCGCCGTCGCGGCGGCACTGGTCAGGCGGACCCGCCCGGCTCCCCGACCGGCCGGTCCGACCGGCCCTCGGCCGCGCCCGGCGACCCGCGGCGCGGCGGTGCCCCGACCGCAGGAGATCTGGTGGGCGGAGGTGCCGTTCGAGGACGGCCCGGGGGCGAAGGACCGCCCGTGCCTGGTGCTGCGGGTGCACGGCCGGCAGGCCACCGTCGCGAAGATCACCAGCAAGCACCACGGCGACCGCCCGGGAGTGCTGCCGCTGCCGCCCGGTTCGGTGGGCGACCGGCAGGGCCGGACCAGCTGGCTGGAGACCGACGAGCTGCGCGAGGTGCCGCTGACGGCCTTCCGCCGCCGGGCCGGCACGGTGGACCGGCAGGTCTGGTCCCGCGCCGAACGGGCCCTGCGGACCGGCTAGGTCCCGTACGGGCCGCGGGTCCGGCGCCCTGGGGCGTGTCTTTCGGATCACGTCGGATCAGCGGGCGTCGTTGGGGTGCGTGCATCGGCGGTGCCGAGGAGGGAGTCCATGCGGAGCATCGGCGACTGACGAGAAGCCGGCGAGGTGCGTGCCCCGGCGGCGACCGCCTGGCGTGATCCGAAAGACACGCCCTAGGCCCAGAGCTGGCCCTGCAGCGCCTCGACGGCCGCCTCGGTGGACTCGGCGGTGTAGATGCCGGTGGACAGGTACTTCCAGCCGCCGTCGGCGACGACGAAGACGATGTCCGCCCGCTCCCCGGCCGCCGCGGCCTTGCGGCCGACGCCGATCGCGGCGTGCAGGATGGCGCCGGTCGAGACGCCCGCGAAGATGCCCTCCTGCTGGAGGAGTTCGCGGGTGCGGCGGACGGCGTCCGCGGAGCCGACCGAGAAGCGGGTGGTGAGCACCTCGGCGTCGTACAGCTCGGGGACGAAGCCCTCGTCGAGGTTGCGCAGCCCGTACACCAGGTCGTCGTAGCGGGGTTCGGCGGCGACGATCCGCACGCCGGGGACCTTCTCGCGCAGGTAGCGGCCGACGCCCATCAGGGTGCCGGTGGTGCCGAGGCCGGCCACGAAGTGGGTGACGGAGGGCAGGTCGGCGAGGATCTCGGGGCCGGTGCCGGCGTAGTGGGCGCCCGCGTTGTCGGGGTTGCCGTACTGGTAGAGCATGACCCAGTCGGGGTGCTCGGCGGCGATCTCCTTGGCGATGCGGACGGCGGTGTTGGAGCCGCCGGCGGCCGGCGAGGGGATGATCTCGGCGCCCCACATGCGGAGCAGTTCGCGCCGTTCCTCGCTGGTGTTCTCGGGCATCACGCAGACCATCCGGTAGCCCTTGAGCTTGGCGGCCATGGCGAGCGAGATGCCGGTGTTGCCGCTGGTGGGCTCGAGGATGGTGCAGCCGGGGGTGAGCCGGCCGGCGGCCTCGGCGCGCTCGATCATGTGCAGCGCCGGGCGGTCCTTGATGGAGCCGGTGGGGTTGCGGTCCTCCAGCTTGGCCCACAGCCTCACCAGCCCGTCGGCGTTGCCGGGAACGGCGGCGGACAGCCTGGGCAGGCGGACCAGCGGGGTGTTCCCGACGGCTTCGAGCGGGCTGTCGTAACGCAAGGGGGCCTCCGGCCGCGGCGTTGGGGGGTGTCGAGGGGGCGGCTCCCCCGCCGCGCGGGCGGGGGAGCCGGGAGGTCAGCGGGCGCCGCCGGCCACGGCGGGCAGGATGGTGACGCTGTCGCCGTCGGCGAGGGCGGTGGAGATGCCCTCCAGGAAGCGGACGTCCTCGTCGTTCAGGTAGACGTTGACGAAGCGGCGCAGCTCGCCGCCCTCGACCAGGCGGGCGGCGATGCCCGGGTGACGGGCGTCGAGGTCGGTGAAGAGTTCCCCGAGGTTGCTGCCGGTGCCCTCGACGGCCTTGGCGCCGTCGGTGTAGGTGCGGAGGATGGTCGGGATGCGGACCTCGATGGCCATGGGTGCGCTCCTGTGCGAGTCGTGAGGGGTGGGCCGCAGCGGGCGCGGCAGGGCTGATGGTCCCGGGGCTCGGCGTCGCCGACCGGCGGCGGGCCCGGGTGGGGCGTGGCGGCTCAGCGTGAGCGCGCGGGCGTGCCGGGACAGATCGCGCTGGCGAGCCGGCACAGGTCGACGTGCAGGCGCGCCACGAGGCGGGTGCCCGGGGCCTGGTTGCTCACATCGACGGAACGCATGGGCTCATCGTATAGATTCCCGGGCCCGCTCCGACATCTCCGTCTCGGGATCCGGATGTTCCCGTCCCTCGTGCGCTGCCGGTGTCGAGCGTGAGCTCGTCGGTGGCGAGGCTGAGCGTGGTCTTGCCCGGGTTGCGGCGGATGAGCTGGTTGCCGTCCGCGTCGTAC
>NZ_JBFAZB010000030.1:0-64229 GCF_040681575.1 Kitasatospora sp. NPDC051702
CGCGGGGGCGGACGGGCTGCACTTCAGCCTCTCCCACTCGGGCGAGACCGCCCTGCTCGCGCTGGCTGCGCGGCCGGTCGGGGTGGACGTCGAGCCTGCGGAGGGTCAGACCGCGGCCGGAGCCGCCTCCTTGCCCGCCTGCGCCGGGATCACGGCCGCCGGGGTGGCGTCGTACAGGTCGCCCGGCGGGTCGTTGTACGCGGCGACGTCGAGGATCTTCTCCCGCGCGGCGACCACGACCGGCACCAGCGCCTGGCCGGCGACGTTCGTCGCGGTGCGGACCATGTCGAGGATCGGGTCGATGGCGAGCAGCAGGCCGACGCCCTCCAGGGGCAGACCCAGGGTGGAGAGGGTGAGCGTCAGCATGACGATCGCACCGGTGAGGCCCGCGGTGGCGGCCGAGCCGACGACCGAGACGAAGGCGATCAGCACGTAGTCCTTGATGCCGAGGTCGATGTTGTAGACCTGGGCGACGAAGATCGCGGCGATCGACGGGTAGATCGCGGCGCAGCCGTCCATCTTGGTGGTGGCGCCGAACGGCACGGAGAAGGACGCGTACTCGCTCGGGACGCCGAGGCGCTCGGTGACCCGGCGGGTGACCGGCAGGGTGCCGACCGAGGAGCGCGAGACGAAGGCCAGCTGGATGGCGGGCCAGGCGCCCTTGAAGAAGTTCACCGGGTTGAGGCCGGCCGCGAACCGGAGCACCAGCGAGTAGACGACGAACAGCACCAGCGCGCAGCCGACGTAGACGTCCAGGGTCAGCGTGGCAAAGGGCTTGAGCAGGTCCCAGCCGTACTTGGCGACGGACTTGCCGATCAGGCCGAGGGTGCCGAGCGGGGAGAGCCGGATGACCCACCACAGGGCGGTCTGGGTCAGCTCCAGCACGGACTCGCTGAGCTTGAGGACCGGCTCGGCCCGGCTGCCGAGCTTGATGATCGCGGCGCCGACCACGACCGCCATGAAGACGATCTGCAGGACGTTCACCTTGGCGAAGGCGTCGACGATGTTGGTCGGGAAGATCCCGGTCAGGAAGTCGATCCAGGTGCCCTTGGAGTCGAGCGCCTTCAGGCCCTCGGTCTTGAGGTCGGTGCCCCGGCCGGGGTTGGTCAGCAGGCCGAGGCCCAAGCCGATGGCCACCGCGATCAGCGAGGTGATCATGAACCAGAGCAGGGTGCGGGTGGCCAGGCGGGCCGCGTTGGTGACGTTGCGCAGGTTGGCGACGCTCACCACGATCGCGGTGAACACCAGCGGCGGGACGGCCAGCTTGAGCAGCTGGACGAAGATCTTGCCGATCGTCTCCAGGGTGGTGGCCAGCCAGGAGATGTCGGCGGTCCGGGCCAGGTAGCCGAGGCCGGCGCCGAGCACGAGGCCGGCGACGATCTGCACCCAGAACGGGGTCTTTCGGATCTTGGTGAGCACGGACGGCGACGAGGTCGCCTCGGGCGCTGTGGACATGACGGTGCGGCTCCGGGGGAGGGCGTTGCTGACGGCGGGGCGGGGCGGGGAAGGCGGCACGGCGCGGGGCCGGACAGGAAGGTCACGAACCCCCGGTCAGGGGCGTGCCGCCGACGTACAGCTCATGGCGCGACAACGGCGCGGGCTGTCCACAGCACCGGTCAGAGCGCACGGGCGGGCGGCGCCGGGCAGCGAGCCCAGGCCGTGCGTCCGCGGTGCGTCTGAGGTGGTCACGGCCGACACGTTAGCAGCAAAGGTTTGAGATGTTCAAAGTAGTTGTTTGAGGTTGCGGCGAGATCCGGACACGAACGAAGCTGACGCCCCATCAGTCAACGCCGATCGGCTCGATTGACCGCAGGTAGTTATACGTATAACTTTGACCTGTCCCCGCCCCCGCCTGCCCAGACCGGAGAAGAAGACGCCGATGGGCTACCTCGCCCTGCTCCGCGCCCCCCACGTCAGCCGCCTGCTCCTCGGCACGCTGCTCGGCCGCCTGCCCGCCGGCATGACCGCCCTGGTCATCGCCCTCGCCCTGCGCGAGGCCGGCACGCCCTACGGGCGGATCGGGCTGGCCACCGCCGCGTACGCGATCGCCGCCGCGGTCGGCGGGCCGGTGCTCGGACGCGTCGTGGACCGCACCGGGCAGCCGCGCGTCCTGCTCGCCTCCGCGGTCGTCGCCGGCGGCGGCTACGCCCTGCTCGCCCTCGCCCCCGGCTCCGCCCTCGCCGCCCCGCTGGGCGCCGCGATCGCCGGACTCGCCATGCCCCCGCTCGAACCCTGCCTGCGCTCGCTCTGGCCCGAGGTGGTGGAGGAGGAGCAGCTCGACACCGCCTACGCCTTCGACTCCGCCTCCCAGCAGATCCTCTACGTGGCCGGCCCGCTGGCCGTCGCCGGCATCGCCGGGCTGTTCAGCCCGGTCGCCGCGCTCTGGGTGGCCGCCGGCCTGGGCCTGGCCGGCGCGCTGATCGTCTCCACCACCGCCCCCGCCCGGGCCTGGCGCGCCCCGGCCCGGGAGCACTCCGCCGGCCTGCTCGGGCCGCTGCGCTCCCCCGGCCTGGTGCTGCTGCTGGTCGGACTGGCCGGCGCCGGCTGGGCGGTCGGCGCGCAGAACGTGCTGTTCATCGCGTACGCGGAGCACCACGCCGGCGAGCTGCCCGGCGGGGCCGGCACCCTGCTGGCACTGGCCGCGCTCGGCGGCCTGCTCGGCGCGCTCGCCTACGGCGCGGTGCGGTGGCGCAGCAGCACCGCCACCCGCACCTGGGTGATGGCGCTCGCCATGGCCGCCTCCTACCTCCCGCTGGTCCTGCTGCCCGGGCCGTACCCGATGGCCGCACTGGCCTTCCTGTCCGGGATCGTGCTGGCCCCGCTGCTGGCGGCGGCGTTCGTGCTGGTCGCCGAGCTGGCGCCGACCGGGACGGTGACCGAGGCGTTCGCCTGGCTGGTGACGCTGTTCGCCACCGGCAACTCGCTCGGCTACGCGGTGGCCGGACACCTCGCCGAGGACTCGCTGCGCCCGGTGGCGCTGTGCGCGGCCGGCGGGATCGCGCTCGGCGGCCTGCTGCTGTTCGGCGCCCGGCGCTGGTTCCACCCGGCACCGGTCGCGCCGCTGGCGCAGCCGGTCCCGGTGGGCTGAGGCGCCCCCGTAGACGACCGCGCCCACCGGGGTCTGGCCGGTGGGCGCGGTCCTTTTCCGCTTCCCTGCGGTCGTCTCCGGCCGCCGTCCGCTGCGATCGACGGGCGGACTCCACACCGGGGCCCACGCCGGGACCCACGTAGGAATTCCACGCCGAGGTCGACGCCGAGGTCCACGTAGCGGTCCGCCCGGGATCACGCCGGCCCCGCCCGGGAGTCAGCCGTGGGCCGGCGCCGTGGAGGAGCGCAGCACCAGCGAGGTGGCCAGCGGTGCGACCGGCGCCACCCGCTCCCCGCGCAGCAGGCCGGCCAGCGCCGCCACCCCCACCCGGCCCAGCTCTTCGCCGGGCAGGTCCACGGTGGTCAGCGGCGGGGCGAGCAGCGCCGCCACCGGAACGTTGTCCATGCCCACCACCGACAGGTCCCCGGGCACCCGCAGCCCACGCTCGGCGGCGGCCTGGTAGACCCCGGAGGCGACCACGTCGTCGTCGCAGACCACCGCGCGCGGGTGGTCCGCGCGCTCCAGCAGGCGGTGCGCCACGCTCCGCGCGGCCGGCTGCCCCTCGTTCAGACTGACCCCCAACTCGACCACGTCCAGGTCGAGTTCGCGGACGGCCTGCTCGAAGGCGGCCTGCCGCACCCGGAAGGTGTACGCGGAGTGGGTCGAGCGCAGCCGCCCGATCCGGCGGTGGCCGAGCGCGGCCAGGTGCTCGACGGCGGCGCGCATGCCGCCCGCGACGTCGAGCTCGACGGTCGGCCGGGCGCGGTCGGTGCCCGGGTCGGCGTCCAGGAATACGGCGGGAGTGTCGGCGGGGAGCTCACCGAGCTGGCTGTCGTCCGGGGAGCAGATCAGCAGGCCGTCGAAGCGGCTGGTGGTGGCGGCCTCTGCGAGGGTGGCGCTCCCCCAGCCGGAGCTGACCACCACCGCCAGGCCGTGCCGGCCGGCCTCCTCGTGGACGCCCTCTAGCACCCGGCCGAAGAACGGGCCGAGGATGTTCGGCACCGCCAGCAGGATCATCCCGCTGCGGCCCAGGCGCAGCTGACGGCCGGCCGCCTGCGGGCGGTAGCCGAGGCTGCGGGCGGCCTCCCGGACCCGCTCCCGGGTGGCGTCGGAGACCCGGCGACCGGCCTCGGCACCGGAGAACACCAGCGAGACGGTGGCCTGCGAGACACCCGCGAGCCTGGCCACGTCGCGGCCGGTGGGCCGCCGGACCGGGGCCGGCCAGGTCCCGGTGGCGCCGCTGCCCGGCGGCTCGGCCGACGACCCGGCGGCCGGAACGGCACGGGAGTCGGCGGACGGCACGGCGGACGGCACGGCGGACGGCACGGCCGGAACGGCGGAGGTGTCGGTGGACGGCCCGGCAGGGGTGTCGCCGGACGCGGCGGAGGACGGCTCGGGCGGAACGGCCCCGGAACCGGAACCGGAGCCGGAGCCGGAACCCGAACCGGAGGTGGAACCCGAACCGGAGGTGGCGGAGGCGGGCACGAGGGCTGCGGTCGCTGGTCCGGCCGGGGTCAGCTCTGCCCGGCGGCGGCCGCGCGGGCGGCGTCGTCGGCGGCGTCCTCCTCGGCGTTCTGCGCGGCGATCCGCTCGGCGGTACGGCTGCGCAGGCCCTCGACCTTGCCGCTGATCTGGCTGGACATCTCGTCGCGCTGGCGGCTCAGCAGCACGTAGCTCAGCGGCGCGGAGGCGACCGCGGCCAGCAGGAACAGGAAGACCACGCCGGCCTGGCCGCTGACCGGGATGATCCCGAAGTGTCCGAGCAGCAGCGAGACCAGCAGGCAGCCGAGGAAGATGCTGACCCGCAGGGAGGTGTAGCGGAGCGTGGCGTGCGACTTCTCCTGGCCGGTGCTGCTCACGGGAACACGTCCTTTTCACTGGTCTGGGCGGGGGCCGGTCTCCCAGTGAAGCATGCCTGACGGGCGGCGCGGGGCCGGGGGCGTCCGCGCCCCGCCCGCCGCCGCCCGCCGTCGGCCCGGATCACCGCAGGTCGAGCCAGAGGGTGATGTCGTCGCGGTCGTCCCCGGGGGCGACCCTGATCGCGGCCGGCACCCGGCCGACCTCCCGGTAGCCGCTGCGGGCGTAGAAGCCCTCCAGGCCCTGGCCGCCGCGCGCGGTGAGCCGCAGCGACTGCAGGCCCCACCGGCGGGCCACCCGCTCGGCCTCGGCCAGCAGCTCGGCGCCGTAACCGCGGCCCTGGAAGTCGGGGTGCACCATGACCCGCTTGAGCATCCGCCAGTGCTCCATGAGCTCGAAGCGCATCGACTCGAAGAACAGCACGCCCACCAGTCGGCCGGTACCGCTCTCGTGGGCGACCAGCATCCGGTCCGGGCCGTCCGGCCGCACCCCGGCGAACTGCTGCTCGGCGGTGTCCCAGACCTCCTCCTCGGTGACCGGCGCCACGAAGCCGACCGCTCCGCCGGCATTGGTGACGTCCGTCCACAGCCGGACGACGGCGGTGCGCAGGTCGGGGTCGAGCTTCGGGTCCACGGTGAAGATGAGCGCCATGGTTGCGGAGCCTAGCGGTCCGCTCCGGAGTGGCGGTGGACGGCCTCGGGACAGCGCCGGGGCGGCGGTGGACGGCCTCAGGACAGCGCCGGAGCCGGCCGCGCGGCCGTCCGCCCTCCCCGCAGGGCCAGGCAGAGCCCGACCGCGATCGCGCACAGCGCACCGGCGCCGTACCAGGTCAGGTCGTAGTTCCCGAGCGCGTCGCGGGCCAGGCCCGCCAGGCCGGCCACCACGGCGGCGCCGATCTGGTGGCTGGCCAGCACCCAGCCGAAGACGATCGGGGCGTCCTCGCCGAAGTGCCGGCGGCACAGCGCGACGGTCGGCGGGACGGTGGCGACCCAGTCCAGGCCGTAGAAGACGACGAAGGCGAGGATCGGCGGCTCCAGCGAGCCCGCGAACAGCTGCGGCAGCAGGAGCAGCGAGAGCCCGCGCAGCCCGTAGTAGACGACCAGCAGCAGCCGGGAGTCGACCCGGTCGGTGAGCCAGCCGCTGAACACGGTGCCGGCCACGTCGAAGACGCCGATCAGGGCGAGCAGGCTCGCCGCGGTGGTGACCGGCATGCCGTGGTCGTGGGCGGCCGGGATGAAGTGGGTGCCGACCAGGCCGGCGGTGGTGGCACCGCAGATCGCGAAGGAGCCGGCCAGCAGCCAGAACGCCCGGCCGCGCGCGGCCTCCCGCAGCACCCGCAGCGTGCGGGCGAGGGCGCGGCCGTCGGCAGCGGTCGCCGTCGCGGTCCCCTCCGAGCCGCCGGCGGCCGGGGAGGGGAGTTCCCCGGTCTCGCCGTACGGCAGCAGGCCGAGGTCGGCCGGGCGTTCGCGCATCAGCAGCAGCACCGGGACGGCGACCGCGCTGGCCGAGAGCGAGACCACGATCACCGCCGAGCGCCAGCCGTGCTGCTCGACCAGCCAGGCGCCGACCGGCAGAAAGACCAGGTTGCCGGCCGCCCCGGCGGCGGTCAGCACGCCGGTGACCAGGCCCTGCCGGGCGCGGAACCAGCGGCCGGTGATCGTGGTGGCGAAGGCGCCGGCCATCGAGCCGCTGCCCAGGCCCACCAGGACGCCCCAGCAGAGCACGAGTTGCCAGGGCTCGCGCATCAGCATGGTGAGCCCGGACCCGACCGAGATGGTCAGCAGTGCGCAGACCACCACCAGGCGGACGCCGAAACGGTCCATCAGGGCGGCGGCGAACGGGGCGGTGAGGCCGTAGAGGGTCAGGTTGACGGAGGTGGCGCTGGATATCGTCGCGACCGACCAGCCGAACTCGTTGTGCAGGGCGTCCATCATCAGGCTGGGCGTGGACCGGAAGCCGGCCGAGCCGAGCAGGACCAGCAGCGAGACGCCGGCCACCACCCAGGCGTAGTGCACCCGGAAGCGGGTGGGGCGGGCGGGGTCGGACGGGCCCCCGGAGGCGGGGGCGGGGGCGGAGGCGGGGGCGGGCGTGGGGGCGAGGACGTTGCGTTCGGTCACGCGGACGAGTGTCCCGAAGCCGCGGGGCCCCGACGAGTGGCCTGAATGACAGGTTTCGCAAGAATCGGGCCACGGCCCGGCGTACGCTGGCCCGACCACCACGGCACCGGAGGGAACGGCATGGCGCACCTGGTCGCGGTACTCGCCCTGGACGGCGTGATCGCCTTCGAACTCGGCATCCCCGCCCGCATCTTCGGCGGCGCCAGGGACCCGCTCGGGCAGTCGCTCTACCAGGTCGCCACCTGCACCCTGGACGGCGGTCCGATCGCCACCAGCGCGGACTTCCGGATCGCCGTCGACCACGGCCCGGAGCTGCTGGAACGGGCCGACACCGTGGTGGTCCCGGCCTCCGCCGACTCCAGCCCGGCCACCGTCGACGCCGCCTTCACCCCCGCACTCGCCGCCGCGCTGGCCCGGATCCGGCCCGGCACCCGGCTGATGTCGATCTGCACCGGCTCCTTCCTGCTGGCCGCCGCCGGGCTGCTGGACGGCCGGCCGGCCACCACCCACTGGCGCTACACCCGGCGCTTCGCCGAGCTGTTCCCGCAGGTGCTGCTCGACCCCGACGTCCTCTACACGGACGACGGCGACGTCCTCACCTCCGGCGGGGTGGCCGCCGGGGTCGACCTGTGCCTGCACGTCGTCCGCCGCGACCACGGCAGCGCGGTGGCCAACGCGGTGGCCCGCAACTGCCTGGTGCCGCCGTGGCGCGAGGGCGGCCAGAAGCAGTACGTGGAGGCGCCGAGTCCGCTGGAGTCGACCGGCCAGGGCACCGCCGCGGTGCGCGCCTGGGCGCTGGAGCGGCTGGACCAGCCGCTGGCCCTGAGCCGGCTCGCCGACCGGGCCGGCATGAGCGTGCGGACCTTCACCCGGCGCTTCCGCGAGGAGACCGGTTCCAGCCCCGGCCAGTGGCTCACCGTGCAGCGCACCGAGCGGGCCCGGCAGTTGCTGGAGCGCACCGACCTGACCGTCGACCAGATCGCCAGGGAGTCCGGATTCGGCACCGCCGCCTCCCTCCGGCTCCAGTTGCGCGGGCGCCTGGACGTCGCGCCGAGCGCGTACCGGCGGACCTTCCGCGCCGTTCCGGAGTGACGCGCCGTTCCGGAGTGACGCGCCGTTCCGGAGTGACGCGCCGTTCCGGAGTGACGCGCCGTTCCGGAGTGACGCGCGGCTCCGGAGCGCCGCACCGTTCCGGGGTGACGCACGGTACCCCTGCGGTCGGTGAGCCGGGTGTGGTCCGGGTGGCCGGAAAGCGCCGTAGTACCACGGCGGATCGGATGGCGGCCGACCGTGCTCACCCCGAGCGCGGCACGGCAGACCGCCATCCGATCGCGACGCACGGGCCCTGAACCCGCGTCGTGCTCCCCGCACTCGCCAAGGACAGCCCGCGGCCGACGTTCCACGGCCCCCCTGCTGGCGCGGTCCCCCTGGACAACAGCACCGTGGCGGCGTTCGGGCTTCCCTCGACGTCCCCTCGCAACGAAGAGCTGCACCCAAGCGTGATCAGTCGGATACGTCACGTCAATGGGTAGTCCGAAATTCGGAATGGTTGCGTCAACTTTCAGCCGGTGATCTCCGGCGGCGCATCAACGGCGCACACCGGCGCCCCGGTTCACCACCGCCGCCACCGCCGCCACCGCCGCCACCGCCGCCACCGCCGCCACCGCCGCCACCGCCCACGGCTACTGCGCCAGCGCCGCCCAGTCCACGCCGGCCATCGGGTCCACCGGCCGGGCGTCCGCGCCGATCTCGCACCACACCCGCTTGCCCGAGCCGTCCGGGTACCAGCCCCAGCGCTCGCAGAGCAGCTCCACCAGCTCCAGGCCGCGCCCGTTGGTGGCGTCCTCGTCCGCGCCCGCGTGCCGCGGCGCCGGGGCCGTCCGACTCGCGTCGGCCACCTCCACCCGGAGCGGACAGAGCGGGGCCTCGGGGGTGCCGGCCGGGCCGTCCTCCACCGGCAGGCAGAGCCGCAGCACGGCCGGACTCCCGGTGTGCACCACGGCGTTGGTCACCAGCTCGGAGACCACCAGCACCACCGTCTCGGCGATCGGCGCGTCCGGGTCGACGCCGTGGTTCAGCAGCCGCGAGCGCACCCACCGGCGCGCCCGGCCGACCTCTGCGGGGTCCGCCTGCACGGCCAGCTGTACCTGAAGAACCTGCACCGCTCCACCACCTGCACTCGCAGTTCGGCCATCGTCCCGATCGGGCCGGATCATCCAGCCGGCGGGCCTCGCACGTCGCCCGGAGCCGGCCGGGCCCACCCGGGCTCCCGCCCGGCGCTCACCCGATCCGTCCGCCCGCGCCACCTCGTCCGTCGCGCACTGGCCGCGACTCGAATACGCCTCAGGATGGGTGGGCGGACGGGCCGCAGCAAGCGCTTCGGGCATATTCCAGCGATCGGGGGACAGCGCGGTGCATACTGTCCCGTTCACTCTCGCGAGCCTCGTACCGGCACTCGGCCGACCCGGGCCGACCCGCCGGTCCCGCAGTGGCGAACCTACCGCCGCACGCCCCGCGCGCCCGGCCCGCCACTCGCGAACCACCCGTGCGACATATGTCCACCGGTGCTCGAACAGCGGCTCCGGCGGAACGCCCGACGGACCGTCCCACCAGCCGACCGTCCCACCATGTGACGATCCGCGAGCCCCGGTTCCGTTCTTCGGGGAATCCTCCCACCGCCGAGCGGCCGCAAGATACCGTTGGGTAAGCCAGCGGACCCGGCAGGAGGGTGGTTCCCGATGGCCGCCCCCGACCGCGCACCGCGCTGGGACGAACAGCTCCAGCACCGCCTCGCCCGCGGCGAGGAGACCGCGCTCGGCGAACTCTACGACCAGCTCGCGCCGATGGTGCACGGCCTGGCCGGGCGGATACTCGCCGACGAGACCGCCGCCGCCCAGCTCACCCGGGAGATATTCGCCCACGTCTGGGAGCACCCGGAGGACTTCGACCCGGCCCGGGGCTCACTGCGCTCCTGGCTCGGCACGCTCACCCACCGCCGGGCGGTCGACCGGCTTCGGCTGCGCCGGGCGGCCGAGTACGGCCACGCCGGCGAACCCGACCGCGGCGCGGCCGAGGCCGAGATCCGCGCCGTGTCCACCGCCGCGCGGGTGCGCTACGTGGTGGACGCCCTGCCCCAACCCCTGCGTGAGACCATCACGGTGACGTACTACGACGGCCGCACCTACCAGGAGACGGCCCGCCTGCTCGGCATCACCGAGCAGGCCGCCAAGCAGCGGATGCGGCTCGGACTGTCGCTGCTGGCCACCGAACTGGCCGACGAACGCGCCCGCCAGGACGAGGACCACGGCCACCGGGACGTCCGGCCCGCCGGGCCTGACGGGCCTGACGAGGCGGACGAGGCGGACGGCCACCGGGACGGCCCCGGCGACGAGCACGGGAACGGGGGCGCATGAGCACCGGGGACCGGCACGACGACCTGCGCTCGCTGCTCGGGGCCTGGGCCCTCGGTGCCTGCCAGGGCCACGAGTCCGCCGAGCTGGAGCAGCACCTGCCCGGCTGCGCGGACTGCGCCGACGAGGCCGCCCGGCTGAGCGAGGCGGCCGGCTGGCTCGCCCTCGACGAGCCGCTGGACCAGCCCGGACCGCTGCGCCAGCAGGTGCTCGACTGGTGCCTGGCCCGCCGCCCGGCCGAACTGCCCGTTCCCGTCTGGGGCATGCCCTACGGCGCGGAGACCGCCAAGCTCGACGCGCTGCTGCGCGACCTCGGCCCGGAGGAGTGGCAGGAGGTGGCCGAACTGCCCTGGCACGGCGGCGTCGAGCGGCTGCGCCCGGCCGAGGTCCTCGGCCACCTCGCCGCCGTGGACGGCTGGCTGGCGCTGGCCCTCGGCCTGCCCGACCCGGTGCCCGCCGCCCCGGGCACCGCGACGCCCCCGGCCGAACGGCGGGTGCCGCCGCAGGAGGCGGTCGCACCGCCGCCCAGGGTCCCGCCGCAGGGCGGCCGGTTCGCCGGGGTGACCGGGCGCACCGCCCGGCTGATCGCCGAGCAGGCCGACCTCCCGCCCCAGTCGGTGCGCGCCCGGTGGCGGCGGCAGACCCACGAGCTGGTGCGCACCGCCGCGCTCGCCCCGCAGGGCAACACCCCCGTCGACTACGGCTTCGCCGTCCTCCCGCTGCGCGACGCCTTCCTCGACCGTGCCTTCGAGTGCTACGTGCACGGCGAGGACGTGGCCCGCGCGGTCGCCTACCCGTACGAGCCGCCCGCACCCCAGCACCTGCGGCAGCTGGTGGACCTGGCGGTGCGGATGCTCCCGCAGGCCCTGGCCGGTCTGCGCGCCGCCCGACCCGCCGCGGCGACCGCCGGGGCACCGGCCGGCACGAGCGGCCCGGAGCGGGGCGGCCGCCGGCTGCGCCTGGTGGTCGACGGCCCGGCGGCCGGCGAATGGCTGATACCCCTGGACGGCCCGGAGGCGGGGCCGCCCGGCGGCGAGCCGGTGGCCTCGATGGTGCTGGACGGCCTGGAGCTCTGCCAGCTCGCCGCCGCGCACCGCGACCCGGACCGGCTTCCGGTCGGCGAGCACGGCGACCGGGCCGCGATCCGCGAGGTGCTGCACGCCCTCCCGCTGCTCTCCCGGCCGTAGCGCCGGGCCGCGGCCGGCGCGAGCGGCCGCGGCGGCAGGCCCGTGGGCCGGCCGCCGGCCAGGACCCTGGGCCCCTGGCCCCTCGCCGCAGTGCCTAGGCGAAGACCACCGTGCGGGTGCCGTTGAGCAGCACCCGGTGCTCGCTGTGCCACTTCACCGCGCGGGCCAGCGCCTGGCACTCGACGTCCCGGCCGAGCGCGACCAGCTGGTCCGGGGTGGTGTCGTGGGTCACCCGGGCCACCTCCTGCTCGATGATCGGGCCCTCGTCGAGGTCGGCGGTGACGTAGTGGGCGGTGGCGCCGATCAGCTTCACGCCGCGGGCGTGCGCCTGGTGGTAGGGCTTGGCGCCCTTGAAGCTCGGCAGGAAGGAGTGGTGGATGTTGATCACCCGGCCGGACAGCGCGGTGCACAGCTGGTCCGAGAGCACCTGCATGTAGCGGGCGAGCACGACCAGCTCGACGTCCTCCTTGGCGACCAGGTCCAGCAGCTGCTGCTCGGCCTCGGCCTTGGTGTCCCGGGTGACCGGGATGTGGTGGAACGGGACGCCGTAGCTCTCGGTCAGGTCGCGCAGGTCGGTGTGGTTGGAGACGACCGCCGCGATCTCCACCGGCAGGGCGCCGATCCGGGTGCGGTACAGCAGGTCGTTCAGGCAGTGGCCGAACTTGCTGACCATGAGGACGATCCGCATCCGCTGCTCGGTCGGGTGGATCTGCCAGTCCATCCCGAACGAGGCGCCGATCGCGGCGAAGCTGGCCCGCAGCTTGTCCGCGGTGACCGGCTCGACGGCGGAGAAGTGCACCCGCATGAAGAACAGCCCGCTGTCGCCGTCCCCGAACTGCTGGCTGTCGATGATGTTGCAGCCGGTCATGAAGAGGTAGCTGGAGACGGCGTGGACGATGCCCTGCTTGTCGGGGCAGGACAGCGTGAGGACGTACTGGGCGCTGGCCGGCTGCTGGTCCACTGGGGGTATCCCGTCCTGAGGTCGTGGCGTGCGTGGGTGGTCCAGCGTGTCACATCCTGGACACTCGCCGCCCCGCTGCCCGTACTGCGGGACGGCCCTGCTCAGGAGCCCGGTCGCGGCGCCGCGACGGCGCGGCCCGCCCACGGCGCCGCCACGGCCCGACCCCGCCCCGGGCTGCGCCCCGGGGCTCAGACCTGGGTGAGGATGCGCAGCACGTCCAGCGACTTGGGCGCCGCGTCCGGGTCGTCCCCGTCGTTGGACGCCAGCACGACGTGCGCCTCACGGGCCGCCCGGACCGCCTCCGGCCAGCCGGGGTGCCCGAGGTAGGCGGAGGCCGGGGCGTCCGCGCCGACCTCGTGCAGCAGGTGGACCACCCTCAGCACCGCGACGTCGACCAGGGCCGCCTCGGTGGCGTCGCGGAAGATCGTCCCCACGTACTTCCCGGCCGACCAGCGGTCCAGCCAGGTGTCCTCGACCAGCCGGTAGACGGCGTCGGTCACGTCCCCGTAGCCGGCCCGGCCGGTCAGCCAGGTCTCGTGCTGGAACCCGGGGTCGGACAGCATGTGCAGCGCCGAGCGGAGTCGGGCTCGCCAGCGCCACCAGGGCAGGTCGTTGAGCGGCATGCCGCCCATGGTGCTGGAGCGGTGGCCCGGACGAGAAGGGTTTCGGGCGGACCGGTGCGAAGAATCTGTGCTGGCGGACATGGAGAACGATCGTACGTTCCCGGTCCGTTCGTGCTCCACTCGCGATCTACACGCGTACCCGTCCGGATTTCAGCCCCCGTTTGCCGACTGTTCGCACTTCGGCCCTCTCGACGTGTGGCACCGGCGTTTGGCTGGATCCGGTGCGCCGGATGGCGCCCAGAGAGGGAAGACCGATGACCAGCCGAAGGGACGCGTTCCAGGCCCGGCACCACGCCTCGAGACGACGCCGCCCGATCGCCGCGGCAGCCGCCGCGGCCGCCCTGATCCCCACCCTCTTCTCGGCCTCCGCGTGCGGCGGACCGGCCGACGCCTCCACCAACGGCGGCGACCTCACCGTGATGACCTGGGCCCCGTCCGGCACCGGGTCCGCCGACCGCCCGGGCATGACCGCGCTCGCCGAGGCGGTCGGCCAGGACGTCAACCTCAAGGGCGGGTTAAACGGCCGCCGCCTGAAGGTGATCACCTGCAACGAGCACAACACCGCGGACGGTGCCCGGGCCTGCGCCCAGCAGGCGGTGGACGCCAAGGCCGTCGCCGTGCTCGGCTCCTACAGCCAGTGGGGCGACGCCTTCATGCCGACGCTGGAGCGCGCCGGCATCCCGCTGATCGGCGGCTACGGCCTCTCCCAGCCGGAGTTCAGCAGCCCGCTGTCGTACCCGGTGGACGGCGGCATGCCCGCCCTGATCGGCGGCAGCGGCCGCCAGCTGGTCGAGGCCGGCTGCAAGGCCGTCTCGCTGGTGCGCCCCGACACCCCGGCCGGCGACAACCTGCTCGGCTACCTGGCCAACGCGCTCAAGCCGGCCGGGATCAAGCTGCTCGACGTCAAGGCGCCCGAGCAGTCCACCGACTACACCGCGGTGGCCCGCAAGGCGATCGGCCGCGACGAGTCCGGGAACTGCATCACCAGTGCCCTCGCCGCCGAGCCCACCGGCAACCTGCTGGACTCCTACCGCCGGCTGAACCCGAAGAACACCAGGATCGCCTCGGTGATCGGCAGCGTGCAGCAGTCGGTGGTCGACTCCACCGGCGGCGACTCCGGCCCGCTGGCCGGCGCGTACGTCACCAGCTGGTACCCGCCGGAGTCGGCCAAGACCTGGGACGGGCTGCGCGCGGTGGTGCGCGCCGACACCACCGGCGGCCGCACCATCGACGTCTCCGACCCCGGGGTAGAGACCACCTGGGTCGCGTACGAGGTGTTCCGCATGGTCGTCGAGAAGCTCACGGCCGCCGGCAAGCAGGTCACCGAGAAGACCATCACCGCGCTGCTGGACAGCGGCGAGGGGATCGACGTCGGTCTGACCCCGCCGCTGAACTGGGGCACCACCAACATGCTGCCCAGCACCGAGTCCCCGCGGCTGGTGAACACCTGGGTCACCTACCAGGTGGTCAAGGGCGGCCGGATGACCCTGCAGCAGCCGGGCTTCGTGGACGTCCGCTGGGTGCTCACCGGGGGCAGACCCCCGGCCTGACCGGCACACGGGGGCGGGCTCCGGCCCGCCCCTGCGCCGTCCGACCCTGCGCCGTCCGACCCCGCGCAGTCCCGCCCGGCCCGTCCGTCCGGGTCCTCAGAGGTCGCCGTCGCCGCGGCTGGGCAGCCCGGTCTGGACGGCGATCGCGTTCCACAGCGCCGAGGCCTGCTTCTTCGCGGTGGTCGCCGTGCCGCTGGCCTGCACGGCGTTCTTGTAGTGCTGGTTGTCCTGCTTCTTCGGGTCGCAGGCGCCCGGGGCCTGGGAGTCGCCGGCCCAGGCCGCGTACTCGTCGTCGGCCTGCGCCGAGGCCGTCCAGGCCGCGTTGAGCTGGTCGACCAGCTGCTGGCCGCCGGGCAGCTTGTCCGTCTTCAGCTGGCCGAGCTTCGTCTGCAGCTCGCGCCGCTTGCCGGCCGCGCCGCTGAGCGCCTGCTGCGACTCGGGCAGCTTGTCGCACTTCTGCACCGAGGAGACCGCGCCGACCACCGCCGAGCGGCTGTCGCTCGCCGTGCCCAGCAGGTCCGACAGCGGCTGCGCCTGGGCCTTGACGTCCGGGTCGACGGCCGCGCCCGAGCCGCTGGCGCTCGCCGTGCCGGGTGCGGTGCTGCCGGTGGCGGCAACCGTGCCGGTCTTCTTGTCGCCGCCGGAGGCGGTGTCGTCCCCGTTCATCAGGACCGCGACCAGCACGCCGGCCGCCGCGAGGCCCGCCAGCACACCGCCGATGACCAGCTTGTTGGAGGGGCGGCCGCCGCGGGCCCGCGCCGCCGGCGCCGCCGACGGCACCGCCTGGGTGGCCTCGAAGCCCTGCCCGTAGCCCTGGTCCTGGTAGCCCGGTGCGGCCTGCTGCGGCACGACCTGCTGGCCCGCCGGCGGGTAGCCGTACCCGCCCGGGGCGGGCTGGTGCTGCTGCGGGTAGCCGGGCTGGGCCTGCTGAGCCGGGTAGCCGCCGCCCCGCGGGTCCGCGACCGGGTACGGCGGGAGGTGCTGCGTCTCCGGCGCGTGGTCCTGCTGCGGGACGCCGTAGCCGGGCTGCGGCGCACCGGCCCACGGGGGCTGCTGGGCCGGCATGGCCTGGGTCGGCAGCGCGTGCGCGCCGTCGCCGAGGTACTCCGGCTGCCCGGAGGGCTGGCCCACCGGCGGCACCGGCGCCTGGTTCTGCGGGTGGCCAGGCTGGCCCGGCTGCCCCTGGGGCTGCTGGCCGGGCTCGGGGCGGAACAGGTCGTCCAGGTTGAAGTCACCCGAGTTGGGGTACGAGCGGCGCTGGCTCAACGCGATTCCTCACCTGTGCACGACCGCGCGCTGACGGCGGACCACATCTCGTCGGTTCTTGGGAGCATCACAGTTCCTTGGACGTCACGCCCACGCTACCGGTTCGCCGAACCGGGTGGCCACGCGGGCGGGACATCCCTCACACACTCCCCTCACAGCCCCCGGACCCGGGGCTCAGAGCCTCGCCGGACGGCCCCTGGGCCCCGCCTCCGCGTCCACCGGCTGCTCCGCCCCTAGGGCGTGTCTTTCGGATCACGTCGGATCAGCGGGCGTCGTTGGGGTGCGTGCATCGGCGGCGCCGAGGAGGGAGTCCATGCGGAGCATCGGCGACTGACGAGAAGCCGGCGAGGTGCGTGCCCCGGCGGCGCCCGCCTGGCGTGATCCGAAAGACACGCCCCTAGGCGGCCTCCGCGTCCGCCCGGGCGTGGAACTCGCGGACCACCCGCTGCTCCCGGTACGGCTCCAGGCGACGCCGGAACTCGTCCAGGTACTCCACGCCGCGGTTGGACCGCAGCCCGCTCAGCAGCCGGACCGCCTGCGCCCCCGTCTCGCAGGCCCGCTCGAGGTCCCGCTGCTGCAGCTGCGCGGTGGCGAGCAGCACGAGGTCGACCGCGCGGCGGCGGACCCGGGTCGGCGGGTGCAGGTCGAGCGCCCGGCGGGCGTAGTGCTCGGCCTGCCCCGCCTGTTCCAGGTCGCGGTGGCAGTGGGCCAGTTCGTCCGCCAGGTAGGCGTCGTCGAAGTGGACGATCCAGTCCGGGTCGTCCTCCGGGCGGCGCTTCTCCATCATCTCCAGCGCCTTGGCCGCGACCGCCTCGCAGGAGCGGGCGTCCCCGAGCAGGGCGTGGCCGCGGGCCTCGGCGGCGTAGAACATGGCCATCGCCGTCGGGGTGGCCACCGTGCGGGCGCCCTCCTGGGCGGCGCGGGCGAGCTGGGCGATCTCCCGCGGGTTGCCGAGGGTGGCCGCCAGGTGGCTCATCGAGGCCGCCAGCACGTAGCCGCCGTAGCCGCGGTCGTCGGCCGCCTGGGCGAGGCGCAGCGCCTGGATGTAGTACCGCTGGGCCAGCCCGGGCTGCCCGGTGTCCACCGCCATGTAGCCGGCCAGTTCCGTCAACCTGGCCACGGCGGCGAAGAGTTGGCGCCCGGTCTCCTCCCGGTAGGCGCCGCCGAGCAGGCTGGAGACCACCGAGTTGAGGTAGTGCACCACGACCGGGCGGACGTGACCGCTGCCGAAGCGGTGGTCCAGGTCGACCAGCATGGTGGTGGTGGCCTTGATCGCGGCCACGTCGGTCGGGCCCACCCGGGGGCCGCCGGTGCGGGCCACCACCGGGTCGGGCGGGGTGATCAGCCAGTCGCGGCTGGGCTCCACCAGGGCGGAGGCCGCGACCGTCGCCCCGGTCAGGAAGTCCCGCCGGCCGACGTCGCTGCGCCACAGCTCGCAGACCTGTTCCAGCGCGGCGTTCAGGGTCGGCGCGAACTGCAGCCCGATGCCGGAGCTGAGGTTCTTGCCGTCCGCCATGCCGATCTCCTCGACCGACACGCTGCGGCCGAGCTTGCGGCCGAGCGCCTCGGCGATCACGGCCGGCGCCTGCCCGCGCGGCTGCTGCCCGCGCAGCCAGCGGGCGACAGAGGTCTTGTCGTAGCGCAGGTCCAGGCCGTGTTCGGCGCCGCAGAGGTTGACCCTGCGGGCGAGGCCCGCGTTGGAGCAGCTGGCCTCCTGGATCAGTTGCTGCAGACGCTCGTTGGGCTGTCGTGCGACGAGTGGTCTCGCGGCCATTGGGCTTCGCCTCCCCACACCCTCCGGTCCCGGCCGGCGGGCGACGCTTCTGCTGATCTGTTGCCGACTGTCCGACCGTCCAAGGAATCTGACACAAGGTTAGCGATCAGCAACGCCAGCGGGATACCCACGGTGACGAACCGCACCCCCCACGCGCCCTGGGAAATGCTCCCGTGCGCCCCCACTGCGCCCACCCCCGCCCGCCCCAACTCGGTCGGGTAACCGGATCGGGTGACATTGCCGGGATGCGCCCAACCGGCTGGCACCGGGCCGTAACCAGCCTCACACACGGTAGTTGAGCAGCGCGTGGAAGACATCCCCGACTCCCCCGACCAGGGCAAGAACGCCGGACTGCCCCCGCTGCTCATCGAAGCCGTCGGCTACGCCGAGACCCGCCACTGGGAGGTGGCCCCGGGTGCCTGGCTGATCGACGGCGACGGGCCCGCCCGCTGCTCCTGCGGCGACCCGCGCTGCCCGCTGCCGGGGGCCCACCCGCTGGACGCGGACTGGGCCCGCAAGGCGAGCGCGGGGCCCGGCGCGGTGCGGCGCTGGTGGACCGAGCGGCCGCAGGCCTCGATCCTGCTGCCCACCGGCCGGTCCTTCGACGTCCTGGACGTCCCGGAGACGGCCGGGTGCCTGGCACTGGCGCGGATGGAGCGGATGGACCTGCAGCTGGGCCCGGTGGCGGTGCTGCCCGCCGCGCCCGGCCGGATCGGTCGGCGGCTGCACTTCCTGGTACTGCCCGGGGTCGCGGCCAAGCTGCCGGAGATGCTCCGCAAGCTCGGCTGGCCGCCCGGGCGGCTGGACCTGGTCGCCCGCGGCGAGGGGGACTGGACGGTCGCCCCGCCGTCCCGGATCGGGGGCACCGGCTACGCGCAGTGGGCCCGCTCGCCCTCGGCGCTCAACCGCTGGCTGCCGGACGCCGCCGAGCTGATCAGCCCGCTCGCCTACGCCTGCGGGCGCGAGGCGCCGGCCGCCGCCAGGCCCCAGCCCGCCCAGCCGGCGGCGGTGCGCTGAGCCGGTTCGGAGCCCCGGTGCACCGGGCCGCCGCGCCGGTCGGGCGCGGCGGCGGTACGCCGGACGGACGCGGCGGTCCACCGCCCGCGGAACGGCGGCCCTACGCCTATCGGGTGAGGGCGCGCGACGCGCGACACCCCGCGCGCGACTGACGGGCCCCGTCTCCCACCGGAGACGGGGCCCGTCACACGCAGGGGCGGATAAGGCCTCGGTCTACCCGCTGGTCAACGGCGAAAGCCCCTCGGACGAGTGACAACGCTCAAGGATTGCCATGATCGGCCGAGGGGAGGATTTGCGGTGCGAGGGGACGCCGGAGGGAGCGCTCGGACGGGGAAGCCGGGCGGGGCGGTGGAGGGGACGGGAGGGAGCGGAGGGGACGGGAGGGACGGGGAGGGCGAGAGGGCCCGCTGCACGGGGAGCAGCGGGCCCTCTCGTTGTGCCCGGCGCCGTTCGGCGCGCTCCGGCCGGCGCTCCGGCCGGGAGACCGGCGGGCGTCCTGGGGGGCGCCTCAGGCCTGGGCGACGAACACGTGCTGGGCGATGTCCTTGCCGATCTCGGCCGCGTGCTCGCCGGTGCCGACGAGCACCCCGCCGACGCCGGCGCTGACCTGCACGGTGGAGCCCGGCCGGACCCCGGCCCGGCGCAGCGTGCGCATCAGCTCGCCGTCCGTCTGGATCGGCTCGCCGATCCGGCGGACCACGACGCTGGCACCCTCGTCGCCCGGGCGGACGGTGTCCAGCGGGACGAGCGCCGCGTCGAAGCCCTCACCCTCGGCCTTGGCGTCGCCCAGCTCGTCCAGGCCCGGGATCGGGTTGCCGTACGGGGACTGGGTCGGGTGGCCGAGCATGGCGAGCACCTTGCGCTCGACCGTCTCGCTCATCACGTGCTCCCAGCGGCAGGCCTCCTCGTGCACCTGCTCCCACTCCAGGCCGATCACGTCGACGAGCAGGCACTCGGCGATCCGGTGCTTGCGCATCACGCGCACGGCGAGCCGGCGGCCGTCCTCGGTGAGTTCGAGGTGGCGGTCCCCGGCGACCTGGAGCAGCCCGTCCCGCTCCATCCGGCCGACCGTCTGGCTGACCGTCGGGCCGCTCTGCTCCAGTCGCTCGGCGATCCGGGCACGCATCGGGACGATGCCCTCTTCCTCCAGTTCCAGGATGGTGCGAAGGTACATCTCAGTGGTGTCGATCAGCCCAGACATCGCCGCTGGCTCCGTTCTTCGGTGTCCTCACCGCCAATTCTGACCTACCGGACCGACAACCGGGCCCGCACGGGGGCTCCGGTGAGCGGTTTTCGTTCCTGTTGACAGCGGTGCCGCCGGGGCGCCACGGTGCTCGCCGTAGCTTTCTCCACTGGCGGTGCGGACCACTCCGGCCGTCCCACCCGGCCGGCTCCCCCACCGGCAGAGAGCGGAGGCAACAGATGAACGACCTGGTCGGCCGGTACTTCGACGCCGCGATCGCCCACCTCCAGCGGGTCCGCGAGGAGGAGGCCGAGGCCATCGAGGCCGCCGCGGAGCTGCTCGCGGAGGCGATCGCCGAGGGCCGCCGGGTGTTCACCTTCGGTGCCGGGCACTCCGCGCTGGCCGCCCAGGACGTGGTGTACCGGGCCGGCGGGCTGGTCCCGGTGAACCTGCTGAACGTCCCGGGGATGGCCGGGGTGACGGTGATGCCCGCGCCGCTGTCCAGCGCGCTGGAGCGGGTCTCCGGCCTGGCCACCACCACGCTGGACCTGACCCCGGCCACCGGCGGCGACCTGCTGTTCGTGATCTCGTTGTCCGGCCGCCAGGTGATGCCGGTCGAGCTGGCCCGGTACGCCCGGGAGCGCGGCCTCAAGGTGGTCGGGGTGACCTCGCTCGCCTACCCGGGCGAGGTGCCCTCGGCGCACCCGTCCGGCAGCTACCTCAAGGACCACTGCGACGTGGTGCTGGACAACAAGATCGCGGTCGGCGACGGCGAGCTGACCCACCCGGCCGCCGAGACCACCTTCGGCCCGGTCTCCACCATCGTGACCAGCGCGCTGATGCAGGCCGTGGTCGCCTCCGCGGTCGGCCGGCTGGCCGACGCGGCGGCCGCCGGCACCGCCGCCGCCCCGCCGCTGTTCCGGTCCGGGAACGTCCCGGGCGGCACCGAGTGGAACGCCAAGCAGATGGCCGACAACGCCGACCGGATCCTCTACACCTACTGACCGCCGGCCGTACACCTGCCGACGCCACCGGCACCCCCCGCGACACGGAGTGTCCGTCCGGCCACCGGACGCACCCGGCCCGGACAACCACCGGGGCTTCCCGGCCATTGCGGGCCGCCCCGGACCGGGCCAGGCGTACCGGGAAGCCGCCCGGGGCAGGACAGCGGTGCGACCGGAGCGACGGGTGGGGGCCGAGCATGGCGTCTGGGGCGGAACGGGCGGGGCGGGTGCGCGAGCGGGAGCTGCTGCCGGAGTTCTTCTGGACCGCCGACGCGGCCTCGCTGCGCGGCCAGCGCCGCTCGGTGCTGCTCTCCGCCTGGGAGCTGCTCCTGCTGGTCGCCGCCGCCGCGACCGGGTCGGCCGACGGCGCCCCGTGGGCTTGGCCGGCGGCCGTCGCCTACCTGGGGGCGATCGTCCTCGCGGTGGTGATCAGCCGGCAGAACCCGCAGGGCCTCTGGTACGAGGGCCGGGCCGCCGCCGAGTCGGTCAAGACGCTGGCCTGGAAGTTCGCCGTCCGGGCGGACGCCTTCCAGCCGCCGCCGCGCAGCCTGCCGGACGCCGAGGGCCTCTACCGCTTCCAGCTCGACCGGGTGCTGGGCGCCTTCCGGGGCGGCCCGGTCGCCGTCGCGACGGCGGAGCGGCCCCCGGACCCCGTCGACCCCCCGGACCCCGCCGACCCCGCCGACCCCGGCGGACCGGCCGGCATCACGGCGGCGATGCGCGGGCTGCGCGAGCAGCCGCTGGCGGTGCGCCGCGAGGTGTACCTGCGGGAGCGGATCCAGGTCCAGCACGACTGGTACCGCGCCAAGGCCCGGTACTGCGCGCGGGCGGGCGACGTGGCCGGGGTGCTGGGCGTGGTGCTCCCGGCGCTCGGGCTGGTGCTCGCGGTGCTGCGGGCGCTCGGCGCGTTCGGCTACGACGCGCTGGGCACGGTCTCGGCGGTGGCCGCCTCGGTGACCGCGTGGGCCCAGCTGCGCCAGTACCGCCCGCTCGCCGCCGCCTACGGGCTGGCCGCCGACGAGCTGGACCTGATCCGGCGCCAACTGGCCGCGCTGGACGTGGCCTCGGACGACGCCGAGGAGCTCTGGGCCAGGCTGGCCCGGGACGCCGAGGACGCGGTGTCCCGCGAGCACACCACCTGGCAAGCCCGCCGGGAGATCCGCACCACCACCGACCGGGACCACTGAGGAGGCCGCAGGTGTCGTTACGGATGGTCAAGGCGGCGGACGGCCGCGCGCTCGCCGTGGAGTCGCTGGGCGACCCCCGCGGGCGTCCGGTCTTCCTGCTGCACGGCATGCCCGGCAGCCGGGTCGGGCCGCACCCGCGCAGCACCGTGCTGTACCGGCTGGGCGTCCGGCTGATCTCCTACGACCGGCCCGGCTACGGCGACTCCACCCGGCTGTTCGGCCGCCGGGTGAGCGCCGCGGCGGCCGACGTGCGGACCATCGCGGACGACCTGGGCCTGGACGGCTTCGCGGTGCTCGGCCGCTCCGGTGGCGGACCCCACGCGCTGGCCTGCGCGGCGCTGCTGCCGGAGCGGGTCAGCCGGGTGGCGGTGCTGGTCGGGCTGGCCCCGCACAACGCGGCCGGCCTGGACTGGTACGCGGGGATGACCCCGTCCAACGTGCACGCCTACCAGGAGGCCGAGCGCGGGCACGGCCGGATCGCCGACGCGATGGAGTTCCGCTCCCGCCAGATCAAGGACGACCCGGTGCGGCTGCTGAACGGCCTGCGGCCCGAACTGTCGCCCGCCGACCGGGAGGTGGTGGCCGACAGCGGGCTGCGGCGGATGCTGGAGAGCAACTACCGGGAGGCGTTCCGGCACGGCGCCGACGGCTGGATCGACGACGTGCTGGCCTTCACCGCCGACTGGGGGTTCAAGGTCGAGGACGTCGCGGTGCCGGCCTGGCTGTGGCACGGCGCCGACGACCAGTTCTCGCCGGTCGAGCACTCCCGCTGGCTGGCCGACCACATCCCGGGCGCCGAGCTCTTCCTGGAGCCCGGCGCCGCGCACTTCGGGGCGTTCCGGGTGCTCACCACCGCCCTGGCCTGGGCGGCCGGCTGATCCCCGACCCGGTCGGGGCCGCGCCCGCCGGGGGCCCGTGCCCGCCAGGGACCGTGCCCGCCGGGCCGGGCACCCGTCAGGCCGGCACCGGGGTGACCGGCGCTCCCCCGCCGAGGACGGCGAGCACGTTGTCCACCGCCAGGCCGCCCATCGCCTGCCGGGTGCGGACCGTGGCGCTGCCCAGGTGGGGTGCGAGCACCGCGCGCTCCTGGGCGAGCAGCGCGGACGGGACGGCCGGCTCGTGCTCGAAGTTGTCCACGGCCGCGGCGAACAGCGCCCCGGACTCCAGCGCGGCGGCGAGCGCCTCCTCGTCCACCACCCCGGCGGTCATGCTGACCACCACGGCGCCGCGCGGCAGCAGGGCGAGCCGGCGGGCGTCCAGGAGGTGTCGGGTGGCGGCGCTGAGCGGGGCGGTGACGACCAGCACGGTGGAGGCGGCGAGCAGCTCCTCGAGCGGCAGCCAGGCGGCGCCGTCGGCCTGCTCGGGCGGGAGTTCGCGGCGGTTGTGGTAGCTGACGGGCATGTCGAAGGCGCGGGCCCGGCGGGCCACCGCCTGCCCGATCCGGCCCATGCCGAGCACGCCGAGCGGGGTGCCGGCCAGTTCCATGCCGAGCAGGAAGTTCGGCGCCCAGGTCCAGGGGCTGCCGGAGCGCAGCAGGCGCTCGCCCTCGCCGAGCCTGCGGGTGGCGGCCAGCAGCAGCGCCCAGGCCATGTCGGCGGTGGCGGTGGTGAGCACCCCGGGGGTGTGGGAGACCAGGACGCCGCGTTCGGCGCAGGCGGCCAGGTCGATGTTGTGGTACCCCACCGCGTGGTTGGCCACGATGGCGAGGGACGGCCCGGCGGCGTCCAGGAACTCGCCGTCCACCCGGTCGTCGAGAGTGGTGAGCACGGCCCGCCGGCCGCGGACGGCGGCCAGCAGCCCGGCCCGGTCCATCGCCTCGTCGGAGTCGTGGCAGGTGACGGCGTGGTGCGCGGTGAGCCGTTCGATCACCCCGGGCGCGAGGCGGCGGGTGACCAGGACCGGGGGCGGGAGCTGCTCCATGGGTCGGCAGCGTACCCGGCCCCCGGTGCCGGGCCGGTCACACCGGCTGCGGTTCCAGGTCGCGGTTGATCCGCTTCCAGCCCCGGGCGGACACCGTGTTGGGGTGTTCCTCGCCGAACTGACGGATCAGTTCGGCGATCGCGCGGGCCCGCAGTTCGGCCGCCTGGGTGTGCCGGTTGGCCGCGCGCAGGGTGATCGCCAGGTTGGCCTCGCAGGCGACGGCGTCCGGGTGCCGGGGCGTGTAGCGGTCGCAGAGGCCCTGGTAGGCGGCCCGGCCGAGCTCCTCGGCGAGGCCGATCTGGCCGTCGTCGCCATAGGCGTTCGCCAGGTTGATCATCGCGTTGAGGGTGTACGGGTGCTCCGGCCCGACCGAGTCGGTCAGGCCCCGGACGGTGGCCAGGCCGCGCTCGATGGCGCCCTGGATGTCGCCGCTGCCGCGCAGGTAGATGCCGAGGTTGTTGGCGCAGGCCAGGGTGAACGGGTGCTCGTCGCCGAACAGCCGCCGGTGGCCCTCGAACACGGTGGCGCAGAGGTCCCGGGCGGCCTCCTTGTCGCCGGAGGCGCTGTGGTCGGCGGCCAGGTTGAGCGCGCAGGCGAGCGCGTCGGGCGCGTCGGCCCCGTAGCGCTCCAGGTAGCGCTCGTAGGTCTCCTTGGTGATCCGGCGGGCCTCGGCGAGCTGGCCCATCCGGCGCAGCGAGACGGCCAGCGACTTGGCGTTGCGCAGGCTCTCGGGCAGGCCCGGGTCCAGCCCGTCGCCGAAGTCCGCGGTGACCTCCTGGAGCAGGTCCGCGGAGCCGCGGTAGTCGCCGAGTTCGCGCAGGTCCCGGGCCAGGGCGGACTTGGTGATCAGCGTGTAGGGGTGCTTGGGGCCCAGGACGGCGGTGCGCCGGTCGAGGGTCTCCTGGTCGAGTTCGCGGGCGGCCTCGCTCTCGCCGACCAGGCGGTAGTCGATGGCCAGGTTGTTCGCCATCGACAGGGTGCGCGGGTTGTCGTCGCCGAACAGCTCGCGGAACTGGTCGAGGATCTCCCGGTCGAGGTCGAGCGCGGCCTGGAACCGGCCGAGCGCGCGGCGGTCGGCGCCGAGCGAGCCCGCGGTCATCAGTGTGTAGGGGTGGTGCTCGCCGAGCAGCACCCGCTGGCGTTCCAGGGTGGCCTCGTCCAGGGCCAGCGCCTCCGCGTAACTGCCCTGGGACCGCAGCACGTTGGCGAGCTGGAAGCGCAGCAGCAGGGTCTGCCGGTCGTCCTCGCCGAGCTTGCGGGTCCACTCGTCGTCGAGCGCGTGGCCGAGGTCGCGGGCGCGGTCGAGCTCGCCGCGCTTCCAGAGGTAGCGGACGCGGTCGATGAGCAGCTGGCGGGTGTCGGCCTCGTCGCAGTTGTGCGCCTTGGACGGCGACAGGTGCGGCCAGATCTCGTCGAAGGCGGGCCAGTTGGCGGGGTCGTCGGTGTCGCCGAGGACGGGCCGGGCGCCGGTGAGGATGCGGTGCACCTCGTGGACGGCGACCTCCTGCTCCTCGTCGGTCATCTCGGCGCGGATCACCGCCTGGACGAGCCGGTGCACCTGGAAGCTGTTGCTGCCGGCGTCGACCTTGGCCAGCGCGTACCGGCCGATCGCCTGGATCACCTTGCCCAGCATGAACTTGTCGCTGAGGTCGGCGTCGTACTTCACCAGCGCCCGGATCATCTGGTCGCTGTAGAAGAGGTTCATCGAGATCGGCTCGGGCGCGAAGAACGCGCAGAGCTGGAGCAGCCGCACGGCGGCCGGGGACTGCTGGCGCAGCCGTCCGATCGACACGTTCCAGGTGGCGCCGACCGGCGTCGGGTAGTCGGCGGGCCGGGCGACGGCCAGCGCGCGGGCGGCCTCGGCGTGCAGCTGGGCGACGTAGGTCTCCACCGGGGTGCCGGTGGTGTCCAGCCAGGCGGCCGCGACCTCGACGGCGAGCGGCAGGTCGCCGACGGCCTCGGCGACCCGGTCGGCGTCCGGGCGGGACAGTCCGCGGGCCCGCCGGCACAGGTGCTCGACGCTCTCGCCGCGGGTGAAGACGTCCACCTCCAGGGCCTCGGCGTGCCCGCTCCAGGCCTGGTTGCGGGAGGTGACCAGGATGTGGCCGGAGCCGCCGGGGAAGAAGCGGCGGATCTCGGACGGCTCGTCGGCGTTGTCGAAGATCAGCAGCCAGCGCTGGGTCGGGACGCCGCGCCGCAGCGCCTCCCGGGCGGCCTCGGCGGCCTCGGTCACCGAGTCGCCGACCCGCAGGCCCAGCCGGCGGGCCAGGTCGGCCAGCGCGGGGGCGACGAGTTCGGTCTGCTCGGCGTCGATCCACCACACCAGGTCGTAGTCGGACATGAAGCGGTGCGCGTACTCCAGCGCGACCTGGGTCTTGCCGACGCCGCCCAGCCCGTACAGGGTCTGCGGGGTGGGCAGCACGGCCGCCATGCCGCCGCGCAGCTGGTTGCGCAGCTGTTCCAGGACGGCGGCGCGGCCGGTGAAGGAGGGGTTGCGCGGCGGCACGTCCCACACCGCGGGCTTGCTCCCGGGGAAGCGCGGACCGCCGCCGTTGGACTCGGTCAGCGCGACGTCGCCGCGGCCGAGCGCGCGCAGCAGGGTCTGCACGGACTGAGCCTCGTCGCGGCCCACCAGGTCGACCGGGTTGCGGTTGCTGAACGGCGCGGTCAGCCGGACGTCGCCGACCCGGACCGGGACGAGCTGGCGGCGGGTGCCGGACGGGTCGGAGCTGACCACGGACTCCCAGAGCGCCCGGGCCTGCGGGGAGCGCTGGTAGGCGGGCGAGAGCACGGCGACCGTGCGGTAGGCGGCGTCGATGCCGCGCTCCGTCTCCTCCCGCGGGTCGGTGCCGGCGCTCAGGTCGCGCGGCAGCACCCGGAAGCCGGCCCGGGTGAGCACGGACTCGATCCAGTCCGCCCACATCCGGTCCTCGGGCACGTAGGAGAGGTAGAGGTCGGCGGGCACGGACGGGCGGCGGCGGGTGAACGCGTCCACGTAGCGCAGCCGCAGCTCCTCGTCGAGCGAGGGCAGCGAGTTGACCCGGCCCTCGGTGATCATCGAGGTGAGCCGCTCGCAGGCGGCCAGCATCGAGGTGGGGGTGCCGGTCTGGTCGCCGAAGGTGGCGAGGATCTCCTCGTAGGCGTAGAACGGCCGGTACGGGATCTCCACCGAGCCCCAGTACTGCGCGAGTTCCTCGCCGTTCAGGCCGACCGGCAGGCCGTCGAAGCGGACCCTGGCGAGCGCCCGGCCGGCGTCGGCCTTCTCCTTCTCGCCCTCGTCGATGCGCATCGGGACGGGCAGGATGCGGATGCCGCGCTCGCGGTAGCGGTCGTGGATGTGCTGGGCGATCCGCGAGGCGCCGTCGATGGACTGGTCGCTCAGGGTGAAGCAGACCACCAGGTCGTCGGGCATCTGCACGGTGCAGATCTCGGCGATGTCGGACAGGCCGGTGCGGGAGTCGATCAGCACGTAGTCGTAGCGCTTGCTCATGTCGGCCTTGAGCGCGTCGAAGAACTGCCCGCCGTCGAAGCGGTCGTAGAAGATGTCCCAGTCCAGGTGGGTGACGGCCTCGGAGTAGTCCCGGTTGAACTGGCCCGCGGAGAGGAAGTCCAGGCTGCCGCCGGCCGGGAACAGCGGCCAGGACAGCGACAGCGCGTGCGGGTGCACCCGGGCGAAGTCCAGGTGCCAGCCCTCGGCGTGCTCGACCGGGCGCAGCGCCTCCTCCCGGTACTCGGCGATCAGGTCCATCATCCCGGTGGTGCCCGCGAGCGAGGCCGGGTCGAGGAAGGGGTGGAAGAACTTGGCCAGGCCCGGCGCCTCCAGGTCCCAGTCGACGGTGAGCACCCGGAAGCCGTTCGCCGCCAGGATCCAGGCGGTGTTGGCGAGCGCCATGGTGCGGCCGGTGCCGCCCTTGTACGAGTAGAAGGTGATGATCCGGCCGTTGCGGTCCTGCTCCCCGCCGTGGCGCAGGGCCTCGCGTTGCGCGGACTCGCGCTGCGCGGCCAGTTCGGCCGCGGTGAGGCCGCCGACGCGGAGGTTCCTGGTGCGGTTCTCGCTCATCTGAATCCTCCCACGGGCGCCATCCCGTCATCGGGGTCATCGCCGTCGTCACGGTCAGGGTGGTCGTCGTGGCCGTAGCGGTCCGGGTGGCCGGCGGGCCCCGCGCCCGGACCGCGCCGGAACGCGTCCCGCAGGCTGGGCCGGGGCGGCGCCGGGTCCTCCGGTTCGGCGCGGGTGCGCCCCTCGAAGGCGTACTTGGCCTTCATGGCGGCCCGGGGCAGTGCGTCGTCGAAGTCCTCCAGGGTGTTGAGCCCGGTCGGGCCGGTGACGCCGAGGAAGCTGGGGCGGCTCGCCCGCCGGGTGATGCGCAGCGTCTGGTCGCTCAGGTCGCCGAGTTCGCCGCCGCGTTCCTCGCACTCGGGGTCCTCGGTGTTCCACGGCTCCAGGACGCTCACCCAGGTGGCGTCGGAGCGGTCGAAGCGGCGGACGAGCTCGCGGCGGTCCGGGTCGCACAGCGCCCAGCGGTCCAGCAGCAGGAGGCCGGGTGCGGCGGCGTCGCCGCCGATGATCGACTCGACCTCCTCGTCGAACTCGTGCACGGTCGGCTGGAACCCCAACTGCCGCGCCAGCCGCACCGCGTGCTGCGCGATCGGCGACCCGGCCGGCCGGTACGGGTGCCAGTCGGTGCGCCGGGCGCCGTAGAAGTCGGGGTTGCGGTCGGCCGGCAGCTCGCCCTGGTGGTAGGCGAGCACCGAGATCCGCAACTGCTTCGTCGGCGCGGTGACGTTGAACGCGCTGGGCAGCCCGTTGAAGTCGAGGCGCCGCCCGACCGGGATCACCGTCTCCTCGGCCACCTGCACGATCCGCGCGGCCAGCCGGTGCACGGCCAGCTCGTAGGCGGAGCGGAAGTAGCTGAGCTTCATCAGCGCGTACAGGCCCTCGGTGGCGTAGTCCGGCCCGAAACTCGCGTGGTTGAACTGCAGTTCACCGGCCACCCCGGGCAGCCGGTAGCGGCTCATCGGCGCCCAGAGCACCGGCACGATGCCACTGGTGCGCTCCGAGTCCATCGTCGCCGGGTACACCGGGCGGCGGGTGAAGGCGTGCCACTCCTGGCCGCACGGGACGCTGTTGAAGTACCGCGGCGAGTACAGCGGCACGAAGACCCGGCAGGTCGCCAGCTCGTCGGCCAGCCGCTCGGCCCACAACTCGCCCTGGTGCATGGACTCGTCCATGAAGCCGACGGGCACCCCGGCCGGCACCGTGGTCAGCTGCAGGACCGCCTCGCAGAGGTCCCGGTACAGCTGGCGCACCCAGTGGTTCGGGTCGCCGGCCCCGCGGGCGCCGGCCTTCGGGGTGTGCGCGTAGGAGAGGAAGAAGTACGGCCGGGCGTCGTCCTCGTCCCAGCCACGGTCGTTCACACGCGCCTCCCCCGGGCCCGTCGGCAACCTGGTTCCCGCAGCCCCCGTGCGCGGGGCTTCAGTGTAGGAACGACTGACGCCCCAGGGGAATAGCACAACGACTCGCACGAATTGACATGACCGAAACGATGGCGGTCCGACGTGCGGTCGGCCGCGGTCGCGCTAGGACTTCTTGATCGTCGACAAGTCGATGATCTGGTCGGCGGGCGGCATCGTGACGGTGACGGGCGCGTCGTAGTCGGAGAAGTCCATCGTCACGCCGTCCGTGGCCCCCTCCAGGCGCATCGACTCGACCCGGACCGGTCGCGCCGGGCCCTCCACGGCGACGTACCCCCGGTAGCTTCCGCCGTCCTGCGAGCCCGAGAAGATCGCCACCGTCTTCTGCCCGTTCACCGTCTGGGCGCCGTCCGAGTTGACCAGCTTGTACCAGTCGCCGTCGCCGAACACCGGAGTGCCCTTCAGGTCGCAGAAGGACCCGACGACGGACAGGTCGTCGCCCGCTTTGGCCCGGATCCACCGGCCCTTGCCCAGCTCCGCCGCGGCGGCGCCGGCCAGCTTGGCGAGCAGTGCGGCGTCCTCCTTGACCAGGGTCTGTCCCGCGGTCCGCAGGATCTCGGCCTTGCCGTCCGCCCCGAAGTCGAACGTCCCCGCGCAGTCGCCGTTGGCCGCGGCCGACGCCGTGAAGGTGACCTTCTGGCCCCCTTCCACCGAACTCCCGGTGATCTTCACCGACTTCGCCCGGGCGAACTCGTTGTGCGCCTTCTCCAGGATCGTCCCGCCGGTCGCCGACTCCAGCCGCTCCGCGCTCGCGCTCGCGCTCGGACTGGCGCTCGCCGCACTCCCCGCCGTGTCGCCTCCCCCGCACGCGGCGACCGCACCCAGCGCGACCACGACGACACCCGCAACAGCAACCCGCTTGACGCTCACGCCGAACCCTTCGTGGAGTGACCAACCCTGCGGATCCTACGTCCCGGGCCCGCCGGGCCCGCGGGCGGGGCCCGGTCCGACGACATGGACATGCCCGACGATCGCGGGCGCGCAAGAAGTCGGCCGGACCGACTTCCTGCGCACGGGCGGACGGGCGGACGGGGGCAGGCCCGGACGGGCGTGCCGCCTAGCGGTGCCGGCGGAGGAGGTGTTCGGCGAGGTCGACGGCCTCGCGGACCGGGACGAGGCGGCAGTCGGCGCCGCCGATGCGGCCGGTGGTGACCTGCCGGGCCTCCGCGAGGAAACGTTCACCCAGGGAGCCGAAGTGGAGGTCGTCCAGGTCGGGGGCCTTGAAGGTGATCCAGCCGTCCGGGCCCGCGCAGTGGTACTCGCGCAGCGGGACGTCCGGCATCCGCTGGTCGGCGAGGTGGAAGGCGGTGAAGCGGGACATCGGGACGCCGAGCATCAGCACCCGCGCGTCGAGGTCGTAGAGGCGCCCGAGGGGGGACGCGGGGCCCAGGTGGGAGGTGAGGGGGTGGTCGTGGGTGATCTCGCGGGCGTGCCGCCCGAGGGCGGCCCAGGAGGTCTGCGGGTGGCTGCTGCGCAGCGCGCCCGGGCGGGTGCGGACGGTCTCGGAGAGGGCCCCCATGGTCGTCGAGCAGGGCGTGGCGTCGGGGTCGAAGGGCGGCATCCGGGCCTGGTAGGCGGTCACCTCGGCCGGGGAGAGACCGGCGGTGGCGGCCTTGTGGATCCGCGAGGTGGCGGAGTTCTCGGGCGTGGCGGTGTAGGCGACCAGGGTGCCCCGGTCGCCGAGCACGTCGAGCAGGGCGTCCACCACGGTGTCGGCGCCCCCGTCCACCGGGCCGAGGGCCCGCAGGGAGGCCTGGACGTGCAGCACCGTGCCCGGGCGGACGCCGAGCCGGACGAGGTCGTGGACGAGTTTCCGGCGGGAGAGCGCGGCGGCGACGCTGCCGGCGCGGGATTCGGTCAGGATGACGGTTCCCCGGGGTTGGGCCCCGGGTGAGGGTGTCCCGAGGCGGGCTGATGTGGTCAGGTGGCGGCGCGTTCCCGCCGGGCGCGGTCGGCGGCCCGTTCGGCGGCGGCGGGCAGCGGCACGGCGAGCCACGGGGTGACGGTCTCGCGCATGCCGTCGGCGAACCGCGAGCCGGCCGCGGTCAGCGATCCGGAGCCGGCCAGCCGCTCGACGGCTTCGGCGGTGTACCGCCGCCAGAGCGCGAACTCGCGCCGCGCCCGGTCGGCGGCCTCGCCCGGCAGACCGTCGTACGCGAGTGCGCGGGTTCCCCAGTACTCGGTGACGGCCAGGTGGGCGTAGGTGCCTTGGAAGAGCCCTTCGAGCGGCCGGGGGTCGGGCCGCCAGGGGGCGAGGTAGAGCGTAGCGTCGCCGCGGTCGAACAGGTCCAGCACGTCGAGGACGGCGCCGAGTTTCACGTGCTGGAACTCGTGGGCGAGCAGCAGGGCGAGGGTGGGTGCGGTGGCGGGCCGGGCGATGGCGACGGCACCGAAGGCCTGGCGGGCGGCCGAGCTGACGTCCCGTCCGGCCGGGCCGGGGCGCAGCGGGGTGACGGTGCCGAGGCCGGCCCGGACGCCGTCCGCGTAGCCGGGCAGGTCCCGGCCGAGCAGCTCCCAGGCCTCGCGCAGGGCGCCCGTCCAGTCGAGCAGTTCGGCGTCGGTGAGGCGGCCGGACACGGGGTGGTCGTGGCTGTCCCGCAGCGGGTCGACGTCCTCCAGCCGGACGGTCCACCCCCCGGCGAGCCGGACGGTCCGCAGCGGTTCGTCCAGCACCGTGCGCACCGTGCCGTCGGCCGCCCGCACGGTGAGGCCCTCGGCCGTGCCGGTGACGACCGCCTCCCCGGCGGGCAGCGCGATCCGTCCGAGGGTCGGCAGGTGCAGCCACCCGTCGCGCACCGGTACGGCGACGGAGTCCCCGCGGCCGGCCCGCACGGCGGCGGCCGCGGCGAGGGCGGCGAGCGGTCCGAGGTCGGTGCCGAGGTCCCCGGCGAGCCGGCGGGCGGCCCAGGCGCGGGCGTACGGGTGGGCGAGGACGGCGTCGACGGCGGCCGGGGCGGCCGTGTCGAGGGCGGCGAGCAGGGACCACGCCTCGCCCCGGGAATGCCCGGAGGCGTCCCAGGCGGCGGCCAGCATGGCCCGGGTGAGGGCGAGTTGGGAGCGGGTGAGGGCGCGCACGGTGTCCGCGCCGCCGTACCCCCGGGCGAGTTCGTCGAGTTGCGGCGGGGTGAGCGCGGTCGGCAGCACGGGTTCGCCGCTCTGCGCCGGCACCGCCGCCGGAGCGCCGTGGGCCGAGATGCCGTTGATCAGGGTCATGAGGTCCCCGCAGTAGACGGAGGGATGGTCGAAGCCGCCCCCCTCATCGTCGCTCCGGTAGCGGTGGGCGTACAGACCGCCTCCGCAGGAGCGCACGACGGGGCAGGCGCGGCACTGTGCGGCGAGCCCGGCGAGGCCGGACTGGCGGGCGGCGATGCCGGGGTGCCGGGCGAGGTCGTCGAGGCTGTGCTCGAAGACGTTGAGGCCGGTGGCGGGCGCGCCGTCGTAGGCGGTCTTCAGGCTGTCGGCCTGCTCGAAGGTCCCGTCCGTCTCCAGGACGGCCAGGTCGGAGGGTTCCAGCCCGAGGGACTCGGTGAGGCTGGAGAGGCCGCGCCGGGTGCGGTGGACGGATTCGAAGGTGCGCACGGCGAAGGGCCGGCCGCCGGTTTCCCACAGCCTGTGGACGGCGAGCAGCCAGTCGGCGTACGGGGTCCCCCCCAGGGCGGCGGGACGTTTCGGCGGCTCGTCCCAGGTCGCGTGCGGGAGCAGGAAGTCGACCGCGGGGGGTTCCAGTACGGCCAGCGCGCCGTACACGGCGACCGGGTCGTTCTCCACGTCGACGGTGCACAGCAGCCCGGCGTAGAGGTGCCGGTAGGCGGGTTCGCGCAGCAGCGCGACGGCCCGCAGGACCTGCGGGTGGCTGCTGCGCCCGTCGGCGAAGCGCCGGTGGCGGTCGTTGGCGGCCTTGTCGCCGTCCAGGGAGATGCCGACCTTGACGCCCGTCTCGGCGAACAGGTCGCAGAAGGCGCGGCTGAGCAGCACGCCGTTGGTGTGGATGCGGGCGTCGAGGACGCATCCGGGCGGGAGCGCCGAGCGGAGCGTCGTGACGGCACGGCGGAGCCGTTCCGGGCCGGCGAGCAGGGGCTCTCCCCCGTGCAGGACGACCCGGACGACGGGCAGCCGGTGGGTGGCCGCGTGCTCGCCGATGCGTTCGGCGGCCTTGGCCAGGATCTCGTCACCGACGACCTTGGGTCGGCTGCGCCAGCTGCTGTCGGCGTGCTCGTAGACGTAGCAGTGGTCGCATGCGAGGTCGCACCGGCTGTGCATCTTGATCACGAATTGCGTGAGGGGCAGCGGAATTCGCGTCGTCATGGATCTGGTTCGGTCGAAGCTCGGTCTGGGATCCCGTTCGGGTCTACGGAGCAGGTCAGATCGACGAGTTGAAGGCCGCGACCGGTACGAGACCGGAGTCCGCGCCGGGGAGCGCGCGGCGCAGCTGGTCGGCAATCTCCTCCGCGCCCAGTGCGGCCAGATCAGCGAGGGAGAGGCGCTCCGGGGCTTCCTGAGGGTCAGTCAGGTTGCCGGCCGGCAGGGTGCTGGTTACCGCTGTCATATTCGTTTCCTTATGCACGGTTAGGCACGGCCGAGGGTGGGAAGAGAAACCACCCAAGATTGAGTGGCACCACGATAAGGCTCCGGCGCACCCGAAGACGGCGCATCGAGGTCTCAACTTCGCTTCCCCTGCCGCTCCGCGCCCTGCGGGAGCCTCCACAACCCCAAAAATTCACCCGTTCAGCGGTCGCGCGCTTCGCCCTGGCGCGCGCCGAAGCGCGTCCGCCAGGCCGGCCCGCCACCCCGCACCGCCGCCGCGGAGCGACCGGCGCACGCCCCGGGCGGGCGACCACCACCCACGGCCACCACCGCGGCCGCGACACCCGCCGCCGGCACCGCGGCCGCCCCGCCCGGGCCCGCCGCCCGCCCGGGCTCAGCCGGCGACCCCCAGGGCACCCGCCGCCCGCGCCAGCTCGGCCGTGAACTCCGTTCCGTCGGGCGTCAGTTCACCACTCCCCAGGAGCGTACCCGCGGCCGCGACGGTGTGCGCCCGCCAGCAGTCGAACTCCCGCCGCGCCCGGGCCCGGTCGCCCTCCCCCGAGCCCGCCTCGGCGCACCAGAAGTCCGCGACCCCCAGGTGGGCGTACGTCCCCTGCAGCAGCGCGCCGACCGGGCGCAGGTCGGGCCGCCAGGGGGCGTGGTAGACGGCCGCGCCGTTGGGCCGGTGCAGCGGCACCAGGTCGAGCAGGGCACCGAGTTGGACGTGCAGGAACTCGTGCACCAGGGCCAGCGCCAGCAGCACCGGATCGCCCGGCAGCGAGGCCGCCACCCCGCCGTAGGCCCGCCGGGCGGCGGCACTGACCGCCGCCCCGCCCGGGGCCGGGCGCAACGGCACGATCACCCCCACGCAGGCCGCGACGGCCCGCGCGTACCCGGGGTGCCGGCGCACCAGGATCCGCCAGGCCCGTTCCAACTGATCCTCCCAGAGAGCGAGTTCCGCCGCTCCGAGCGGACCGGCCGGCGGCCGCCCGTAGTCCACCCGGCGCGGCCCGGCGTGGTCGATCACCGGGCTCCAGCCCAGCCCGTCGCACTCCAGCGCGAGCGCGGGGCCCGACCCGGCCCGGAGGAACGCGGCCAGCCCGTCCAGCGGAACGCGTTCCCCGGCGGCTAGGCCGCGCAGGCAGTCCGCCGCCCAGGCGTCCAACTCGGGCCGCAGCAGCACCTCCTCCCACCGCGCCCGGTCGGCCCGCTGCAGCTCCCGCACCTCGCCGTACGCCGCGCGGTAGCCCTCGTCGTCCGGAGCGGCCCGCCGCAGCGCCAGCAGCAGCAGTGCCCGCTTGCTCAACTGCCCGGCACGCAGCGGTCGGACGGCCTCCGCTCCGCCGCGGGCGGCCGCGATCGCCCGGAACGTCGCCCGGTCCAGCCCGTGGCGGGGCAGCCCGTCCGCCCCGCGCGCGCCCGGCACTCCGGCCGCCACCGCCTCGTCCGTACCCGCCACCGGTCGTCCTTCCGCTAGGTCTGCTGGGTCCGCTGGGCCCGCTGGGCCCGTCGGGCCCTCGCCCCGGCCGCTCCGGCCAGGTCCGCCCGCAGTCTCCCCGCGATGTGGCGGATCAGCCGGTCCAGGTCCGCGCAGTACACGGACGGGTGAGTGAAGCCCCCGCCGGCGCCCCCTGCCGCACCCCCTCCGACGCCCACTGCCGCACCGCCCGCGCCGCCGCCCCCGCCCGCACCGCCGCCGCCCCCGGCCGCGTACCGGTGCGCGTAGAGCCCCCCGCCGCAGACCCGGGCCAGCGGGCAGCCGGCGCAGACCGGGCCGAGCCCGGCGAGCCCCCGCTGACGGGCCCGGAACGCCGGGTGCGCCGCCGCCTCGGTGAAGCCGTGCCGCCGGACGTCCAGGCCCGTCCCGGCGGCCCCGTCGAAGGCCACCTTGAGGCTGTCCGCCTGCTCGATCGTGCCGTCCGCCTCGACCACGACGAGGTCGACCGGCGCCAGGCCGACCGCCTCGCTGGCCGCCCGGCCGCCGAGCAGCAGCACGGCCAGTTCCTCGAACAGCCGCACGCCGGTCTCCCGCCGGGGGGCGCCGTACCAGCGGTCGAAGGCCGCGATCAGCCACTCCCCGTAGGGCGCGGGCTCCGTACCGGAGGGCGGCGCGGAGGGCGGCTCCCGCCGCACCCCGGCCGGCTGGGCGGCCCAGGTCGCGTGCGGCAGCAGCAGGTCGAGCCGGGGCGGCGCGAACTCCAGCAGCGCCTCGTAGGTGGCCACCGGGTCGGCCCGCAGGTCGACGACGCAGAGCAGTCCGGCGAACAGCTCCCGGTGCTCGGCCGAGCCGAGCAGCCGCACCGCCTCGGCCGTGCGGTCCCAGCTGCCCCGGCCGGAGGGCAGCAGCCGGTGCCGGTCGTGGTCGGCCCGGGTGCCGTCGAGCGACACCCCGACCGCGACCCGGTACCGGTGCAGCACGTCGAGCAGCGCGGGCTCGTCCAGCAGCCGCAGCCCGTTGGTCTGTAGGCTGAACCGGATCCGCGGCCCGGCCGCGGCCAACTCCCCCAGCAGGGCGTCCAGGTGGCCCGCGCCGACGAGCAGCGGCTCGCCGCCGTGCAGCACCACGGCGACCTCGTCGAGCCCGTGCTCGGCCGCGTGCTCGGCGATCCGCCGGGCGGTCCGGCGGACCGTCGGCAGCGCCATCCGCCGCGGCCGGTCGCGCCAACCCTGGTCCGCGGCCTCGTACATGTAGCAGTAGTCGCAGGCCAGGTTGCACCGGCTGTGGATCTTCAGCAGGAACTGCCGGAACGGCACCATGCGGGTGAGCCTAGGTCCTCTCCCCCGGATTCGCCGGATCCGGCGGGGATCCGCACGAGGGGGCCCGGCGCCGGGCCCCCGGCACCGGACCGGCCGTCACACGTGCGGGGGTTCGACGTCGGAGTCGAGCCGGTGCCCGGCCTTCACCGCCACCGTCGTCGGGTGCTCCTCCCCGAGGGTCACCCGGGCCCGGCGGATGCAGTCCGCGCGCAGCTCGGCGGCCCGTTCGGTCAGCCCGACCGCGGCCAGGGACAACGAGAGGTTGGAGTTGATCCCGATGGAGTCGTAGTGGTCGGGGCCGAGGGTCGCCGTCATCAGCGGTGCCGCCTCCTGCTCCACGGCGAGGGCCGCCTCGGTCTCCCCGGCCAGGGCGAGGTCGTTGGCGTGGTTCATCATCGCGATCGGGATGTAGAGGTGGTGGTCGCCGAGGACGGTGCGGAACTGCGCCAGGGTCCGCCCGGACAGCTCGCGGGCCTCGGTGGCCCGGCCGGCCAGCCGCAGGTAGACCGAGAGGTTGTTGGCGCCGGCGAGCGTCACCGGGTGGTTCTCGCCCAGGTAGTCGCGGTAGCGGGCGAGGGCCCGTTCGGCGAGCGGGATGGCCCGGTCGGTGTCGCCGAGGGCGTTGAGGTCGCTGGCCAGGTTGGTGGCGGCGGCGAGGGTGTCGGGGTGTTCGGCGCCGTTGATGTCCAGGTAGCGCTGGTAGATGTCCTCGTCGATCTCCAGGGCCTCGTTGTAGCGGCCGGCCCGGCGCAGTGCCACCGCGAGGTTCTTGCGGGCGCGCAGGGTGTCGGTGTGGGCGTCGCCGATGGTCTGCTGGTAGATCCGGACGGTCTCCTCCAGCAGGTCCAGCGCCTCCCGGAGCCGGCCGGTCTCGCGCAGGTCGCGGGCGTAGTTGCTGGCCGAGGAGAGGGCGTAGAGGCTGTGCGCGCCGAGGGCGTCGCGCTGCTGGAGGTAGTTGCTGCGGTGGCGTTCGAGGGCGGCCCGGCGGTCGCCGGCCAGGTAGTCGGAGACGGCCAGGTTGTTGGTGATCATCAGGGTGCGCGGGTGGTCCGGGCCGAGGGTGCGCCGGGCGGCGTCCAGGGTGCGCCGGTCCAGCGCCCGGGCCTCGTCGTAGCGGCCGAGGAAGCGCAGGTCGGCGCCGAGGCTGTTGGCGACGGCGAGGGTGTGCGAGTGCTCGGGGCCGAGGGTGGCGGTGAACCGCTCCAGGATGTCGCGGTCCATCTCGTACGCCTCCTGGAGGGCACCCTGGGAGCGGCGGATGTTGCTCAGCTGGGTCCGCAGCATGAGGGTCTGGGCGTCGTTGTCGGCGTCGAAGCCGGGGCCGCCGTAGCCGTCCCGGCGCCAGTGCTCGAGGGTGCGTTCGGCGAGCTCCCGGCCGGACTCGTGCAGGCTGCGCTTCCACTGGTAGCGGACCGAGTCGATGATCCACTGCCGGACGTCCTCGTCGGCGCTGTCGACGGCGCCGGACGGCCAGAGGTGGGGCAGGAGTTCGGCGTACTCGGACCAGTTGGCGGGGACGTCCGGGTCGCCGGGGTTGGCGGTGGCCAGCGCGGCGTGCACGACGGCGCGCAGTTCGGCCCGGCGCTCCTCCTCGACCTGGTCCCGGAGCACCGCCTGGACCAGCCGGTGCACGGTGATGGTCTCGCTGCCCTGGTCGGTGCGGGCGAGCCCGAACCGGTTGATGGCGCGCAGGAACTCGCCGATCGCGAGCTTGTCGCGGGGCGCGCGCGGGGGCAGCCGCAGGGCCCGGGTGACGGCCCGGCTGTAGAGCAGCCGCATCGGGATGGCGTCGGGCCCGAAGAAGGCGCAGATCTCCAGGATCTGGGCGGCCGGGGCGTTCATCCGGCGCAGTTCCTCGACCGAGATGCGCCAGGTCGCGGCGGCGGAGTGCGGGTAGTCGGCGGTGCGCAGCCGGGTGCGTTCGAGCATCTCGGTGAGCTCTTCGTCGAGCAGTTCCAGGTAGGTGGCGATCGGCATCGACGTCTCCTGGAGCCAGACCGCGGCCTGGCCGACGGCGAGCGGCAGGTCGCCGAGCCGCTGCGCGACCTGGTCGGCGTCCTCCGGGGAGAGGCCGCCGTTGAAGCGGCGCAGCAGCCGGACGCTCTCCTCCCGGAGGAAGACGTCGACCTCGACGAGACCGGCGTGCCGGGCCCAGCCCTGGTTGCGGGAGGTGATCAGCACGTGCCCGCCGGAGGAACCGGCCGGCTGCCAGGGCGCGAGCTCCTCCGGGGTGCCGGCGTTGTCGAAGACGAGCAGCCAGCGCCGGTAGGGGTGGCCGCGGCGCAGCGCGTCGAGCACCGCCGCCGCGGTGTGGGCGACGTCGTCGCTGCTCGGCACGCCGAGCCGGGGGGCGAGTTCGGCGAGCTTCTGCGGGATGTTGGCGGGCTCCTCGGCGGGCACCCACCAGACCACGTCGTAGGCGGCCTTGAAGCGGTGCGCGTACTCCGCGGCGATCTGCGACTTGCCGGCGCCGCCGAAGCCGTAGAGGACCTGGCTGAGCACCGCGGCGGGGCCGCCGGTGAAGCGGTTGCGGAGGAGTTCGAGCAGCTTGCCGCGGCCGATGAAGGAGGCGTTGCGCGAAGGCGCCTCCTGGACCTGCGGGGCGGTCCCGGGGAAGCGGGCGGGGGCGGCGAACTCACCGCTGTCGGAGTCGCCCTGGCGGGTGCCGCCGGGGGGCGGGCCGAGCTCGCCGTAGAGCTGGGACTCGGCGGCCACGGCCGAGGAGCGGACCAGGTCGGGCGCGGCCTGGCCGACGAACGGGCGGGGCACCGGCTCGTCCGAGTCCTGCAGTCGCAGGGCGACCAGCGCCGGTGAGCCGGAGGCGAGTTCGCGTCCGTTCAGCAGCTGCCAGACCTCGGTGGCGCGGGCGAGCGCGGTGTACTCGGGCGAGAGCAGGGCGAGCAGCCGGCCCTGGCCGTCGAGCGGCCCGGTGACCTCCGGCGGCCGGTTGCCGGTGTACGGATCGGCCGCGTTGTGCAGCGAGGCCTGGTAGCCGAAGCGGGTGAGGGTGCCGGCCGCCCACTCGGCCCACATCCGGTCCTCGGGCGCGTAGCTGACGAACACCTGGCGGGGCACCGCGCGGGCGGAGCGCAGGTAGGAGCCGTAGAGCCGGCGGCGGGTCTCGGAGGTGAGCGGTCGCAGGGTGCGGACCCGCCCGTCGGTGATCCACCCGGCCAGCCGTTCGAAGGCGTTGAGCAGGCTGCGGGCCTCCTGCGGGCGGTCGGCGACGGTGGCGGGCACCTCCTCGTAGGCGTAGAAGGGCTTGTACGGCACCTCGACGTCGGCCCAGTAGCCGGCCCGCCGGTCGGCGCTCAGCCAGCGGCCGAGGTAGGGCGCGAAGGACTCCCGGGCGTAGTCGCGGCCGGCCTCCAGGCGCTCCTGCTCGGCGTCCTCGACCCGCATCGGCACCGGCAGGACCCGGATGGCCCGTTCCTCGGCCTCGGCGATGGCGCGGGCGGCGTCGACGCCGCCGCGGATGTTCTGGGCGCTGAAGGTGAAGCAGTCGACGACGGTGTCGGGCATCAGGACGGTGCAGATGCCGGAGGTGTCGCTGACGCCGGTGCGGCTGTCGATGAGCACGTAGTCGTAGCCGCGCGCCCAGCGTTCGCGCAGTTCGCGCAGGAACTCGCCGCCGCGGATGTCCCGGCCGTGGTAGAAGCTGCGCCAGTTGAAGCTGGTGACGGCGGCGGCGTAGGCGGCGTTCTGCCGGCCTGCGGGCAGGAAGTCGAGCCGCCCGCCCGGGGGCAGGTCGAGGGCGAGGCCGCAGATGTAGCCGTCCAGCCGGCCGGGTTCGTCCAGCCAGGCCGCCGGGGGCAGGCCGGTCGGTCCGAGGGCGGAGGGCAGGGCCTGCCGGACGTAGGAGCGCAGCAGGTCGATCAGGCCCTCGGTTGAGTGCAGTTCGGGGTCGACCAGCAGCGGGTGGTAGTAGCGGTGGAGGCCGGGCGCCTCCAGGTCCCAGTCGACGACCAGCACCCGCAGGCCCCGGCTGGCGAGGATCCAGCCGACGTTGGCCAGGGCCATGGTCCGGCCGGTGCCGCCCTTGAAGGAGTAGAACGTGACGACCGATCCCGGTCCGCCGCGCTCCCGCTCTGCACCGGGCTCAGTGATCATCGTCCTGGTCTCCCCTCAGCGGCTCCGCCTCGTCCTGGTTGCGGCGCGGTCTGGGCACGTCGTCCCGGCCCGGGAGCGGGTCGGGTCGGGCGATCGGGTCGTGGCGCGGGCCCCGCGGGGCGGGCGGGGCGGACAGCCCGGGCATCGCCGGGCCGCTCCCGCCGTCGGGGCCGAGGCCGAACGCGGCTCCGCCGCCATCGTCCTCCCAATCGAAGTTGTCGTCCATGAGCTTGTTCTGGGCGACCGTCACCATGATGGTGAGGTCGGTGTCGAAACTCTCCCGGTTCACTTTGACCCGGAACAAGTGCTCCGGGTCGCTCCGGCGCAGCCAGTTGCGGCGGAACACGCCGCGCACGCCGGCCCACAGCGCGTCGTGCTCCGGCCCGTCGCCCGGGTCGCCGCTGCCGTCGGGGACCATCACGCCGGTGACCGGGTGGTTGTGGTCGTCGTACTCGCGCAGCGCGGAGCGGTAGCGGTCGGCGGCGGCCACCCACGGGTCCACCAGCAGGACGCTGACCTGGCTGTCCTCACGGGCCTGGTCGAGCTGCTCGCCGAGGCCGGCGCCGATCTCCTCCAGGGTGGTGGTGTGCCCGGCCGCGGTGATCACCTGCTGGGCGCGAGCGGCCAGGGAGGGCCGGACGGGCGGGTGGTAGGGCGCCCAGTGCCAGGGCTTGGCCCCGTACCAGCCGCCGGCGTACGAGCCGCCCGCGGCGGCGTCGGAGGCCTGGCCGGCGGCGATGAAGAGCCGGACCATCCCGGGGCTGGGCGCCGGCTCGATGGGGGCGGGCCCGGGGAAGTAGCCGCGCACGGCGCCGAGGTCGAAGTCGGCGAGTTCGGTGAGCCGCCGCGCGGCCGCGGCCCGGACGCGTTCGGCGACCACCCGGACGACCTGGAGGTAGGCGTCGCCCTGCGGCCCGGTGCGCAGCAGGGCGCGCAGCCCGTAGCGGGCGTAGGCCTCGCCCATGTCCGGCTGGGCCCACTGGATCTTGGTGACCTCCTCGGCCAGCTCCCCGGGCGCGACGGGCTCCCAGAGCACCGGGACGAGGGCCGGGATCAGCTCGCCGTGCTCCTCCTGGTGGCGCCGGACCCTGCCGCGGAAGGCGGTCCACTCCTTGCCGCAGTAGAGGCTGGCGAAGTAGGCGGGGGAGTAGAGCGCGACCATGGTCCGGCTGCGGCCGAGCATCCGGGCCAGCTGCTGGGCCCACTCGTCGCCGAGGCGCAGCTGTTCGGTGTCGCGGTAGGCGATCTCGTCGGCCCGGGCGGCCGACTCGATCCGGCCGAGTTCGTCCCTCAGGTCGTTGAAGAACTGGTCGACGAAGGCGTCCTCGGCCTCGTAGTCGCGACGCGCGTAGCTGAAGAAGAAGTAGGGCTTCCGCTGGTCCTGCTGATGCTCCGACACCTTTTCCCCCCGGGCCCGACGGTGCCTCGACGGCGCTGGTTTGATACCCAGCATGTCGTGAACTCCACCAACCTCGCGGGAAGTTGTCGAACTCCGCGGGCCACCTGGGGTTTAACCGACGGTCAGCCGCCGGTCGGGTCAGCGGTCGAGGGCCGACTGGAAGGCGGCGAGCGGCTCGGCGCCGGGGGTCAGGGCGTCCGCGACCACCCGGCGCAGCAGGTCGCCGAGGACGGTCTCGGGCAGGGCGTCGAGTTCGTCGAGCGGCAGGGCGGCGACGTCGACCAGGTCCGAGCCGAGTCCAGCGGCGGTTTCCGTACCGGTGACGCCCATCAGTCCCTCACTCGATCGTGCCGGCACAGCGGGCTGCCGGCCGGAAGAGCCTCGACCCGGGCACCGCGCGACGGGCAGCACATTGTTACACATCGGGCATGACGGGTCATCAGTTCCGTGGTGACGCCGCGCGCCGGGAGCGCCGGACGGGCCGGGCGCCGGGATGCGGGATGCAAGATGCGGGATGCGGGATGGGCCGGACGGGCCGGGGCGCCGACGGACCGGGAGGTCGCCCTACGGGCAGAGCCGCTCGACCCGCCACCCGGTGGGGGCCGTCGGCTCGGCGAGGTAGCGCAGTCTGTCGTGCAGCCGGTTCTCCCGGCCCTGCCAGAACTCGACGCTCTCCGGCACCACCCGGTATCCGCCCCAGAACGGCGGCACCGGCACGCCCTCGCCCTCCGGGTAGCGGCGCTCCAGTTCGGCGTAGCGCTGTTCGAGGACCTCGCGGCTGCCGACCGGGCTGGACTGCTCGCTGGCCCAGGCGCCGAGCTGGGAGCCGTGCGGCCGGGTGCGGAAGTAGGCGGCGGTCTCGTCCCGCCCGACCTTCTCCACCCGGCCCTGGACGATCACCTGGCGGGCCAGCGCGACCCACGGGAAGAGCAGTGCGGCGTGCGGGTTGGCGGCGAGCTCGGCGCCCTTGCGGGAGCCGTAGTTGGTGAAGAACACGAAGCCGCGCAGGTCGTACCCCTTGAGCAGGACGGTGCGCGAGCTGGGCCGCCCCGCGGCGTCGGCGGTGGAGAGCACCATGGCGTTGGGCTCGACCAGTCCGGCGTCGTCGGCCTCGTGGAACCAGCGGGTGAACTGGCCGATCGGCTCTGGCGCGAGCTGCTCCTCGACCAGGCCCTCGTGGGTGTAGTGCTTGCGCATCACGGTGAGGTCCGGGCCGGGGCGGGCCTCGTCGGCCAGGATCCGGGTGGCGGGGCTCTGGGGCGTCGACTGGGCGCGTTCCGGGGTCTGCACGTCAACATCATCCCGTACGACAAGCAACCGGCACCGCTACCTCCGGACAAACCGCGGTGGGAGATAAGGTGTCTCGCCACCGCTTGACCGCCCGTCGTACGGTGAATTGTCCGGAACCAGACGTTTGGCTCCGGAGATTTCCCGGGCACGACCGACCCTCGGCGGAAAAGTCAAGCGGGCCCATGGGCAACATCACCGCGGTGGTGTATGGCGCAATGCACCCCGTGCCTGTCACTCTGGCACCGAGTGCCAACCACCATTCGGTCACTGGCGTGCCCGCCCCACCACGGCGGAGCGCCGATCGCAGAACTGAAGGAGCCGTCGCATGTCCGACTTCGTACCCGGACTTGAGGGAGTCGTCGCGTTCGAGAGCGAGATCGCCGAACCCGACCGTGAAGGCGGCGCCCTGCGGTACCGCGGTGTCGACATCGACGACCTGGTGGGTCACGTCTCCTTCGGCCACGTCTGGGGCCTGCTGGTGGACGGCAAGTTCAACCCCGGCCTGCCGGCCGCCGAGCCCTTCCCGATCCCCGTCCACTCCGGTGACATCCGGGTCGACGTGCAGTCCGCGCTCGCCATGCTCGCCCCGGTCTGGGGCCTCAAGCCGCTGCTGGACATCTCCGCCGAGCAGGCCCGCGACGACCTCGCCCGGGCCGCCGTGATGGCACTGTCCTACGTGGCCCAGTCGGCCCGCGGCCAGGGCCTGCCGATGGTCCCGCAGAGCGAGATCGACAAGGCCGAGACGGTCGTCGAGCGCTTCATGATCCGCTGGCGGGGCGAGCCGGACCCGAAGCACGTCAAGGCCATCGACGCCTACTGGACGTCCGCCGCCGAGCACGGCATGAACGCCTCCACCTTCACCGCCCGCGTCATCGCCTCCACCGGCGCCGACGTCGCGGCCGCCCTGTCCGGTGCGGTCGGCGCGATGTCCGGCCCGCTGCACGGCGGTGCGCCGTCCCGCGTGCTCGGCATGATCGAGGAGATCGAGCGCACCGGCGACGCCACCGCCTGGGTCAAGAACGCGCTGGACCGCGGCGAGCGCCTGATGGGCTTCGGCCACCGCGTCTACCGCGCCGAGGACCCGCGCGCCCGCGTGCTGCGCCGCACCGCCAAGGAGCTCGGCGCGCCGCGCTTCGAGGTCGCCGAGGCGCTGGAGAAGGCCGCGCTGGAGGAGCTGCACAACCGCCGCCCGGACCGCGTGCTGGCCACCAACGTCGAGTTCTGGGCCGCCATCATGCTGGACTTCGCCGAGGTCCCGGCGCACATGTTCACCTCGATGTTCACCTGCGCGCGCACCGCCGGCTGGTCGGCGCACATCCTGGAGCAGAAGCGCACGGGCCGGCTCGTGCGCCCCGCCGCGCGCTACATCGGCCCCGGCCCGCGCCGCCCCGAGGAGATCGAGGGCTGGGGCGCCATCGCCCACTGAGTCGACCGGCCGCACACCGGTCGACCGCCTGCGCACCGCCTCTGAACAGCGGGTCCGGCCTCCGCCGGGCCCGCTGTCCGCACGTCGGGGGGCAGCGAAGATCACAATCTCAGGAGGCGGACGACCGTACCCCGGGCCGGTTCCCGGCCGGTAGGCTGCGCGCGTGGCTCAGATCCAGATCCCCGCTGACATCAAGCCCGCAGACGGCCGTTTCGGCTGCGGACCGTCCAAGGTGCGCCCCGAGGCCCTGAGTGCCCTCGCCGCCACCCAGACCTCGCTGCTCGGCACCTCCCACCGCCAGGCCCCGGTCAAGAACCTGGTCAAGCGCGTGCGCGAGGGCGTGAGCAGCCTCTTCTCGCTCCCCGAGGACTACCAGGTCGTCCTCGGCAACGGCGGCTCCACCGCCTTCTGGGACATCGCCGCCTTCGGCCTGGTGCGGGAGAAGTCCCAGCACCTGGACTTCGGCGAGTTCTCCTCCAAGTTCGCCTCCTCGGTGAAGGCCGCGCCCTGGCTCGCCGAGCCGACCGTGATCAAGACCGCCCCGGGCACCCACCCGCTGCCGGTCGCCGAGGCCGGCGTGGACGTCTACGGCCTCACCCACAACGAGACCTCGACCGGCGTCGCGATGCCGATCAAGCGCCCGGTGGGCACCGACGAGGGCTCGCTCGTCCTGGTGGACGCCACCTCGGGCGCCGGCGGCCTGCCGGTGGACATCACCGAGACCGACGTCTACTACTTCGCGCCGCAGAAGTCCTTCGCCTCCGAGGGCGGCCTCTGGCTGGCCGCGTTCTCCCCGGCCGCCCTGGAGCGCGCCGCCGAGATCGCCGGCTCCGGCCGCTACATCCCGCCGTTCTTCGACCTGCCGACGGCCATCGACAACTCGTCGAAGGACCAGACGTACAACACCCCGGCGATCGCCACCCTGTTCCTGCTGGCCGACCAGCTGGAGTGGCTGAACGGCAACGGCGGGCTGGACTGGGCCGTCGCCCGGACGGCCGACTCCTCGTCCCGGCTGTACTCGTGGGCCGAGAAGTCCTCCTACGCCACCCCGTTCGTGGCCAACCCGGCCGAGCGCTCCCAGGTGGTCGGCACCATCGACTTCGACGAGTCGGTGGACGCCGCCGCGGTCGCCAAGGCACTGCGTGCCAACGGCATCGTGGACACCGAGCCGTACCGCAAGCTCGGCCGCAACCAGCTGCGCATCGCGATGTTCCCGGCCATCGACCCGGCCGACGTCGAGGCGCTCACCGCCTGCATCGACCACGTGGTCGAGCAGCTCTGACGGGCTCCACGCACGGCTGAGGGCCACCGCCCGGCGGGCGGTGGCCCTCAGCCGTCCCCGGGCGGCCCCGGGGGCGTCCAGGGGCGCCCTAGCGGCCGGACAGCGAGCTGATCAGCACGACGACCAGCAGCAGCACCAGGGTGCCGGTCACGATACGCATACGAGTCTTGGGATCCACGGTCAACGAGGGTACCTCCGGCCCACACCCGTCCGGACGCCGAGGCCGGTCCGCTCCCCCGCCGCCGGGCCCGCGGAGCGCCGCCGGGCCCGCCCGCGGGGCGGTTCAGCACCAGTCCGCCAGCGGCCAGGAGCGCAGCGTGGTGTAGCGCGCCCCGCCGCCGTCCGGGTCGCTGCGCACCAGGTGCAGTTCGGCGGCCTCCCACTCCGGCCCCCGGTAGTCGGCCAGCACGGCCGCCAGGGCGTCCAGCTCGGCCGCCGTGACCCGCTGGACGGCCCGCCGGTGGCCGCGCGAGGAGCCCGCCCGGGCCAGGGTCAGGTGCGGGTGGAAGGCCTCGGCACCGGCCGCCCCGGCCACCTCGGCGACAGCCCCGGAGACGGCCTCCGCGAGCCGGCCCAGCGCCCTGGCCTGCCCCTCCACCCCGACCCAGAGCACCCGGTCGCCGAACCGACCCGCCCCGGACAGCCGCAGCCGGTGCACCGGGTGGACCTCGGCGACCCCGGCCAGGCCGGCCTCCAGCTCCGGCACCCGCTCGGGCGCCACCTCGCCGAGGAACGCCAGGGTCAGGTGCCACCCGTCGACGGCGGTCCAGCGCAGCCGGTCCGCCCCCGGCAGCCCTCGCAGCGGCTCGACCGCGGCGGCGAGCCCCCGCAGCGCCCGGTCCGGCGGGTGCACCGCCACGAACAGCCTCATGCCGCCATCCTCCCCCGCGCCGCCGCGCCCCCGCTTTCCCGCGGGAGGCCGTCCGGGTTAGAACGTCCCATGACCGATTCCCTTGGCGTGACGATCCGCACCGGCGGCCCCGACGACATCCCGGACGTGCTCGCCCTGCTCGACGGCGCCGTCGCCTGGCTGGCCGGCCAGGGCCGCACCGGCCAGTGGGGCGACCAGCCCTTCAGCACCGTCCCGGCCCGGGCCGGGCACGTCGCCCGGTACGGCGCGGAGCCGTTCCTGATCCGGCTCGCCGTGGACGGCGAGGGCCGCACGGTCGGCTCCTGCGTGCTCTCCGAGGAGCGCGGGCCGCACGTCCCGCCGGCGGACGAGCCCGAGCTGTTCATCCGCAACCTGGTCACCGACCGCAGCCGCAAGGGCTCGGGGATCGGCGCCGCGCTGATCGCCGACGCCGTGGCGCAGGCCCGCCGGCGCGGCCTCGGCCTGCTGCGGGTGGACTGCTACGCGGGCGCGGACCGCAAGCTGGTCGGCCGCTACCGCGCGCTCGGCTTCACCGAGACCGAGGGCTTCGAGGTCGCGCAGGGGGACGGCGTCTGGCCCGGCCAGGTCCTCGCCATCCGGCTGTGACCGCGGGGCCCCGGGGGCACTCCCCCGGGGCCCGGCGGCCCGTCAGCAGGCGGCGGCCAGCTGGGACTTGCTGGTGGTGCCGGTGCGCGGCACGAAGGCCACCACCCGCCCGCCGCGGCCCGGGTGCAGGTCGAGGCGCAGCCGCAGGTCGGCGCTGCGGGCGAGCACCAGTCCGACCACGCCGGCGGCCAGCGCGGACACCAGTCCGCAGGCCAGCAGGCCCAGCCGGGGCCCGTACGAGGCGGTCACCCAGCCGACGACCGGGGCGCCGATCGGCGTGCCACCGGTGAAGACCAGCACCAGCAGCCCCATCACCCGGCCGCGCATCGCCGGGTCGGTGCCCAGCTGCAGCGCGGAGTTGACGGAGGTGTTGAAGCTGAGCCCGAACACCCCGATCAGGGTGAGCAGCACCGCGAAGGTCCAGTAGTCGGGCGCGAACGCGGCGACCACCTCCAGCGTGCCGAAGGCCAGCGCGGCCCCCACCAGCCGGCGCAGCCGGGGTGCGCCGCGGCGGGCCGCGAGCAGCGCGCCGGCCAGCGAACCGACCGCCATCGCGGTGTTCAGCAGGCCGTACTGCCCGGCGCCCACCTTGAAGGTGTCGTGGGCGAAACCGGAGAGCAGCGTCGGGAAGTTGAAGCCGAAGGTGCCGATGAAGCCGGCCAGGACCATCGGCCAGAGCAGCTCTGGCCGCTCCTTCACGTACCGCAGCCCCTCCTTCAACTGCCCCTTCTCACGCGCGATCGGCGCGGTCGGGCGCAGTTCGGACTCGCGCATGGCGAGCAGCCCGCCGATCACGGCGGCGAAGGACAGCGCGTTGACGGCGAACGCCCAGCCGCTGCCGACCGCGGCGATCAGCAGGCCCGCCACGGCGGGGCCGACCAGGCGCGCGGTCTGGAAGTTGGCGGCGTTCAGGCTGACCGCGTTGGAGAGGTCCTTGGGGCCGACCATCTCGGAGACGAAGGCCTGCCGGGTCGGGTTGTCGACCACGGTGACCAGGCCGAGCAGCAGCGCGAAGGCGTACACGTAGTACGGCGTCACGACGCCGCCGATGGTCAGGACGGCCAGGCCGGCGGCGAGCAGGCCCATCGCGCCCTGGGTGTAGACCAGCAGCCGGCGCTTGGGCATCCGGTCGGCGAGCACGCCGCCGAACAGGCCGAGCAGCAGCATCGGCAGGAACTGCATGGCGGTGGTGATGCCGACGGCGAGCGGGCTGCCGGTGAGGCTGAGCACCAGCCAGTCCTGGGCGATCCGCTGCATCCAGGTGCCGGTGTTGGACACCACCTGGCCGGCGAAGTAGTAGCGGTAGTTGCGGACGCGCAGGGAGGAGAACATCCCCCCGGGCCGGGTGAAGCGGGCTCCGGTGGGGGACGTGGCCGCGTGGCTGCGGCCGGGAGCGGCGGGGTCGTCCGCCGCGGTGCGTTCGTCGGGGTCGTCGTCGCCGCTGCCGGGCAGCCCCGTGGGGGCGGGTGCCTGGAGGTCGGCGGCCGCGGCACCGGCCGCGGTGGGGTCGGTGGTCACGTCGTCGGTGCGGACGGCGGCGGCGCTGGCTGCGGCCGGCGGTGTCAAGGTGGTCTCCCCTCGCGGCGCGGCGGCCCTGGCGAAGGCCGTCGCGCTCCTGGTTTCGGTGGTCGGTCCTGCGGTGATGCGGTGCTCCTTCTTCTTCCGGCCGGCTCGCCGGAGTGGGTGTGCCTAGAGGTGTGCGAGCTTGTAGAGCACGGGCGCGGCCTCGCGGAGGACGGCCCATTCCTCCTCGTCGAGCCCTTCGGCGAGCTCGGCGAGCCAGACGTTGCGCCGGCGGCGGCTCTCCGCGAGGATCGCCTCCGCCTGCTCGGTGCTGCTGACGACCACCTGGCGGCGGTCCTCGGGGTGCGGCTCGCGCCGCACCAGCCCCTTCTCCTCCAGCATCGCGACGATCCTGGTCATCGACGGGGGCTGCACGTGCTCCTTCCGGGCGAGCTCACCCGGTGTGGCCTTCCCGCACCGGGCGAGGGTGCCCAGCACCCCCATCTCGGTGGGGCTCAGCGACTCCTCCACCCTCTGGTGTTTGAGTCGACGGGAGAGGCGCATCGTGGACGACCGCAGCTGGTTGACCGCTGCGAGGTCCTGCTCGGACATCTCGGGCATGTCCTTAGCCTATCTCATTACTCTCGCTAAGGAAAATTGGTTCCCGCCCGCCCCGCCCGCCCCGCCCGCCCCGGCGGCCCCGGTTCCCGACACCGCCGCACGCACCGCGGCACCCCCCACCCGGCGGCCCCGCGCCGCCCTCTCCCGCACGCACCGCCGCGCCGGAAGATCGCCCCGGTGCGATGCTGGTCGTAGGCCACGATCCGACGCGCCGCCGGGTGCCCGCTCCCCCTTCCGCAAGGGCCGACACCACTCCCAGAAGGGCCGACCACACATGTCCGACCTCGTCACCGAGCAGAACGACACCGGCTTCGCCCGGCTCGCCATGGTCACCATCGACTGCGCCGACCCGGTCGCGCTGGCCGCGTTCTACGGCGAGCTGCTCGGCTGGGAGACCCGGCACTCGGACGAGCACTTCGCGATCCTGGACAACCCCGAGGGCGGCAGCCCGCTCGGCTTCGGCCGGGTCACCGACTACCGCCCGGAGCCGTGGACGGAGCCGGACGGCAGCAAGCACTTCCACCTCGACTTCTACGTGGACGACCTCGACGAGGCCACCGCGAAGGCGCTGGAGCTCGGCGCGACCGAGCCGACGTACCAGCACGGCCGGACGCTCAAGGTGCTGATCGACCCGGCCGGCCACCCGTTCGGGCTAGCCCCCCTGGAGTAACGCACCAACCGGCCCGGGGGCCGTGCGCAGGCGGTGTCAGGGCTTGGTGCCAAGATCATGCAGACCGCGTAAAGGCCCATCCTGACCTGCGATTTCACGAAAACCCCGAACATTGTGCCGCCGCCGGGCAGTGGCTACTGTCCCCGTTGTCAGGGGCACCACACGCCCAGGTCTCCCCACGGCGGAGCCCTCGTCCTCCCGCGCCCACCCGCGCGTTCCACCGGCCGACCCGTTCCGGCCCACCGCCTCCGCCCGAGCCCTGGCGCCCGCATCCCCTCATCCCTCCAGGGAGCTCTCTTGGGTGAGATCCACCATGCCGACCACGGCTGGGTGACACCGGCGGTCTCGTACTTCATCGCCTGCGTGGGCGCCTTCGTCGCGCTGCGCAGCGCCCGTTGGGCCCTCGTCTCGCAGGGCCGCACCCGCGCGGTCTGGCTGCTCTTCGCCTCCAGCTCGCTCGGGGCCGGCATCTGGTCCATGCACTTCATCGCGATGCTCGGTTTCTCCGTCAGCGGGGTCGAGATCCGCTACCGGCCCGGGCTCACCGTGCTCAGCCTCGTGGTCGCCGTCGCCGTCGTCGGCGTCGGGCTGTTCACCGTCGGGTACAGCCGCAGGCCCGTCCTGTCGCTGCTGGCCGGCGGCCTGACCACCGGGCTCGGCGTCGCCGCCATGCACTACCTGGGCATGGCGGCGATGGTCCTGCCCGGCCACCTCGGCTACGACCACGTCACCGTCGGACTCTCCGTCGGGATCGCGGTGTTCGCCGCGACGGCGGCGCTCTGGGCCGCCCTGAACATCCGCGGCACGCTCGCCGTCCTGGCGGCCGCGCCGGTGATGGGCGTGGCGGTCTGCGCGATGCACTACACCGGCATGGCGGCGCTCTCGGTGCGACTGGACCCGGCGCAGTCCGTCCAGAGCGGGGTGATGGCGCTCCAGTTCATCTTCCCGCTGGGCGTCGGGCTCGGCTGCTACGTCTTCTTCGGCTCGCTGGCCTTCGCGGTCTCCCCCAGCCGCGCCTCCTCGCAGCCCCTGCTGGCCGGACCGGCGGCCCCGCTGGTGCCGCGGCAGCGGCGGCCGCTGAACCGGGTCGGCGCCCAGCGCTGAACCCCCGGCGCGGCGGCGCCCGGCCGGGTCCCCCACCCCGGCCGGGCGCCGCCGCGCGATGACCCCGGCTACTCCGGACGGCCGAGCAGTCCGGTCAGGTGCGCCGGCGTGGCCACCGGGCAGACCTTGTGCACGAAGTCCCGCCGCAGCGCGTGGTACGGCTCGCCGGCCCGGTAGAAGTTGGCGTGCATCCGCCGCAGTTCCTCCGCCCGGTACTCGGCCAGCGGCTTCGCCTCCTCGTCGGCGGCCCGGCGGCGCTTCTTCTCCACCAGTCGCCCGGCGAGCTCGGGCGAGCCGCCGAGCCGGGCGGCCTCGCGGGCCACCCAGCGACGGAAGGCCGCGGCGTCCCCGCCGCGGGTGCGGTCCACCAGCCCGATCCGGCGGGCCTGTTCGGCGCCGACCGGCAGCGCCTCCGTGGTGAGCCGCTCGGCCCGCTCGGCGCCGACCCGGGCGGGCAGGGTGTACGTCCAGTACTCGGAGCCGTACAGGCCCATCAGCCGGTAGTGCGGGTTGAGCACCGCCGACTCCCGGCACCACACCTCGTCCGCGGCGAGCGCCAGCATCAGGCCGCCGGCCGCCGCGTTCCCGGCCAGTGCGGCGACGGTGAGCTTGTCGGTGGTGGTGAGGACCGCGTGGACGAGGTCGTCCATCGCGTTGATGTTCTCCCAGGACTCCAGCGCCGGGAAGGACGCGCCCTCGATGACGTTGAGGTGGATCCCGTTGGAGTAGAAGTCCCGGGGCGCGCCGAGCACCAGCACCGAGGTGGGCCGGTCGGCCGCCTCCACGTAGGCGGCGAGCAGCCGGCGGCACTGCCCGGTGTCCATCGCACCGCCGGCGTGGGCGAACTCCAGGAAGCCGACGTCGCCCTCCTCGCGGTAGCGCAGCTCCGACCAGGTGTCCCGGCGGGCCGCCGACGACGGGCTCACCGGCACCTCGCGGACCCGGTGCAGCCGGTCGGCGAGCACCGTCGCGGCCGGCAGCTTGAAGGTGGCCGGGCCGCCGGGGGTGCGGCGCGGGCGCAGCTGCGGGATCCACACCGCGCCGTCCGTGGTGGCCCGGCAGATCGCGCCGTCGCGGGTGGCGAGCACGGCGCCGGGCACCGGGCCGCGCAGCTCGTCCTCGGGGTGGCCGCCGTGCAGGAAGTACTCGCGGCCGTACAGCTCGTCGAGCACACCGGGCTGGGAGTCGGCGGCCCGCAGCTTGCGCAGCACCGTCGCGGTGTCGTCCGCGGCCCAGTCGATCCGCCGGTCCCCCTGCCGGAGCGGCGGCCGCAGCCTCCCGTGGACGTCCGGCCGGCCGTAGTCGAGCGGTTCGGGGGTGAACAGCCCGCCCTGGAAGCGCTGGACGGCGAGCAGGACGGCCTCGACGGTGGCGTCGGCGACCTCGCCGCGGTACAGCTCGCTCTTGCCGCAGGCGGTGACGGGGAACTCGACGGACGCCCAGACGTCACCGGCGTCCATCTCCTCGACGGCCTGCAGGACGGTCACGCCCCAGCGCTCCGCCCCCTCGGTGATCGCCCAGTCGAGCGAGGAGGGGCCGCGGTCGCCCTGCGGGCCGGGGTGCACGATCAGGACGGTCCGGGTGGACCAGATGTCCTCCGGCACGGCCTTGGTGAGCATCGGGCAGACGATGAGCTCGGGGTCGGTGTCGGCCACCGCCGCCCGCATCCGCTCCTCGTCGAGGGCGAGTCGGACGGCCACCCGGTGGCCGCGCTCGCGCAGCTCGGTGTGGACGCGCTGGGTCAGGCTGTTGAACGCGCTGGTGATCAGGAGAATGCGCAAGAAGGGCCTCCGGGCAGGACTGGGGGTCGCGCGGAGGCGATGAAACCAGGGCATGGACACGTAATGATTACGTTCCGCGGCTCCCCGCCCGACCCTCACGCACCCCGCACACCTGTGCCCCCGGGATGGTCCCTGCTTCGCCGGATCTCCCCAGCCCCTCCCCCGAGTTGACGCCTCCCGGCTACCTCGGGAACGCCCGGCGGGCCCGCCAGGTGGTGTGCTCGCGGGACACCGCGTCCTCCGCCTCGGCGGCCAGCCGGGCCCAGCGCGCCTCGGCGTCCGGCGCCCGCAGGTCGAGGTCGGAGAGCTGGTTGCCGACGTTCTCCAGCTCGCGCGCGGCCAGCTGGTAGGCGGCGGCCAGCGGGCGCAGCTGCTTGAGCTGCGTCCAGGCGATGACGGCGGCCGCCGCGGCCGAACTGGCCCCGAACACGTGCACCTGGAGGGCTCCGGTCGCCTGGGCGATGGCCGCCGCCGCACCGATGATGATCAGCGCGGCGATGCCCAGCCCCCAGGACACCGCCTGCGTCTCGCACGCCTCGGCCCGGGCGCGGTACCAGGTGCGCTGCCCCTCCACCCGGGTGCGCAGGTAGAGCGTGCGGCGGGCGGTCAGGCTCCCGGCCCGCACCCGCCGCATCTCCTCGGTGATCTCCGGGACGGTGCCGGGCGGCACGATCTCCGGGTCCTCGAAGGCCCGCAGCACGTCCTCGAGCTGGAGCAGGTAGCCGCGGTCGACGTCCGCGGAGTCCGCCCCGCCGTCGAACGGCCGGGCCCGGACGGTGTACTTCCAGGCCAGCGTCTTGACCGACTCGGCCGCCGCCCTGGCCTCGTACCACCGGCCCTGCGGGTTGCCGCGGCGCAGCCGCGACCAGAAGTAGCCGGCGACCAGGAAGGCGGCCACCGAGAACAGTGGCGTGATGTCGCTGTCGCCCTTGTGGTCCGGGCCGGGGAACGAGCCGATCACGGCCGCGATCACCAGCATCGCGATCAGTCCGCGGTACCAGCGCAGCGTCTCGCGCTGGCCGTCCAGCGAAGCCTTGTCCGCCGTCCAGAACAGGTCCGGCAGCAGCTTCGCCTCGTCCCCCCCGGGCGGATCCTGTTGCACCATCGGTCGCGTCCCCTCCCCGTGTCCGTCCAGGCAGTATTCCCACCGCCAACTGCCCTCAACAGTCGCCTTTTTGACATTGTGCGAGCCGGTCGTTGCCCGCACCCCGCGACACCGGTAGAACCGGTTACATGCCGCTGCACTGGAAGCTCGTCATCGACTGCGCCGACCCGAACCGGCTCGCCGCCTTCTGGGCCGCCGCCCTCGACTACGCCCTCGAGGAGCACACCGCCCTGATCACCCGGCTGCTCGACGCCGGGGCCGTCGCCCCGGACGCCGTCACCGAGGTCGACGGCCACCCCGCCTGGCGCTCCCTCGCCGCCGTCCGCCACCCCGACGACCCGTACGACCCCGCGACCGGCACCGGTCTCGGCCGCCGCGTGCTCTTCCAGGCCGTCCCCGAGCCCAAGCAGGGCAAGAACCGCCTCCACCTCGACGTCCACCCGGGCCAGGGCGAGCGCGCGTCCACCGTCGCCCGTCTGAGCGCGCTCGGCGCCACCGTCCTGCGCGACGTCGAGGAACCGGGCGGCGCCTGGACGGTCATGGCCGACATCGAGGGCAACGAGTTCTGCGTGCACTGACCCGGCCACCCGCCCCGGCGGGAAGTCAGTCGGCGGATCCGGCCGGCACGACCCAGCGAGCGGGCTGCCCGGTGATCGACGCGATCATGTCGTAGTCGCCGTCGTAGTGCAGCACCGTGACCCCGTGCCGCTCGGCCGTGGCGGCGATCAGCATGTCGGCCATCGACAGGGCGCGGTGGTGGCCCCGGAACAGCGCACGACGCTGGACGTCCTTCGCCCGGTCCCAGACCTCGTCGGTGCACGGCAGGTAGTCGAAACCCCTGAGCAGGTGGCTCAGCCGGTCCGCCTCCGCCGCGCTCCGGGCGCTGTGCAGCACCTCCATCTCGACCGCCGCGCTGACCGCCAGGAGCGCGCGCTGCGAGAGGTCGTCGAGAACCGGCCGCACCGTCGGCTTCCCCCAGCGTGCCAGGGCCGACTTGTCGATCAGGTAGCGCTCCCGGGTCACGCCGCAGCCGACTCGCCCGGCTCGGCGAGGAGGTCGAACTCCCCACTGGCGATGGCGTCGGCGAGCTCTATCCGGCGGGCCAGCTTCACGGCCTCCAGCAGCGCCGCATTGACCGTGGCGACCTTGGTGGTCGTGCCGAACAGGCGCTGCGCCTCGGCCAGGAGGTCGTCGTCGAGGTCGATCACCGTACGCGTCATGGCCGTTCCTCCCTGGGGCGACAACAGAAAAACGATATCAGCCGCGGCGCCTTCGCGATATCGAACGGCCCCGCGCTCCACGGGGAGCACGGGGCCGCGGGCGTACCGGAGCCGTCAGAGCAGGCCGAGCGCCGGCATCAGGTAGTAGAAGGCGAACACCGCCGCGACCGCGTACATCGGGACGGGCACGCTGCGGCCCCGGCCGGCCGCCAGCCGCAGGATGCAGAAGGCGATGAACCCGAAGCCGATGCCGTTGGTGATCGAGTAGGTGAAGGGCATCATCACGATGGTCAGGAAGGCCGGGATCGCGATGGTGTAGTCCGCCCAGTCGATCTCCTGGACGGAGTTCGCCAGGATCAGGAAGCCGACGGTGACCAGGGCCGGGGTGGCGGCCTGGGCCGGGACCATGGTGGCGAGCGGGGTGAGGAAGAGCGCCACCGCGAACAGCAGGCCGGTGACGATCGAGGCGAAGCCGGTGCGGGCGCCCTCGCCGACTCCGGCGGTGGACTCGACGAAGCAGGTGTTGGCGGAGGAGGAGGTGGCGCCGCCGGCCGCGGTGGCGATGCCGTCGACCATCAGGATCCGGTTGATGCCCGGCAGGTCGCCCTTCTCGTCGAGCAGGTGCGCCTCGTCGGCGACGCCGAGGATGGTGCCCATCGCGTCGAAGAAGCAGGACATCAGCACGGTGAAGACGAACAGCACGCCGGTCAGCACGCCGACCTTGCCGAAGCCTCCGAACAGGCTGACCTGGCCGACCAGGCCGAAGTCCGGGGCGGCGACCGGGTTGCCGGGCCAGGCCGGGACGGTCAGGCCCCAGCTGAGCGCCGGGACGTCCGCGAACTTGTCGATCACCACGGCGAGCACGGTGCTCGCGACGATGCTGATCAGGATCGCGCCGGGCACCTTGCGGACGACCAGCACCAGGGTGAGCACCAGGCCGAACACGAAGACCAGCACCGGCCAGCCGAGCAGGTGGCCGGTGGCGCCGAGCTGCAGCGGGACGGTGGTGTGCGCGGCGTCCGGGATGCGGCTGACGAAGCCGGAGTCGACCAGCCCGACGAGGGTGATGAACAGGCCGATGCCGATCGCGATGGCCTTGCGCAGGCCGAGCGGCACCGCGTTCATGACCCGCTCGCGCAGACCGGTGGCGACCAGCAGCATGATCGCGAAGCCGGCCAGCACGACCATGCCCATGGCGTCCGGCCAGGTCATCCTGGGGGCGAGCTGGAGCGCCACGATGGTGTTGACGCCGAGGCCGGCGGCCAGTCCGATCGGGACGTTGCCGATCACGCCCATCAGCAGGGTGGTGAGGGCGGCGGTGAGGGCGGTGGCGGTGACCAGCTGGGCGCTGTCCAGGTGGGCCCCGGTCATGTCCGTGGCGCTGGCCAGGATGATCGGGTTGAGCACCAGGATGTAGGCCATGGTGAAGAAGGTGGCCACGCCGCCGCGGATCTCCCGCGGCAGGGTGGAGCCGCGCTCGCTGATCCGGAAGAAGCGGTCCAGGACGCCGGTGGGGGGATTCGGCTTGCTGGAGGAGGGGTCGGGCGACTCGGTGGCCGGCTGGACCACAGGCATGCGTGCGTCCTCTGTGGGGGAGCTGAGGAGGGGGAGAACGCCCGTGGCGACGGTGGCCGGGCGCGGAACTTCAAGTATGGTTTCCCGATCGCACACGCGCTATCTTCGCGCGTAGAACGACACTTGGGGCAGGAATCCGCGGAGATCCGGCGCGCCGGCCGCCGGGAATCCGGTGCGCGCGGCACGGATCCGGCGAGCGCCCGGCACGGATCCGGCGGGTGCCGGGCACGGATCCGCCGACCGCCCGGCGAGCGGCTCCCCGTCCCGGGGCGGCCGACCACCCGCCGCACCGTACGCTAGGCCCCATGCCCAAGACGCCGCTGCACCCCTCGCCCCCTCCGCTGGAGGCCAACGACGTCGCCATCGTCGGCGGTGGCACGGTGCTGTGGTTCGTCGCCTTCCTGGCCCTCGTCCCCTTCCAGGGCACCCTCTCCGACCACGGCCACGGCACCTGGCCGTGGATCTGCCTGTCCGGGGGCCTGCTCGGCCTGATCGGCCTCTGGTACTGCCGCGCCCGCCGGGACGCGATCGCCCGCGACCGCGCCGCCGCGGCCGCCGCGGGGGCGGGCGGGGACGGCGGCCAGGACCCGGCCACCCAGTCGGACTGAATAGTCCTTTAGTAGCACGCATCGGACATAAGGCACCCGTAGAGTCGGTGCCATGACGCAGCCTGCCCACTCCTCGGAAGAGCAGCCCGCGGACGGCGCCCGCCCCGACGGTGCGCACCCGCTCGGCCTGCTGCCCGGCCGACGCGGCGGCCTGACCGCCGCCGAGGTCGCCGAGCGCGTCGCGCGGGGCCAGGTCAACGACGTTCCCGTCCGGTCCAGCCGCTCCACCAAGGAGATCGTCCGGGCGAACGTCTTCACCCGCTTCAACGCGATCATCGGCGTGATGTTCGGGATCATCCTGGTCGTCGGTCCGATCCAGGACGGTCTGTTCGGCCTGGTCATCGTCGCCAACACGGCGATCGGCATCGTCCAGGAGCTGCGCGCGAAGAAGACCCTGGACAGCCTGGCCCTGATCGGCGAGGCCCGCCCCCAGGTGCGCCGCGACGGCGCCGTCGAGCAGATCGCCGTCGGCGGGATCGTGCTCGACGACACCGTGCTGCTGGGCATCGGCGACAAGGTCATCGTCGACGGCGAGGTCACCGAGGCGGACGGCCTGGAGATCGACGAGTCGCTGCTCACCGGCGAGCCCGACCCGGTCCTCAAGCAGCCCGGCGACCAGGTGATGTCCGGCAGCTTCGTGGTGGCCGGGGCGGGCGCGTTCACCGCCACCAAGGTCGGCCGCGAGGCGTACGCCGCACAGCTCGCCGAGGAGGCCAGCCGGTTCACCCTGGTCAAGTCGGAGCTGCGCAGCGGCATCGACAGCATCCTGCGGTTCATCACCTACCTGCTGATCCCCACCGCCATCGGTCTGATCATCAGCCAGCTGGCCGTCGAGGGCCGCGACTGGCGCGAGGCGGTGCGCCGGATGGTGGCCGGCATCGTCCCGATGGTCCCCGAGGGCCTCGTCCTGCTGACCTCGGTCGCCTTCGCGATCGGCGTGGTCCGGCTCGGCCGCAAGCAGTGCCTGGTCCAGGAGCTCCCCGCGATCGAGGGCCTGGCCCGGGTGGACACCGTCTGCCTCGACAAGACCGGCACCCTCACCGAGGGCGGCATGGACGTCGTCGACCTGCGGATCCTCTCCGACGGCGCTCCCGGAACGCCCGCCCCGGCCGCCGTCGAGCACGCGCTCGGTGTGATGGCCGGCGCCGACGCCCGCCCCAACCCCTCCATGCAGGCCGTCATCGACGCCTACGGGCGCGGCGACGACGGCCGGGGGGACGGCTGGCGGGTGATCGAGGCGATGCCGTTCTCCTCCGCCCGCAAGTGGAGCGGCGTGCAGCTGCTGGAACCGCACGGCGGCGAGGCCAGCTGGCTGCTCGGCGCCCCGGACGTCCTGCTGCCCGCCGGGCACCCCGCGCTCGCCGAGGTCGACGAGCTCGGGGCCAGGGGCCTGCGGGTGCTGCTGCTCGGCCGCTCACCGGCCCCGCTCGACTCCCCGGACCCGGCGGCCGGGCTCGTCCCGCTCGCCCTGGTGGTGCTCCAGCAGCGGCTGCGCCACGACGCGGCCGACACCCTGCGCTACTTCGAGGGCCAGCGGGTCCAGGCCAAGGTCATCTCCGGCGACGCGGCCGTCGCGGTCGGCGCGGTCGCCGCCCACCTCGGCCTGCCCGGCGCCGACCACCCGCTGGACGCCCGGACCCTGCCCACCGAGCCGGAGGCCCTCGCGGACACCGCCGAGCGGACCACCGTCTTCGGCCGGGTCACCCCGCAGCAGAAGCGCCAGCTGGTCGGCGCCCTGCAGTCCCGCGGCCACACCGTGGCGATGACCGGCGACGGCGTCAACGACGTGCTCGCGCTCAAGGACGCCGACATCGGCGTGGCCATGGGCACCGGCAGCGACGCCACCCGGGCCGTCGCCCAGATCGTGCTGCTGAACGACTCCTTCGCCACCCTGCCCTCGGTGGTCGCCGAGGGCCGCCGGGTGATCGGCAACATCGAGCGGGTCGCCGGCCTGTTCCTGGTCAAGACGGTCTACTCGGTGCTGCTGGCGCTGCTGGTGATCTTCACCCACTCGCCGTACCCGTTCCTGCCCCGGCACTCCACCGTGCTCTCCACGCTCACCATCGGTGTGCCGGCCTTCTTCCTCGCCCTCGCACCCAACAACGAACGGGCCCGCACCGGCTTCGTCCGGCGCGTGCTCAGGCTCGCCGTCCCCGGCGGCGTCATCGCCGGGACGGGCACCTTCGTCGCCTACTCGCTGGCCCGTGCCGACCACGCCACCGACCTCAAGGCCGACACCAGCGTGGCCACCCTGACGCTCTTCCTGATCGCCCTCTGGGTGCTCGCCATCGTCGCCCGCCCGTACAACTGGTGGCGGCTGCTGCTGATCGGCTGCATGGGCGGCGCCTTCGCCCTGGTCCTGCTGGTGCCCTGGCTGTCGGACTTCTTCCAGCTCTCCCTGGTCGGCACCCGGGACCCGTGGATCGGCGTCGGCGTCGCCCTGGTCTGCGGGGTGCTCCTGGAGATCACCTGGCACTTCGTGCAGCGCCGGGCGGACGACTGACCGGCGCGGGGCCGGACCGGCCCGCCCCACGACCGGGACCGGACCGGACCGGGCGGCCGCCCCGCCTGCTCAGCCGGCCCCGCCCGGTCAGTCCGGTCAGCCCGTTCGGCCCGGTCAGCCCTCGAAGTCCCGCGCCGCCGACAGCTCGTAGGCCCGGTCCGGCTCGCTGAGCGCGGCCAGCACCTCGAAGCGGCGGTGCCACTGCCCGACCGACCAGGCCAGCCCGGCCGCCAGGCCCTCCGGGGTGGCCGCGTGCAGCAGTCCGGGCACCGGCGGGAGCTCGAACTCGTCGTCCTCGTCGGCGGCCTCGGCCGTGTCCGGGTCGTACGGCGCCTCCGGCGCGTCCGCCCCGGTGTCCCAGCGCCAGTCCACCGCGGCCTCGGCGCCGTCCGGCCCGACCACCAGCAGCTCCTCGTGCTCCTCGTAGGCGACCGGGCAGCCGGGGAGCAGCTCCCGCACCACCGCGGGCACCCGGTGCAGCGTCCCCTCCGAGAGCACCCGCCCGCCGGCCACCTCGCTGGCGAGCGAGACGTGCAGCCGCTCGGCCAGGTCGGCGGCGAGCGCCGGGGCGACCGGCAGCAGCGGGTAGCCGTGCAGCAGCTGGACCAGGTCGGGGGCGTCCGCGACGACCGCCTCGGTGGCGTCGACGATCACCGTGTGGGCCGGGCGGCGGCCGGTGTCCCGGTCCAGCGGTGGCAGCGCCCGCACCACGTCCAGCGGTTCGATCCGCTCCGCGTCGACCCGGGCCAGCGCACTGTGCACGCCGTGCAGTTGGCGGTGCCCGATCTCGGACGCCGGGTCGGTGAGCCGGTCCAGCACCTCGTCGGGGCCGTGCGGCTCGGCCAGCAGCGCCGCCAGCGTGGTGCGCACGCCCAGCGCGTGCAGGAACTGCTCGTCCAGCGTGGTGCGGGCCTCGTCGTAGAGGCCGCGCAGCAGCGGGTCGGCCCCCGCGGCGCGCAGCCCGGCGGGCTCGCGGCCGTCGAGCACCGGGTGGTCGCGCAGCCACCAGGCGGTGTACGGCGGCAGGTCGGCGTAGGAGCCGTCGGGCAGCAGGGTGCGGACGGGGTTGACCACGGCGTCCCGGTACGGCGGGCGGGCGAGGGCGGCGAGCGCCTCGGGCCACGCGTCGTCGTCGACCAGGTCGAGGTCGCGCACGGCCAGCAGTTCGGCGGCCACCGGCGGCACGCCCACCGCGTCGTCGGCGTGCAGGGTCTCCAGCACCTCCTCGGCCCACTCGGCCAGGCCGTCGGGCGCCTCGTCGAGCAGTCCGGTGGGGTGGCCGCCGGCCGCGCGGTCGGCGGGGGCGGTGGGGTCGAGGCGCTCCAGGTCGTCCGGGTCGAGCACCACGTCCTCGGCGCGGACCAGCACGAAGTCGGCCAGCACGCCGACGGCGGTCAGCACCTCCGGGCCCCACCGGTCCAGCAGCTCGTCGTCCACCCAGCCGGCGTCCTCCTCCCGGGCGAGGGCGGCGAACGGGCTTCCGGGCAGGACGAGTTCACCGGCCCGGGCGGGCTCGCCCTCGTCGTCGAGCAGGGCCAGCCGGGCCAGCCAGGGGTGCTCGCCGGGGGCCGGGGCGGCGGCCCTGACCAGCGCCAGGACGGCGTCGGCGAGGTCCGCGGCGGCGTCCGGGTCGTCCTCGGCCAGGTCGTGCGAGCGGGCGACGGCGGCGCGCACCTCGGGGGTGTCGAGGACACCGGCCGGGGTGGCGGTGCCGGCGCCGAGCCGGGCCAGCAGCGGGTGGGCGGCCTCCGGGTGGGCCAGCCGCAGGTCGAGGGCGGCGAGCGCGCCGGCCAGCGACTCGGGGTAGCCGGGGAAGGCCGCCCAGTCCGCGTCCTCCGAGGGCAGCAGGACCCTCCGGGGGCCGGTGACGGTGCGGCCGTCGGCGAGCGGCACGGGCAGCGCGCCGAGCGCCTCCGGGTCGGCCGCGCCCAGCGCCGCGTACAGGTTGCGCCACCAGGCGGGCTCGCGGTCGAGGCCGCCGAGCTGGTCGACCACGTCGGCGAGCGGCACCCGGCGCACGTTCAGCACCCGCAGCTCGGTGCGGCGCTCCAGGCCGGCCGGCAGCAGCCCGGGGAAGATCGGCGCGAGCGCCTCGACCACCGAGCCGTCGGCGCCCTCCAGCAGGGTGGCGTCCCGCGGCCGCAGCGCGGGCGTGCCCTCCTCCACCGGGGCCGGGTGGGGCAGGAACGGGGTGCCGGGCAGCCGGGCGAGGACGGCCGCCCGCAGCGCGCTGTCGAGCGCGCCCCGGCCGAGCGGCCCGGGGACGAGTCCCAGCGAGCCGAGGTCGGCGCCGCGGGCCCGCAGCAGGTCGGCGTAGCTGTCGGCGGCGCGCTCGGTGAGGAAGTCGGCGAGCGGGCCGGCGGCCACGTGCCGGCGGGTGGAGTCCAGCGGGTAGGAGGCGATGAGCAGCGCGGGCAGGCCGATCGGCTCGTCGCTGGGGGTCGGGGCGTGCAGCACCGCGGCGATGCCGGGCGGCTGCGGGGTGCCGTCCGCGGCGACCGGCACGGCCCAGGTGACCGTCCAGTACGGGCGGGCGCGCTCCTCCGTCGGGCGGTCGGCGAGCAGTTCGGGGGCCAGGGTCCCGGTGGCGCCGGCGGTCTGCCAGACGGTCTGCCGCAGCCGGCCGCCCGCGTCGTCGGTGACGGTGACCTCGGTGACGCCGTCGGGGCGCGGCTCGGCGGCGGCCCGGGTGAGCGTCCGGGTGCCCTCCGGGGTCTCCACGACGACCTCGGCGAGGCCGGGCAGGGTCAGCAGCAGGGCGTCGTCGACGCCGGCCAGCAGACGGCGGGTCAGGTCCTCGGCGGCGGCGTCGCGCAGCGGCAGGACCACCACCGTGTCGTAGCCGTCCGGGGCCGGGCCCTCGGCCGCGAACGGCAGCCGCAGCAGCGGGACGTGGCCGTCCCGGCGGCGCAGTTCGTCGGCCAGCGCGGGCTGCGCGTCGGCCAGCGAGCGGGCCTCGCCGAGCGACCAGCGCACCCCGCCGGCGGCACCGAGCACGGCCGGCTCGTCGGTGACGGCGAGGACGGCGGCGAAGCCGACGCCGAACCGGCCGACGGCGGGTGCCTCGCCGCGCTTGGAGGAGGCGCGCAGGGTGGACAGCGACTCGACGGCGGCCGCGTCCAGCGGGGCCCCGGTGTTCGCGGCGGCCAGCACGCCGTCCGCGAGGGTGAGCCGCAGCCGGCCGGGACCGCGCCCGGCCCGGACCGCCGCGTCGGCGGCGTTCTGCGCCAACTCGACGACCAGGCGGTCGCGGTAGCCGCCGAGGGCGAGCTCCTCCTCGGCGTTGGCGTCCTCCCGGAACCGGGCCGGCGAGGCGGCCCAGGCGTCCAGCACCCGTCGGCGCAGCGCGGCGCTCCCGAAGGGGTCCGCGAGGTGCTCGTCCGTGCCGCTGCCGATGATCCGAGGTTCCACTGGACCCGCCGCCTTCCGCCGCCCTGTACTTCGTACGGGGGGCATTCTCCCCCGCCGCGCCCCCTGCTCCGGACCGCGCCCCCGCCCGCGCCGCCCGGTCCGGCCCGCGGGCCTCCCACCTCCGGAAACGGAGCGGCCCGCCCCACCGGCGGGCCCACTCGTCAGGCATGTCCACCGCCGAGCAGCGTGCCATCGTGCCGGTCCCCGCCGGGTGGCGCCGGATGTCCAGCACGAACCGCTCCAC
>NZ_JBFAZB010000030.1:64239-107113 GCF_040681575.1 Kitasatospora sp. NPDC051702
CGCCGGGGCCCCCCGTTCGGGCCCGCGGGCCTCCCCCCCCGGCATACGGTGCGGCCCGCCCCACCGGTTCGGTGGGGCGGGCCGCGGACCGCGTGCTCAGGAGTGCCCGAGCTCCTCCGCCGGGGCGTCCGGCTCGACCGAGCCGGAGGCCCGGTCCGGGTGCAGCTGCAGCGGCTCGACCACCAGCTCGTCCAGGATCAGCTCGGACGGCGCCGGCGGGGCCGGGATGACGGCCGCCTCGGAGTGCCCGCCGCAGCCGTAGGCGAAGGAGACGATCTGGCCGTCGGCCGGGCCGAACTCGTTGCCGCACACGCCGAAGGCCTGACCGAGCGAGCCGCCGATCGGGATCAGGAAGCCGCAGCTGCCGCACGCGGCGGGCGCGGCCTGCGCCATCGGGGTCTGCGGGCCGTGGGCCTTCTCCCAGCGGTCGGCGGCCAGGTGCAGCCCCAGCCGGGAGAGCACCCGGCTGCGGCCCATGCCGAGCTCCTCGGCGACGGAGTTGATCTGCGCGCGGGCCGGCGCGGGCTGGATGCCCGGGTCGGTGACGACCAGGTCCTCCTCGGCCGCCAGGACGACCGCGGAGTTCGGCGCGGGCTCGTCCTCGCCGCTCCAGCCGGGCTCCAGACGGGCGTCGTCGGCGCCGGTCGGCAGCAGGTCGCCGGGGCCCATGTCGCCGGGGCGCAGCCGCTCGCTCCACGGCACCCACTCGGGGGCGAGGACGGCATCGGGGCCGGGCAGCAGCACGACCTCGTCGAGCGTGACGTTCTTGGCGCGCGGGGCGCGGGCGACGGTCACCGCCCAGTGCCAGCCGCGGTAGGCCGCGTCGAGGCACTCGAAGGTGTGGGTGACGACGCGCTCGGCGTCCGCCTGGGCACCGAGGTGCGGCCCGACGGTCTCCGGTCCGACGGCCTCCTCGGCTGCCTGACGGGCGAGTTCGACGGCGTCGGCACAGAGCCGGTCGGGGGTACGGCTTCGCATCGCAGCACTCACGGCGTCGATTCTCTCCCAGTTCTTCTGTCGCCCACGGCGTGTTGCCTGTCCCGTCGCGGCTCGGTAGTCCCTCGTCCATTCTGCGCGACCGGAGGCCGCCGCGGGTACCGGCCGCGCCGCCCGTCCGGGCCTGCAGGGGCCCTGGCGCCCGATGACCGGACCCTGGGCAGGCTACCCGTCGGTCGGTGCCGCGGCACAGTCCGGGGCGGTACCGGCCGTTCCGGAGAGCGTGCCGGGCCGCGCCGAACGGGGTCGAATCCCGCGTCACCACGGCGATTCTGGGGCAGGATGGGCAATGTGGCGGACGAGAACCCGTCGCAGCACCCACTGCGCGCCTCGCAGGCCGGCAGCCCCGACGAGGCGACCGCCGTGCCGCGACAGCAGCCCCAGGTCCTCGCTGCGGGCGAACCGCAGCCGGGGGGCCGTCCCGCGCCGCCCACCGCCGTCGTGAGCCTCCTGAAGACCGCTCCCGACCCCGGCCCCGGCCGGGGCGACGGGCCCGCCGGACACCCCGCGGACGACGCGGACGACACGGCGGTGCACACCCGGCACCTCACCGCCCTCGACGAGGACCTCGCCGAGGAGGCCGCCGAGCCGCACCGCAACCTGCTGGTCCGCACCGCCTCCGCGGCCGGCGCGCGCACCGGCCGGGTGGTGCACGGCACCGGCCGCCGGATCCGCAAGGCGACCTCCGCCGAGGGCGCCGGCGAGTCCGGCCTGGCGAAGCTGATCGAGCTGCACGCGCTGAACTCCTTCGGCGACATGCTGATCACCATCGCGCTGGCCTCGACCATCTTCTTCTCCGTGCCGACCGGCGAGGCCCGCGGCCGGGTCGCGCTCTACCTGCTGATCACGATGGCCCCGTTCGCAATCCTCGCCCCGGTGATCGGCCCGCTGCTGGACCGGCTGCCGCACGGCCGCCGGGCGGCGATGGCGATGTCGATGCTGGCCCGGGCGGTGCTGGCCTGGACGATGGCGGGGGTGATCGCGGGCGGCGGCCTGGCGCTGTACCCGGAGGCCCTGGGCGTGCTGGTGGCGTCCAAGGCCTACGGGGTGGTGCGCAGCGTCGTGGTGCCCCGGCTGCTGCCGAAGCAGCTGTCGCTCGTGAAGGCGAACTCCCGGGTCACCCTGGCCGGGCTGCTGGCCACCGGGGTGGCCGCCGGAGTGGGCGGCCTGCTGCACCTGATCGGGCCGGGCTGGCCGCTGCGCGGGGCCTTCCTGGTCTTCGTGATCGGCACCCTGATGGCCTTCCACCTGCCGCACGAGGTGGACTCGGCGAAGGGCGAGCAGCGGGCCGTCCTGCACGCCGAGGTCCACGGCGAGCACGCCCGGCCGGGAGCCAAGGCCCCGAAGGCCTCGCTGCGCACGGTCGGCCCGTCGGTGATCCTGGCGCTGCGGGCGATGTCGGCGCTGCGCTGGCTGGTCGGCTTCCTGGTGATGTTCCTGGCGTTCCTGCTGCGGGACGAGCCGATCGGCGGCCTGCAGCCGACGCTGGCGCTCGGCCTGGTGGCGCTCGCCGCGGGGACGGGCAACGCGCTGGGCTCGGTGCTGGGCTCCTGGCTGCGCACCCGCGGCCCGGAGGCGACGGTCACCGCGATGCTGCTGCTGGCGACCTGCGCCACCGCGGCGGCCGCGCTCTGGTACGGCGCGGTGACGGTGATCCTGGTCGCCGGCGTCGCCGGGGTGGCGGCCTCGCTGGGCAAGCTGGCGCTGGACGCGCTGATCCAGCGGGACGTCCCGGAGGCGGTGCGGACCTCGGCCTTCGCCCGTTCGGAGACGGTCCTGCAGCTGTCCTGGGTGGCGGGCGGCGCGGTCGGCATCGTGCTGCCGCTGAACGGGACGCTGGGGCTGTCGGTGGCCGCCGGGGTGGTCGGCCTGATGCTGCTGTGGACGGTCCACTCGCTCTTCCGGGTGGGCCTGCGCCGGCGCCCGGCGGCACCCCGGGTGGCGTGACCGGGCTCCGGGCAACACGCGGTGGCCGACCCCCGCGTAGCGTGATCGGCGAAGCCCGGTAGATTCTGACGCATGAGCCTCAATACCCGTGTCATCGCCGCCCTCGGCGCCGTCGTCGTGGTCGGTGTCGCCACGGTCGGCACCTCCGTCGCCATCGCGAGCGACCAGACCGAGCACAGCTCCCACCGCGCGACCATCACGGTCGGCAACTCCTCGATCGCCGCGGACCCGCTCTGCTTCAACGGCGGCAGCCCGATCACCGAGGACCTGCAGCAGGAGTGCCAGGACAAGGCCACCCAGGCCCTCAAGGACGGCACCCTGCCGACCTCCGACGTCGTGGTCAGCGACAACGTGGGCGTCGGCGTCTCCCCGAACGTGGCCGACCGCGGCTGGTGGGCCTTCACCAACGGCGGCTCGCAGGGCCAGGGCGGGCGCTACAGCCTGTTCTCGTACGCCAAGGGCGCGACCTACTCCGGCTCCCAGCAGGCCGCCAAGCTGCTGAACGCCTCCGGCAAGACCCTGGTCACCGTCGTCGAGGGCGACAAGAACTCGGACAACCCGGTCGCCGTCTGGTACTTCCAGCTGAACACCCAGGACAACTGACGGTCCTGCGATGACCGCGCACGCGCCCGCCGACGGGCGGAACGAGCAGTCGGGCCCCGGGCGGGCCCGGCTGCTCGTCGTCGTCGCGGTGCCCGCCGAGGCCGAGGCCGTCCTGCGCGGGCTGGGCGGCACGGCCGCCGCGCTGCCGCTGCCCGGCGGGGGCCTGCACCGCGCCCAGGACGCCCCGGTCGACGTGCTGGCCGGCGGGGTCGGCCCGGCGGCCTCCGCGGCCGCCACCGCCGCCGCGCTGGGGGCGCACGACTTCGCCCTGGTCGTCTCCGCCGGCATCGCCGGCGGCTTCGCCCCGCACGCCCCGGTCGGCGCCACCGTGCTGGCTTCGGCGATCGTCGCCGCCGACCTCGGAGCCGAGACCGGGGACGGCTTCGCCGACGTCACCGAGCTCGGCTTCGGCACCGTCCGGCACACCCCTCCCGCGGCGGCCGTCGCCCGCGCCGCCGGGGCGCTCGGCGCCCTCACCGGCCCGGTGCTGACCGTCTCCACCGTCACCGGCAGCGCGCGGCGGGCCGCCGAACTGGCCGCCCGCCACCCGGGCGCCCTCGCCGAGGCGATGGAGGGCTTCGGCGTGGCCGAGGCCGCCGCCCGGCACGGCGTGCCGGTGCTGGAGCTGCGGACCGTCTCCAACCCGGTGGGCCCGCGCGACCGGGCCGCCTGGCGGATCGGCCAGGCCCTGGGCGCCCTGGAGGCGGCCTTCGCCGCGCTGCCCGTCACCGAACTGATCGAGGAGGCCGGCCGTGGCTGAACGGCTGAGCATCGCGTACTCGCCCTGCCCGAACGACACCTTCGTCTTCCACGCGTGGGCGCACGGCCTGGTGGCCGGCGCGGACGCCCCCGAGGTGACCTTCGCGGACATCGACGTCACCAACGGCCTGGCCGAACGCGGCGAACTGGACGTGCTGAAGATCAGCTACGGCGCGCTGCCCTGGGTCCTCGACGAGTACGCCCTGCTGCCCTGCGGCGGCGCGCTGGGGCGCGGCTGCGGCCCGCTGGTGCTCACCCGGCCCGGGACCGCCGCGCCGGCGGACCTCACCGGGAGGACCGTGGCGGTGCCGTCCGAGCGGTCCACCGCCTACCTGCTGTTCCGGCTCTGGGCGGCCGGGGCGGTGCCCGGCGGGTTCGGCGAGATCGTCGTCCTGCCGTTCCACGAGATCATGCCCGCCGTCCGGGACGGCCGGGTGGACGCCGGCCTGGTGATCCACGAGGCCCGCTTCACCTACCGGCAGTACGGGCTGCACAGCCTGGCCGACATGGGCGAGGCCTGGGAGCGGGAGACCGGGCTGCCGATCCCGCTCGGCGCGATCGTCGCGCGGCGCTCGCTGGGCGCCGAACGGCTGCGCGAGCTGGCCGGGACGATCCGCGCCTCCGTCCGGCAGGCCTGGGACGACCCGGCGGCCAGCCGCGGGTACGTGCTGGCGCACGCCCAGGAGATGGACCCGGCCGTCGCGGACCAGCACATCGGCCTCTACGTGAACGAGTTCACCGCGGACCTCGGCGAGGAGGGCTACGCGGCCGTGCGCGCGCTGCTCACCCGGGCCGCCGCGGAGGGGCTGGTGCCCCCGCTCGACCCGGGTGCGCTGGCGTTCTGAACCCGGCCGCCACGGCCGGGGCCCGCGGGCCTCAGACGTCGAACTGGTCGGCCACCGCGCGCAGCAGGCCGGCCAGCTTCTGGCCCGTCGGCTTGGCCGGGTAGCGGCCGTGCTGCAGGCCCGGCAGCACCGCGTCCAGCGTGGTGATCAGGTCCTGGACGATCGGCGCCATGTCGTCGGCGCTCTTGCGCTGGGCGGCGGCCACCGACGGCAGCGCCTCCAGCAGCTGCACGGCCATCGCCTGGTCGCCGCGGTGGCCGGCGACCACACCGAACTCGACCCGCTGGCCGGGCTTGAGCACGGTGACACCGGCGGGCAGCGCCTTGGTGTGGACGAAGACGTCGCCGCCGTCGTCGCGCGACAGGAAGCCGAAGCCCTTCGTCTCGTTGAACCACTTGACCTGGCCGGTGGGCATCTCGAACAGTCCTCGAATGGGTGTGAGGGATCCCGGCCCTGGCCGGGGATCACTGGGTGGTGGGAAAGGCGGACGACCTCGGCTCGGCGCCCGCGGGCGCTCACGGTCGGCACGCTGTCAGGAGCAGACTAACGGTCCGTCACTGCCTCATCCGCGTTCCGCGGAAGATCCGCGACCGGGGCCCGGAGCGGGCGGTGCGGACGCGGCGATCTCGCTGTCGCGGGCGACCCGGCCCTGGCACGGCCGCGGCGCGACTCGGCGCGGTCCATCGGCTCACACCCCCGGGTCTGAGGACACGGGGCGCACCTGTCGCACCCCTCGGCACCCCCTGCATACCCCCGCTCAGCAGGGATCAAAACGTTCAGCTTCCGAGAAACTGCGCAACGTGACCGGACCGCTCCGGTGGGCGGGCCCGGCCGCCGCTCTGCCAGACTGGACGCCCCGCCGGGCACCGCGCCCGCCAGCCCCGAGGAGCGAGCAGACGTGAGCAGCCAGAGCGCCGACCCCGGCGACGTGTACGTCAAGGCCGGCACCGTGGTGTTCGGCCTGGGCGCGCTCGCCACCCTGGTCACCTTCGTCCCGCTGTTCCTGCACCTGACGCCGCTGCCGACGGCCGCGTACTGGCTGAGCATGCTGATGCCGGCCGGGTTCCTGTCCGCGCTGGTCGGGCTGCTGCGCAACGCGCGGGCCCAGCGCCGGCGGGCGGAGTCCGCCGCCTAGCGCGTTCCCGCGAGGTGGGCGGCGAGCCAGGCCGGGAACCCGGTGAGGTCCGCCAGGACCACGTCCGCGCCCGCCGCGCGCAGCTCGTCCGCGCCGTAGGGGCCGGTGGCCACGCCGACCGCGACGGCGTCCGCGTGCCGGGCGCCCCGGATGTCGCCGAGGTGGTCGCCGACGTAGACGCTCGCGCCGTGCTCGCGCAGCGCGTCGCCCTTGGTCTCCGCCCACAGGTCGCCGACCAGCGCGTCCGCGTGCAGGCCGGCGTGCTCCAGGTGGAGCCGGGCGTTCGGCTCGTACTTGCCGGTGATCACCGCGACCCGGCCGCCGTGGCTGCGGACCGCCTCGACGGCGGCGTGCGCGCCGGGCAGGGCGACGGTCGGGGCGAAGGCGTGGTCGCGGTAGAGCTCGCGGTAGCGGGCGGCGACGCGCTCCACCTCCTCCTCCGGGAACCAGTTGCGGATCTCGTCCAGCAGCGGCGGGCCGAGCCGGGTGACCACGAGGTCGGCGTCGATGGGGGTGCCGGTCTCGGCCGAGAGCGCCAGATAGGTGGCGTGGATACCCGGCCGGGTGTCCAGCAGCGTCATGTCGAGGTCGAAACCGACGGTGAGCGGGGCGGCGGAGGTCTCGGGCATGCCGCCAGGCTATCCAACCGCCGGCGCCCCCGACGAGGGGATTTGCCCCGGCTTCGCGACGGAACTTAGGTTTGCCTGAGTTGTCTGCGGAGAGGCCTCATGACCGACACCACCGACACCACCGACACCACCGCGCCGCCCGGCGCAGGACGGACGCCGCCCCGGCGAATACCGTGGCTCGCCGCCGCACTGGCGCTGCTGGCCGTCGCGGTGCTGCTGAGCCTGGCGGTCGGCAGCCGCACCGTCCCGCTCGGTGACACCGTCGACGCCCTGCTGCACGGCGGCGGCACGGCGGACGCCGTCGTCGTGCGCGAACTGCGGCTGCCGCGCACCGTCGTCGGACTGGCCGTCGGCGCCGCGCTCGGCCTCGCCGGCGCCGTCATGCAGGGCCTCACCCGCAATCCGATCGCCGACCCCGGCATCCTCGGGGTCTCCCAGGGCGCGGCCGCCGGCGTGGTCGTCGCCATCTCCGGGTTCGGCGTCTCCACCCTGACCGGGTACGTGTGGTTCGGCTTCGCCGGGGCCGTCGTCGCCACCGTGCTGGTGTACGGCCTGGCCGGGCGCGGCCGGGGCGGGGCCACCCCGGTCAAACTGGCGCTGGCCGGCTCGGCGGCGTCCGCCTTCATCGCCTCGCTCAACACCCTGGTGCTGACCACCGACGCCGCCACCATGGACCGGTTCCGCTTCTGGCACGTCGGCTCGCTCTCCGGGCGGACCTCGGACGTCGCCTGGCAGCTGCTGCCGTTCCTGGCGGTCGGCACGGTGCTGGTGGTCGCGGTCGCGCGCGGTCTGGACGCGCTGGCGCTCGGCGAGGACACCGCCAAGGGGCTGGGCGCCAGGACCGGCCTGGTCCGGGCGGTCGGCGCGCTCGGGGCGACGGTGCTGACCGGCTCGGCCGTCGCCGCGGCCGGGCCGATCGCCTTCGTCGGCCTCGCCGTCCCGCACGCGGCCCGGGCCGTCGCCGGGGCGGACCACCGCTGGGTCCTCGCCTTCTCGGCCGTGCTCGGCCCGGCCCTGCTGCTGCTCGCGGACACGCTCGGGCGGGTGCTCTTCCCGCCGTCCGAGGTCCCGGCCGGCGTGATGACGGCGCTTGTCGGCGTACCCGTCCTGGTGGCCCTGGTCCGGCGGCGGAAGGTGGTCGCCGCATGAGCTCCGTCTCCCTGCCGGGGTACACCGCGCTGCGGGCCGGACGGGCCTCCGTCCTGCTGCACCGCCGCTCGGCGGCGGTGGCGCTGGGCCTGCTGGTCGCCCTGGCGGCGGCCGCGGTGGCCTCGCTCTGCCTCGGCGAGTCCGCCGTGTCGCCGGTCGAGGTGGTGAAGGTGGTGCTGGGCCGGCCGAGTCCGCACGAGCTGGTGGTGGGCGAGTTCCGGCTGCCGCGGGTGGTGGTCGGGCTGCTGGTCGGCACGGCGTTCGGGCTGGCCGGGGCGCTGATCCAGACCGTCGCCCGGAACCCGCTGGCCAGCCCCGACGTGGTGGGCGTGACCTGGGGCGCGACCGCCACCGTGGTCGGCCTGACGGCCTACGGCGTGGTCGGCTCGACCGGGCAGGCGCCGTACGCGGCGGTGGCCGGCGGCCTGGCGGCCGGCTCCCTGGTCTACGCGCTGGCCTGGCGGCGCGGCCTGCACGCGCAGCGGCTCGTCCTGATCGGCATCGGGATCAGCGTGGCGCTCTCCTCGCTCACCTCGGTCTTCCTGACCAAGGGCGACGCCTTCCAGGCACAGGCCGCGAAGGTCTGGATGACGGGCAGTCTGAACGGCGCCGGCTACGACCAGGCCGGCTGGCTGGCGCGGGTGCTGCTGGCGGCCGTCCCGGTCGCCCTGTGGGCGGCGCGCGCCCAGCGCTCGATCTCCTTCGACGACGCGACGGCTGTCGGCCTGGGCCTGCGGCTGGACCGGATCCGGCTCGGCACGGCACTGCTGGGCGTCGTGCTGGCCTCCTGCGCGGCGGGCGCCGCCGGCCCGGTCGACTTCGTGGCCCTGATGGCGCCGCAGATCGCGCTGCGGCTGGCCCGGTCCGCGCGGGTCCCGCTGTTCTGCTCGGCGCTGACCGGCGCGCTGGTGGTGGTGCTGGCCGACCTGATCGCCCGGCGGCTGCTGGCACCCACCGAACTGCCGGTGGGCGTGGTGACCGGGCTGGTCGGCGCGCCCTACCTGATGTGGCTGCTGATCCGATCCCGTCGTGGAGGTTCCTGATGACCGCACACCGCCTGGAGGCCCGGGGCCTCACCCTGGCCTACGAGGCGCGCACGGTCGTCGACGGCCTGGACGTGAGGATCCCGGACGGCCGGGTGACCGTGATCGTCGGCCCGAACGCCTGCGGCAAGTCGACCCTGCTGCGCGCGCTGGGCCGGCTGCTCAAGCCGGTCCGGGGTGCGGTGCTGCTGGACGGCGAGGAGCTGGCGCGGATCTCGACCAAGCGGATCGCCCAGCGGCTCGGCCTGCTGCCGCAGTCGCCGACCGCCCCGGAGGGCATCTCGGTGGCGGACCTGGTCGCCCGCGGCCGGCAACCGCACCAGAGCTGGTGGCGACAGTGGTCGGCCGAGGACGAGGCGGCCGTCGCGGAGGCGCTGGAGCGGACGTCGACGGCGGACCTGGCCGCGCGCAGCATGGACGAGCTCTCCGGCGGCCAGCGCCAGCGCGCCTGGATCGCGATGGCACTGGCCCAGGGCACCGACATCCTGCTCCTCGACGAGCCGACCACCTACCTGGACATCGCGCACCAGGTGGAGGTGCTGGACCTGGTCCGCCGGCTGAACGTCGAACGCGGCCGGACGGTGGTGGCGGTGCTGCACGACCTCAACCAGGCCGCGCGGTACGCGGACCACCTGGTGGCGATGCGGGACGGCCGGGTGGTGGCGCAGGGCCCGCCCGGGGAGGTGGTGACGGCCGGGCTGGTGCGGGAGGTCTTCGGGCTGGACTCGGTGGTGGTGCCGGATCCGGTGACGGGCACGCCGCTGGTCGTCCCGGGCGCCCCCTGGGCGGCGACGGTGGACGCCTGACCGACCGGCGCAGGGCCCGGGGGCGGTCGGGCGGCCCGTTCGTGGCGGGGGGACGGCGGGGGACACGGCGGGGGGACGGCGGGCACGCCATCGGCACGGCGCGGGTACTTAACGGAAATCCAGCCATCAACCCGGACATAATCGACGCGCCCCCGAAGTCCGACCGTCCGAGGACCGCCGATGCACCGGATCACCCGCCGTTCGTTCCTCACCGGCCTCGGCGGGGCCGCCGTCGGCGCGACCGGCCTGACGGCCTGCACGACGGGCCGGCCGGCCCCGCCCACCACCGACAGCGTCGGCACCGACCCCTCCGCCTCCCCGACCCCGCCGCCACCCGTCACGGTGAACACCGCCACCGGCCCGGTGGTGGTGCCGGGCGCTCCGCTGCGGGTGGTCGTCCTGGACACGGACGCACTGGACTCGGCGCTGACCCTCGGCATCACCCCGGTCGGCGCCGCGCTCCCCGCCGCCGACACCCGGTTCCCGGAGTACTGGCCGGACTCCCGGGTCGCCGGGATCCGCCTGATCGGCCCGGCCGGCGCACCGGACCTGACCGCGGTCCGGGCGCTGCGGCCGGACCTCCTGCTGTCCAACCAGACCCGTGACGGCGACCGGTACGACCGGCTGCGGGAGATCGCACCGACCGTCCTCACCCAGACCAGCGGCGCGCCGTGGAAGGCGAACGTCCAGCTGCACGCCCAGGCGCTGAGCCGGGAGGACGCGGCGGCGGCCTTCGCCGGCGCCTACCAGAAGCACGCCGGGCAGGTGGCGCAGTCGCTGTCGGCGGCGAAGCTGTCGGGCCGCCGGGTGAGCCTGGTGCGGTTCGTCGAGGGCGGCGGGATCCGGATGTTCGGGAGGCAGAGCTTCCCCGGGACGGTGCTGGCCGACGCCCAGGTGGCGCGACCGGACGCCCAGAACGTCGACCAGTCCGACGTCGAGGTCCCGCTGGACCAGATCGGGCGGGCGGACGGCGACCTGCTGCTCTACGCCACGTACGGCGACCCGGAGCGGGCGGGCACCGCCGCGGCGCTGGCCAGCCCCGGCTGGCAGGCGCTCGGGGCGGTGCGGGCGCACCGGGCCTTCCCGGTGGACGACCAGCTGTGGTTCCAGGGCATCGGCTACACCGGCGCCAACTTCGTGCTGGACGAGCTGCAGCGCTTCCTGGGGGCCTGAGCCGCGCCCTGGCGCGGGGCGGCGGCGAGCGGCGGTCCAGCGCCGCGGTCGAGTGCGGCCGTTCAGCGCGGCGGTTCCCCGGCGGGGCCGGCCAGCGCCGCGCGCAGCCTCGCGTACAGCAGCCGGACGGCCGGCGAGTGCTGGTCGGGGCGGGCGGCCAGGCCGAGGCGGGAGCGCGTCGCCGCGTCGACGACGGGGACGGCCCGCAGGCCCTCGCCGTCCATGGACGACGGGCTCAGGACGGCGACGCCCGCGCCGCGCCGGGCGAGCAGGAGCAGGGTGGCCGGGGAACTGGCGTCGATGTCCACCCGCGGCTCCAGGCCGAGCAGTCCGCAGGAGTGCTCGTAGGCGGCACGGATGCCGGTGCCCGGGGAGAGGCAGAGGATCTTCTCGTCGCGCAGGTCGGCGAGCGTCAGCCCGTCCCGGTCCAGGCGGTGGCCGACCGGGACGACGGCGGCGACCGGCTCGTCGAGGACGACGGTGACGTCCAGGCCGGGGGCGGGGTCGCCGGCGAAGCCGATCAGGGCCAGGTCGAGGGCGCCGGCCAGCACCTGCGCCTGGAGGCGCTCCGAGTGGCCCTCGTGCAGGCTCAGTTCGATGCCGGGATGGGTGCGGCCGAGGTCGGCGACGACGTCGAGGAACGGCGGGATCGAGCAGCCCATGATCATCCCGAGCCGGACCCGGCCGCGGACGGCGTCGGCGAACTCGGCGGCGGTGTGCCGGATGGCGTCCAGGGTGGCGAGCGCGTCCTTGGCCAGCGGGAGGACCGCCTCCCCGGCCGGGGTGAGACGGACGCGACCCCGCCCGGAGCGGTCGACGAGCTGCTGGCCCAGCTCGCGTTCGAGCTTGGCGACCTGGGTGCTGACCCCGGACTGGCTGACGTGCAGACGCGTCGCGGCGGCCGTGAACGATCCCTCGTCGACGACGGCGGCGAAGTAGCGCAGCTGATGCATCTCCATAATCAGGAACGATAGTCGGCATCTGATCCATCTGTTGGACGGATCGATCGGGCGGGCAGAGGATGGATCCATGACGACGACGAGGACTGCACGCGAGATTTCCGAGACCTACTTCGCGGCCTGGGAGGCGGGCGACTTCGAGACGCTGCGCGGGCTGCTGGCGGAGGACGTCGACTTCGTGGGGACACTGGGCACCGCCTCCGGGGCGGAGGAGGCGCTGAACGGGCTGCGGCGGCTCGGACAGGTGCTGGAGCGGATCGAGGTGCACGGCCGGGTGGCGGAGGGCGACGACGTGATCACCTGGTTCGACCTGCACACCTCCGTCGCGGACCCGACGACGACGGCGAACTGGACGCACGTGGAGAACGGGCGGATCGCCCGGATCCGCGTCACCTTCGACCCGCGCGGACTGCTGGCGGGCTTCGACCGCTGACCGGGCCGCGGCGGCGGGCGGAGCGGCAGGCGGAGGCCGGTGCCCCACGGGGGCGGGCACCGGCCTCCGCGGTGCGGGCCCGGGATCGCGACCCCGGCAGTGATCCACAGAGCACTACCGGCTAGGCGACCGACCGGCCGGTCCGCCACAATGGGCGCGCTCCATCCGCACCACCTCGGGGGAATCAACAGAGTGTCAACTTCCATCGCCCCGGCCGCTCCCGCGCGCAAGGGCAAGGCCGCCGCGCTCGGTTGGCTGGTCAGCCTCACCTTCAACGTCGCGGCGCCGATCCTCATCTACAACCAGCTGCACGACCACGGCTACAGCGAGTCCGCCGCCATCCTGCTCTCGGGCCTCGGACCGGTGCTGGACACCGTCATCTACCTCGCCTGGCACCGCCGGATCGACGAGTTCGCCGTGGTCTCGCTGGTCTTCGTCGGGCTCTCGCTCGTCGTCGCGCTGATCGGGCCGCAGGACCCGAAGATGCTGCTGGCCAAGGACTCGTTCGTCTCGGGCCTGCTCGGGGTGTTCTACCTCGCCTCGCTCGCCGCGCCCCGGCCGATCATGTTCTACTTCGGCCGCAAGTTCGCCACCGACGGCACCCCGGAGATGGTCTCCTGGTGGAACGGCATGTGGCAGTACCCGGGCTTCCGCCGCGTCCAGCGCAACCTGACCATCGTGTGGGGCACCGCCTTCGTCCTGGAGGCGGTCCTGCGGATCGCGCTCGTCTACACGATGTCGCACGGCACCGTGGTGACCGTCAACAGCATCCTCCCGTACGCGGTGCTCGGCGGCCTGGTCTACTTCACGATCGCCTACGCCAAGCGGGCCGGCGCCCGCGGCCGGGCCCAGGCCGAGGCCGAGGCCCAGGCCCGGGCGGCCGCAGCCCCCGCCGCGGCCTGATCACGACGGACGACCCGCAGCGCCTCCCCGGCCCGCGCCGGGCGGGGCGCTGCGCGCATCGGGCGGTCCGGGCGCGGGCGTCCGGCCCGGAGCCGGACGGCCGGGCTAGAGCCGGCCGCCGGGCGCGGACGGGCGGAAGAGCTCGTCCAGGTGGTGGGTGAGGACGGCCAGCGCGGCGCGGCCGTCGCGCTGACCGCCGAGCACGCTCGACCCCAGGCCGTTGACCATCGCCAGCAGTCCGGCGGCCGTCATCCCGGCGTCCCGCTCCCGGTCGATCCCGCCGCTCTCCTGCGCCGCCCGGAGCTGCCGGGCGAGGAAGCCCTCCAGCAGGTCGGGCTGACCGGCCCCGGTACGGCCCATCACCTCGGGGTCGTCGAGCACCAGCGCGTAGTAGGCGGTGTAGGTCCGGGTGATCCGGCGGCTCTCCTCGTCCGTCGGCAGGATGCTCGACAGGATCGCCGTCACCACCTCCCGCGGGGCGCGCGCGTCGCCGATCCACCGCTGCATGCGGGCCTGGAGCTGGGTGCCGAGCCGGGCGAAGGCGTCGAGCAGCAGCCCCTCCTTCGTCGTGAAGTAGTACTGCACGAGGCGCAGCGAGACGCCGGCCTCCGTCGCGACGGCCCGCATGCTGGCCGACTTCAGGCCGTCGGTGGCCGCGATCCGCAGCAGCGCCTCGGCGATCTGCCGCCGGCGCTCCTCGTGGTCGGGCTTCGTGGTCATGGTGCGGCCTCCGCTCACCGACTCCTGGTACATCCGTATCATGCCTGTGATACATCTGTACCATGCGAATCAGCGAGTTCCGGAACACCAAGACCGAAGACCGCTTCCGCGCCGCCTACGAACGCGCCCTGGCCCAGCTCTGGCCGGGCCACCGCACGACCCTCGACCTGCCGACCGCCTTCGGCACCACCCGCGTCTACCGCACCGGCCCCGACCGCGGACGGCCGCTCGTGCTGCTCCCCGGCTCCGGCGGCAACGCCCTGATGTGGCACCGCTACGTCGCGCCGCTCGCCGAGCACCACCCCGTCATCGCCGTCGACACCGTCGGCGAACCCGGCGCCAGCATCCAGACCGCCCCGGTCCGCGACGGCCGCGACGGAGCCGCCTGGCTCGACGAACTCCTCACCGCCCTGGGGCTGTCCGACCCCCACCTGGTCGGCTGCTCCTACGGCGGCTGGCTGGCGCTCCAGCACCGGCTCCACCACCCCGGCCGCACCGCCGGCCTCACCCTCGTCGACCCGGCCGGCCTCGCCGACCCCGGCCGACGCTTCTACACCTGGCTGATCGCCGGCGGCCTCGCCGCCACCGCCCCGCGGCCCCTGCGCCCCCGACTGGCCCGCCTCGTCGACAACAGCACCATCCTGGAGACCGAGCTGATGACCCTCGTCCGCGCCTCCCTCGGCTTCCGCCGCGCACTCCCCCCGGCCACCACCCTCGACGACCGGGAGCTCGCCCGGCTCGCCGGCCTCCCGACCCTCGTCCTGCTCGGCGAACGCAGCGCCCTGCACGACGCCCACCGGGCGGCCGCCCGGCTCGCCCCGCACGCGCGGGTCGAGATCGTCCCCGGCGCCGGCCACGCCCTCCCCACCGACGCGCCCGGGCTCGTCGTCTCCCGGATCCTCACCTCGGCCGCCGGGCAGGCCGCCTGACCCCGCGCCGTCCCCGCCTCAGCCCTCCCCCGGACCGTCACCGCCTCGCTCGTCGGGTTCCTCGTCGGGGCCCTCGTCACCGTCCTCCGCGTCGTCGTCCTCCGGCGGCGGCGCGAGGACGATCGGCCGGTCGTCCCCGGCGGCGAGCGCCTCCTCGACCGGGGTGCCGGCCGCGGCCCTGACCACCAGCGTGCCCTCCCAGAGCCGGGCGGCGAGCTCCGGCCCGACGGCCGCCTCGGCGCGCAGCACCACGACGGCCCGCGGGTCGACGGCCGACCGGACGGGGAAGCCGGCCGGATCGACACCCACCTGCTCCAGCGCGAACGGGTACACCGCGACGTCCACGGCCAACCGGCCCCCCGCCCACGCGTGCTCGGCCCAGCCGTCGGTCTGCACCAGGTGGAACACCCCGTCGCCCTCGTGGCAGTACGACCCCAGCCGGTTCAGGGCGCGCTCGCCGGGGCCGCTCTCCGGGTCGACGAGCAGCACGGCCACCGGCACCAGCGGTGCGTCGGGGTACAGGCCGGAACGGACGGACAGTCGGGCCATCGGCCACCTCCACGGCACGGGAGCGGTTCGGACCGGTGCGGGCCACCGTCGGCACGGGCGGGTGCCGACACCGGTGCGGAGCCAGTACACACCGGCCCGCCGACACCCCGGCCGGCCCCGCGTCACGACTGCGCATCGGCAGCGCCGACGGGCCGCCCGGCGCACGCCCGGGCTGCGAGGATCGGTCGGGAACACGACCGGGGAGGGGACGGTGGCCGCACCGAACGGAACGCCGGCGGACGCCGACCGGTGGTCGGCCGCCGAGGCGGAGATCACCCGCCTGAACACCGCCGGGCTCTGGATGCCCGGCCCCACCACCGTGCTGGACGTCCTGGGGACCGACCGCAGGGAACGCTCGCACCAGCTGCTGATCGGCTGGCTGCTCGACCCCCGCCGCCCGCACGGCCTCGGCACCGCCGTCCTCGCCGGGCTGCTCGCCACCGCGGGACGCGCGGACCTCGCCGCCGCCGACGGGCTCCACCGGGCCCGGGTCGAGCTGGAGGTGGTGCGGGCGCGGTCGCGCGCGGACATCGTCGTCACCGCGCCCGCGTTCAAGCTGGTGATCGAGCTGAAGGTGGACGCCGCCGAGGGCCCCCGGCAGACCGAACGCCTCGCCGACGACCACGCCCAACCGCAGCCGCTCGTCCTGCTGTTCCTCACGCTCGACGGCGACGCTCCCGCCGACGGCCGCTTCACCGCGGTGTCGCTGCGCACCTTCGCGCGGGTGCTCCGCCGCGCCCTCGCCGACACCCCGCGCCCCGCGCACGCCCACCGCGGCCGGGAGACCGCCGCGGACCTCCTGGAGACCTTGGAGAGGATGACCGGCATGACTCCGGCGAACCAGGCGGCAGCCCGGCTCTGGCTCGGTCACGGCGAGCACCTGCTCGACGCCCGGGCGGCGGCCCGCGACGTGCTCACCCGGCTGCCCGCCGCCGTCGGCACCGCGCTCGGCGGGCTCGGCCTGGCCGGGCCGGTGCGGGTCGTCGCCCCGTTCGACTACCGGGCCGAGGGCCGCACCAGGACCGGCGGCGAGCCCGAGACCTACCCCGAACGCGCCGTCCTGCTGACCAGACCCACCTGGTGCACCGCCGACGGGAGGCCGCGCGCGGGCATCGGCCTCGGCTCCCGGGCCAAGCCCGACCCCTTCGAGAAGCGGGGGCAGTTGCGCCCGTTCCTGGGGATCCGGGCGACGGATCCGGCCGTCTACGACCACCTGGACGAAGCCTGCGAGCCCCTCGTGGGGGAGGCGCCCTGGGACTGGTGGCCGCGCTGGGAGTACCTCGACCTCGCGCTGCCGGCGGACGACGAGGACCTGGTCGAGGCCTACGCGATGCGGGCGGCCGTCCGCATCGCGGACTGGTGGGAACGCCACCACGCGCTGGTGGACCGGGCGCTGCGGGCGGCGGGGCCGGCGTAGCGCCCGGTCGGGTCGTGGTCGGTCGGGCCGCGTCGCGCTGGGGCGCAGCGCGCTCTGTCAGGCCGCGTCGTGCTCGGCCAGGTCGGCCGTCCGGTCCGCCTTCGGGCGGGTGACCAGGCCGCGGGCGGCGTGGACCGCCGCGGCGAGCGCGAAGCCGTAGACCGCCACCAGGCCGTGGCCGTTGTCCTGGGCGAGCCACATGGCCAGGCCGAGCACCGGGACGCCGACCGCCAGGGCGCGCTCCTTGGCGAGGCCCGTGCGGGTGAGCAGCGCGAGGGCGAGGGTGGCGCCGAGGAAGTAGGTGGCACCGGAGCTGCCGGCGAAGTTGCGCGGGTCGGTGCTGGGGCCGTCGCCGAAGCCGAGCAGGTCGTCGATCCGGCCGGGCAGCAGGATGCCGGCGAGGAAGAAGGAGAGGGTGAGCGGGCCGCCCCAGTACCACTGGGCGAGCGCGGCGACGGCGGCGAGGGTGGCGAGGTTCCAGAGGCCGCCGCCGAGGCCGCCGTTCTGCATGAACACCGAGGTGAACTCGCGCCACCAGCCGGACTTGGCGGGGTCCGCGTCGAGCGCGTCCATGGCACCGGACCAGAGCAGCTGGAGCAGGACGCCGCCGACGGCGATCGCCGTCAGCGCGACGGCCGCCCAGGGGACGGGCCGCCCGCGCAGGGTGTCGCGGCCGACGACGCCGAGCCCGCAGTTGACCATCATGACCATCAGTGCGGCCGTGGTCACGTTGAAGACGATCGCCTCCATGTCCTGGCCCTCCCCCCGGTTGCGGCGTTTTCCAACACCGTTCGAAACCTGCTGGCGCAAAGCTAGCACAGTTTTCGAACGGTGTTGGAAAAGGCTGTACGGTGGTCCCCATGAAGCTCACCAAGGAGCGCATCGTCGCCGCGGGCATGGCCGTCTTCGCCGAGGTCGGGTACCACAACCTGTCCATGCGTCAGGTCGCCGACCGCCTCGACGCCCACGCCGGAAGCCTCTACTACCACGTGCGCGGCAAGGACGAACTGCTCGCGCTGATGGCCGACCGGGTCTGCCGACAGGCCTACGACGCCGGCACCGAGGCCCTGACCTCCCTCCCGCCCACCGCCACCTGGCAGGACCGGATCGAGGCCCAGGCCACCACCCTGCGCCACGCCATCCGCCGGCACCCGGGCGGCGCGCTGCTGCTCGCCGAGAGCCCCGGCGTCCTCAGCACCGGCGGCCTGTCCCTGATGGAGCGCCTGCTGCGCACCCTCCTCGACGCCGGCCTGCCCGAAGCCCACTGCGGCATCGCCGCCGACACCCTGCTCAGCCACGCGACCGGCTTCGTCCTCCAGGAGCAGAACCAGCCGGCCTCGCCGCCCGCCGTCACCGCCGAGCGCTACGCCGACCTGTGCGCGCGGTTCCCGCTGATCATGGGCGGGGCGATGCCCCGGCTGACCCAGGACGAGAAGTTCACCCGGAGCATCCGCCAGCTCTGCACCGGCTTCGCCGCCCTCGTACCGAAGGACGGCACGGCCGACGGGTGACCGCCGGGCCCCCGGCTGACGAGCCAGCCTGCGGACGGCTGCCCGTCAGCCCTGCTGCGGCGGCCGGCGCCGCAGGCTGAGCAGCAGCAGGACCACCGCCGACAGCACCGCCGCCAGCCGCAGCACTCCCGGCGCCGCCGACCAGCTGATCTGCGTCAGCTGGGAGCCCGCCTGCACACCGGCACCGCCCTGGGCGCCCTGCTTGGCCTGCATGGCGTGCAGGGTGGCCGCGCTCATGGTGATCAGCGGCACCCCGAGGATGGCGAACTTGCGCATCAGATCCGAGAGTTGCCTGGACAGGTAACCCAGCGCCCACCCCACCAGCATGGCCGGGAAGAAGCTCGACACCGCACCGCCGACCAGCATCCCGCAGGAGAGCAGGATCAGCAGCGACGGCCGGCGCACCCCCGCCGCGGCGCCCGCACCCGGCTGGTCGGCGGGTGCCGGGCCCGCGGCCGGCTTGGCCTTGGCCTGCTCCGCGGCGGCCGCCTTCGCCCGGGCCTTCCGCTGCTTCCGCCCCTTCCCCGCGGCCGCGTCGGCCGTCCCGGCGGCCGCCCCGGCCCCCGCCGCGGGCTCGGCGCCGGCCCGCTGCTCGGGGACGGCCTTCGGCGGAGCCGGCGGCGCGTCCGAGAAGTTGAGCAGCACCAGGTCCCAGCCGTTGGCCCCCGAGCTGTACACCTGCGGTGGCGGGAGGGCGTCCGGGTCCTGCTCGGCCGCCGCCTCGAAGCGGGGCTTGTCCATCGACACCGGGGAGCTCGCGGCCGTCCGCGGCGGGTCCAGCGGCACCGACGGGGTCGCGCCGCCCGCGCCCCCGGTGGCCGGCACGTCGTAGACGCCGTCCCCGTCGGACGCCGCGGCGGCTCCCCCGGCGGCACCGGCGCCGTCAGCCGGCCCGGGCACGGCCGGGCCGCTCCCGGCCCCGCCCCCCGAACGGTCGCTCCACGGCCCGCTCTTGCGCCACCACTCGCCGTCCGTCATCACCGACACCCCGCCTCGCGCCCGAACCCCGGCCCACCGGACCACCCTCGGCCGTGACGCTACCCACCCCGCCCCCGACCACGCGAGTCCCCGCGACCGGAACCCCGCCCCGAGCCCCCGAGCGGAACCCCGGACCGGAGCACCCGGCCGACCCCCCGACCGGACCGGCGGCCCGCAACGCCCGGCCGGATGCCCGGCAGCCCCCGGCCTGACCCACCGAACAACCCCGGCTCCGCGGCCGCCGGACGGACACCCCGCCGCCCGCCCGCCCGACTAACCTAGGTCGAATGACCACACAGCAGGGACCTCAACGCCAGGGGCGGTCCGCCGCCGGCCCCCGCACCCTCGCCGAGGAGCTGCGCGCCCGCCCCGACGACGCGCTCGCCACCCTGCTCCGCTCCCGCCCCGACCTGCTCAACCCCGTCCCCGGCGACCTCACCCAGCTGTCCGCCCGGCTCTCCTCCCGGGCCTCGGCCCTGCGCGCCCTGGAGCGCCTGGACCGCTTCACCCTGCAGGTCGCCGAGGCCCTGGCCACCGCACCGGACGGCACCGGCCTGGCCGCCGTGCGCACCCTGCTGACCGGCCCGGCGAAGGTCCGGCCGCACCCCGGCGCGACCCCGCTGACCCCCGCCGACCGGTCCGCGGTGGCCGCCGCCCTGCCCCGGGCGGTCGCCACCCTGCGCGACCGGGCCCTGCTCTGGGGCCCGGACAACGGCCTGCGGCTGGTCCTCGCGGTGCGCGAGGCGCTCGCCCCGACCGCCGCCAACCCCGGCCGCACCGGCCTCGGCCCGACCCTCGCCGACGCCACGATCGGCATGTCCCCGGCCCGGCTGCAGCAGTTGCTCGCCTCCGCCGGGCAGCCCGCCACGCCGGACCCGGTCACCGCCGTCGCCGCGCTCACCGCGCTGCTGAGCGACCGGGCCCGCTGCTCGGCGCTGCTGGAGACCGCCCCCGAACCCGCACTGCGGCTGCTGGAACGGCTGGTCTGGGGCCCGCCGACCGGCACCGTCCCGGACGCCACCCGCCCGGTCACCGCGGCGGACGCCCAGAGCCCGGTCGAATGGCTGCTGGCCCGCGGCCTGCTGCTGCCCAGCGGCCCCGGCAGCGTGGTGCTGCCGCGCGAGCTGGCCCTGCACCTGCGCGGCGGCCGCACCCACCGCACCGTCGAACCGGTCCAGCCCGAGCCCGCGCCGGCCGCCCCCGCGCGCGATCCACAGGCTGTGGACAACGCCGCCGCCGGCCAGGCCCACACCGCCGTCAGAACCGTCGAGGAGCTGCTCGACGGCTGGGGCCTCACCCCGCCGCCCACCCTGCGCGCCGGCGGCCTCGGCGTCCGCGACCTCAAGCGGACCGCCCAGACCCTGGAGACCACCGAGCAGCAGGCCGCCTTCTGGCTCGAACTCGCCTACACCGCCGGGCTGCTGGCCCCCGACGGCGACGCCGACGAACGCTGGGCCCCGACCCCGGCCTACGACACCTGGCTCCAGCAGGACACCGCCGAGCGCTGGTCCCTGCTCGCCGGAGCCTGGCTCGCCGCCACCCGCGTCCCCGCCCTGACCGGCACCCCCGACGGCAAGGGCAAGCCCCGGGCCGCGCTCGGCCCCGAACTCGACCGCACGCTCGCCCCCTCCGTCCGCCGCGCCGCCCTCGCCCTGCTCGCCGAACTCCCGCCCGGCACCCCCGCCACCGCGGCCGACCTGCTGCCCACCCTGCGCTGGCAGCGGCCGCTGCGCGGCGGACCGACCGGCCCGGACGGCCACGAGCTGCGCGAGGACCTCACCACCTGGACCCTCGCCGAGGCCGAACTCCTCGGCATCACCGGCCGCGGCGCGCTCGCCGCCCCGGCCCGTGCGCTGCTCACGGCCGAGTCCGACCCGGCCGAGGTGCTCGCCCCGCTGCTGCCGCGCCCGCTCGACCACGTGATCCTCCAGCCGGACCTCACCGCGATCGCCCCCGGCCCGCTGCTGACCCCGCTCGCGCAGGCGCTCGCCCTCTGCGCCGACATCGAGTCCAAGGGCGGCGCCACCGTCTACCGGTTCACCCCGGTCTCGGTGCGCCGCGCCCTGGACGCCGGCCGCACCGCCGCCGACCTGCGGGCCTTCCTGGAGCAGCACAGCCGCACGCCCGTCCCGCAGCCGCTCGGCTACCTGATCGACGACGTCGCCCGCCGGCACGGCGTCCTGCGCGTCGGCGCCGCCTCGTCCTACCTGCGCTGCGACGACCCGTCCCTGCTGAACGAGGTCCTCGCCGACCGCCGCTCCGCCGACCTGCGCCTGCGGCTGCTCGCGCCCACCGTCCTGGCCGCCCAGGCCGCCCCGGACGTCCTGCTCGCCGCACTGCGGACGATGGGCTACGCCCCGGCCGCCGAGTCCGCGGAGGGAGACGTCCTGATCACCCGCCCGGACAGCCACCGCACGCCGCCGCGCGCCGCCCCGACCCCCGTCCCGGACGGCCCGCCCACCCCGGACGACGTGCTGCTCGCCGCCGCCATCAAGGCCGTCCGGGCCGGCGACCGGGCCGCCACCGCCAACCGTCGCGAACCCGCCCCCGACCCGCGCCAGCTGCCGCGCACCGCCGCCGCCGAGACGCTGGCCGCCCTGCAGACCGCCGTCCTGCTCGGCGAGCGGATGTGGATCGGCTACCTCAACGCCGAGGGCATCGCGAGCCAGCGCATCATCGACCCGGTCAAGGTCGAGGGCGGCTTCGTCACCGCCTTCGACCACCACGCCGACGAGCTCCGCACCTTCGCCCTCCACCGCATCACCGGCGTCGCCGAGCTGGACGAGTAGGCCCGGCGGGCGCCCCACGCTAGGGCGTGTCTTTCGGATCACGTCGGATCAGCGGGCGTCGTTGGGGTGCGTGCATCGGCGGCGCCGAGGAGGGAGTCCATGCGGAGCATCGGCGACTGACGAGAAGCCGGCGAGGTGCGTGCCCCGGCGGCGATCGCCTGGCGTGATCCGAAAGACACGCCCTAGTGCCCCTTCGCCTCCTTCACCTTCTCCTTGACGGCCTGGTCCGCCAGGGTGCCGATCTGCCCCTGCCCGACCGGCAGCTCCCCGCCGCTGACCACGTCCGCGAGCAGGAAGCCGGGCGCCGCCAACGGCCCGCCGGGCCCCTCCCCGATCCCCGCGAGGGCGTGCGCGGAGCCGGCGGAGGAGGCGGTGGCCGCGAGGGCTGAGCCCATCAGGGCGAGGGCGGTGAGGACACGCTTCGACTTGTTCATGACCGGCTCAACGAGCGATGCGCGGGCGGGTCACCCGGCGCGATTGCCCACCGCGCACACCCGGCGCAGGCTGGAACCGGGGGATGGCGAGAGGAGGCATCATGCTCGGCGAGCAGATAGCGGAGTTGACCACCACCGAGACCGGCCGGCGCGTCCTGGCGACCGTCGGCGGCCCCGCCGTCGAGGTCTCGATGACCGGCACGGGACAGCTGCTGGGCGTCCCGGTCCGGGAGTTCGTCACCTACGAGTCGGAACTGCGGCCGGACGGCTCGCTGTTCGGCGAGGGCCAGGGCGTCGGCATGACCGAGAAGGGCGAGACCTACAGCTGGCACGGCAACGGCATCGGCCACTTCACCGAGGGCGGCGCCGTCAGGTGGCGCGGCAGCATCTACTTCGAGAGCGGCGCCGACACCTTCCAGCGCCTCAACGACCTCGTCGGCGTCTTCGAGTTCGAGAACGACCCCACCGGCGCGGGCCGGTCCGTGCTGTACGAGTGGAAGTAGCCCGTCCCCGTTCCGCGCGGAATGCGCGACACTGGAGGGTCTGCGTCAGTCCAGCCTGTCAGCCAGTGGAGGGCACCCCCGCGTGAACGACGGACCGCTCATCGTCCAGAGCGACAAAACTCTTCTCCTGGAGATCGACCACCCCAGGGCCGCCGACTGCCGCCGTGCGATCGCGCCGTTCGCCGAGCTGGAGCGCGCGCCCGAGCACGTGCACACCTACCGGGTGACGCCGCTCGGGCTGTGGAACGCCCGCGCGGCGGGGCACGACGCCGAGCAGGTGGTGGACGCCCTGGTGACGTACTCGCGCTACCCGGTGCCGCACGCGCTGCTGGTGGACGTGGCCGACACGATGGGGCGGTACGGGCGGCTCCAGCTGCTCAAGCACCCGACGCACGGGCTGGTGCTCGCCACCACCGACCGGCCGGTGCTGGAGGAGGTGCTGCGCTCGAAGAAGATCGCCCCGCTGGTGGGGGCCCGGGTGGACCCGGACACCGTGGTGGTGCACCCGTCCGAGCGCGGCCAGATCAAGCAGGTGCTGCTCAAACTCGGCTGGCCCGCCGAGGACTTCGCCGGCTACGTGGACGGTGAGGCGCACCCGATCGACCTGGACGAGGACGGCTGGCAGCTGCGCCCGTACCAGGCGCAGGCCGTCGAGGGCTTCTGGCACGGCGGTTCGGGCGTCGTGGTGCTGCCCTGCGGCGCCGGCAAGACGCTGGTCGGCGCGGCCGCGATGGCGCACGCCAAGTCGACCACGCTGATCCTGGTGACCAACACGGTGTCGGCCCGGCAGTGGAAGCACGAGCTGGTCAAGCGCACCTCGCTCACCGAGGACGAGATCGGCGAGTACAGCGGCACGCGGAAGGAGATCCGCCCGGTCACCATCGCCACGTACCAGGTGATGACGACCAAGCGGAAGGGCGTCTACGCGCACCTGGAGCTGTTCGACGCCCGCAACTGGGGCCTGGTGGTCTACGACGAGGTGCACCTGCTGCCGGCGCCGGTGTTCAAGTTCACCGCCGACCTGCAGGCCCGCCGCAGGCTCGGCCTGACCGCGACGCTGGTGCGCGAGGACGGCCGCGAGGGCGACGTGTTCAGCCTGATCGGCCCCAAGCGCTTCGACGCGCCGTGGAAGGAGATCGAGGCGCAGGGCTACATCGCGCCCGCCGACTGCTGCGAGGTGCGGGTCACCCTGACCGACTCGGAGCGGCTGGCCTACGCGACCGCCGAGCCCGAGGAGCGGTACCGCTTCTGCGCCACCACGGCGACCAAGCGCCGGGTGGTGGAGGCGCTGGTGAAGAAGCACGAGAAGGACCAGACGCTGATCATCGGCCAGTACATCGACCAGCTGGACGAGCTCGGCGAGGTCCTGGACGCGCCGGTGATCAAGGGCGAGACCAGCAACGCCCAGCGCGAGAAGCTGTTCGACGCGTTCCGCAACAAGGAGATCGGCGTGCTGGTGGTCTCCAAGGTCGCCAACTTCTCGATCGACCTGCCGGAGGCCACGGTGGCCATCCAGGTCTCCGGGACGTTCGGCTCCCGCCAGGAGGAGGCCCAGCGGCTGGGCCGGGTGCTGCGCCCCAAGGCGGACGGCCACGCGGCGCACTTCTACTCGGTGGTCGCCCGGGACACCGTGGACCAGGACTTCGCGGCCCACCGGCAGCGCTTCCTGGCCGAGCAGGGCTACGCGTACCGCATCATCGACGCGGACGACGTGCTGTAGTCGGGGCCCCTCGGGGCCCGCGGGACTCAGTAACGGACACCGTCGCGCCCGAGGAAGACCACGCGCGCGGCGGTGTCCAGGGCGATGCCGAGGTTGCGGACGGCGGTGGCCAGCGGGTTGCGGTGCCGGCCGGGGACGGCGGTCGCGCCGGCGGGGGAGGCGGGGGTTCGGTTCGCTGTGCTCATGTGTTCCACGGTAGGCACCCGAACGGCCGAGGTCATCACTCCAAAGGCCGCATCCGCCGGGTCACGGGTCGTCCTGCGGGTGTACGGCCGCCCCCGAGACCTGCGGGGGCGGACCCCTGAGACCCGGCGGGGTCGCCCCCCCGGGTACCGCCGGTCCGGGGCCCCTGGGACCCCCGGGACCTGCGGGGCTGGAACCCCGGGGCGCGCGGGTCTAAGATCGTCCGTCTGCCCCCTCCCGAACCGTGGTACCTGCTGAAGTCGCGCAGGCAGCCGGGGGAGGCGCCGACCGGACGAAGGGCCCCTCCTGCCCGTCGCCGGGCAGGAGGGACGGTCGGCTGTCCCCACCGTGAGCTCCATCGATCCGCTGTGCCCGTCCGGGGCCAGCCGGGAAGGTTCGCCGTGCCCGCCACCCCCACCACCGACCCCCTCCAGCGCGAACGCGACCACCTGGCCGCGTCCCGGTCCGCGCTGCGCGCGATGCGCGAGGACGTCCAGGCACTGGACCTGCGCGACGTGACCGGCACCTGGGTGTCCGCCGTCGTCCTCCAGAACCAGATCGAGGCCCGGATCGCCGCCCTGGCCGACCTCGCGCACACCCCGCTGTTCTTCGGCCGCCTGGACTACCTGCACGCGATCAGCGAGGAGCTGAGCGAGGGCGGCGGCGGGGAGAGCTTCTACATCGGCCGCCGGCACGTCCACGACGCCGACGGCGACCCGATGGTGATCGACTGGCGCGCGCCGGTCTCCCAGCCGTTCTACCGGGCCAGCCGCACGGAGCCCCTGGACGTCGAGCGCCGCCGCCGCTTCGGCTACACCGGCGGCGAGCTCACCGCGTACGAGGACGAGCACCTGAGCGACCCGGCCGAGACGGACACGGCCTCCGCCCTGCTCGCGGCCGAGATCGAGAAGCCCCGCGTGGGCCCGATGCGCGACATCGTGGCCACCATCCAGCCGGAGCAGGACGAGATCGTCCGCTCGGACGTCACGGGCACCATCTGCGTCCAGGGCGCCCCGGGCACCGGGAAGACGGCCGTCGGCCTGCACCGCGTCGCGTTCCTGCTGTACGCGCACCGCGAGCGGCTGGCCCGCACCGGCACGCTGGTGATCGGGCCGAACAACGCGTTCCTCTCCTACATCGAGCAGGTGCTGCCGGCGCTGGGCGAGCTGGACGTCGCCCAGGCCACCGTGCAGCAGCTGGTCGGGCACGTCGAGGTCCGGGGCGAGGACACCCCGGAGGCGGCCCGGCTCAAGGGCGACGCGCGGCTGGCCGAGGTGCTGCGCCGGGCGGTGCGGGCCGGGATCACGCTGCCCACCGAGCCCTGCGTGGTGGTCCGCGGCTCCCGCCGCTGGCGCGTCCCGGCGTACGAACTCGTTGAGATCATCGAGGAGTTGAAGGGCCGCGAGATCCGCTACGGCGCCGCCAGGGACGCCCTGCCGCAGCGGATCGCGCACGCGGTGCTGCTGAAGATGGAGCAGGGCGGCGAGGCGCCGGACGACCGGGTGCAGGACGCGGTGGCCCGCAACGCCGCGGTCAAGGCGGTGGTGAAGGAGTGCTGGCCGGCGGTCGACCCGGCCAAGCTGGTGCTGCGGCTCCTCTCCGAGCCGGCGTTCCTGGCCGAGTGCGCGGAGGGCCTGCTGACCCCCGAGGAGCAGCTGGCGGTGCTCTGGCCCAAGCCGGGCCGCTCGGTGCGGACCGCCCGCTGGACGCCGGCCGACGCCGTCCTGGTCGACGAGGCGACGGACCTGGTGCAGCGCACGCCCTCGCTCGGCCACGTGGTGCTGGACGAGGCGCAGGACCTCTCCCCGATGCAGTACCGCGCGGTCGGCCGCCGCTGCACCACCGGCTCGGCGACCGTCCTCGGCGACCTCGCCCAGGGCACCACCCCGTGGGCGACGGCGAGCTGGCCGGACGCGCTGCGCCACCTGGGCAAGCCGGACGCCCACGTCGAGGAGCTGACCAAGGGCTTCCGGGTGCCCGAGGAGGTCATCGCGTACGCCTCGCGGCTGCTCCCGGCGATCGCCCCGGGGCTGGCCCCGGCGTCCTCCGTCCGCGAGGCTCCGGGCTCCCTCGTGGTGCGCCGCGTCGAGGAGGACGGCTCGACGGAGGCCGTGCTCGCGGCCTGCCGGGAGGCGCTGGAGCACGAGGGCTCGACCGGGCTGATCGCCGCCGACGCCCGGATCCCGCGGCTGGCCGAGGCGCTGACCGCGGCCGGGCTGCCGCACCTCTCCCCCGGTGAGGAGACCAGCGAGCAGGCCCGGCTGACCCTCGTGCCGGCCTCGCTCGCCAAGGGTCTGGAGTACGACTACGTGGTGCTGGACGAACCGGCCGCGGTGGTCGCCGGCGAGCCGGACGAGCGGACCGGACTGCGCCGGCTGTACGTGGCGCTGACCCGTGCCGTCTCCGGCCTGACGGTGCTGCACAGCGAGCCGCTGCCCGAGCAGCTGCGCTGACGGGGCGGGGTCGGCCCCGCCGGGGCCGACCCCGGTGCCCGCTCAGGCGTCGATCAGCGCCCGCCACTCGGCCACCTTGGCGGCGTCGACCGGCGTGTCCCAGCCGGCGACCCGTACCGCGCCGCCGACGTGGAAGGCGTCGAAGCCCTCGGCCCGCAGGCCCTTGAGGTGCTCGGCGCGCAGGCCGCCGCCGATCAGGATCCGCTGCCCGTACCCGGGCTCGCCGGCCCGGGCGGCTTCGGCCCGCAGCACCTCCCGCCCGGCGTCCACCCCGGCGGCCGCGCCGGAGGTCAGGAAGGTGTCCAGTCCGGGCAGCGAGCCGACGGCGGCCCGCAGGGCGGCCCGGTCGGCGCTGTGGTCGATCGCCCGGTGGAAGGTCCAGCGGCAACCGGCGACGGCCTCCGCGACGGCCTCGGTGGCAGCCCGGTCGACGGTGCCGTCGGCGTCGAGGAAGCCGAAGACGAACTCCTCGGCTCCCTCGGCGCGCAGTGCGGCGGCCCGGGCGGCCAGCGCGTCGAGGTCGCCCGGGGCGAAGCCGTCCCTGATCCGGAGCATGACCCGCAGCGGGATGCCGACCGCGGCCCGGATCCGGGCGAAGTCCTCGACGGACGGGGTGAGCCCGTCCGCGGCCATGTCGGTGACCAGTTCGAGGCGGTCGGCGCCGCCCGACTCGGCGGCCTGGGCGTCCTGGGGCGTCAGCGCGATGACTTCGAAAATTGGTCTAGACATGCCGGACAGCCTGCCACATCGCCCGGCCCCCGGCGAGACCCGGGCGCCCTCCCTGCGACGGGACCGGGGCGCCCCCTCAAGGGGCCGCCCGGCCCCCGGTGGTCACGCCAGGCCGGGCCGCTCCTCGACCCCGTCGCCACCACCCACGCCGCCACCCTCGCCGTCACCGGGGCCGGCGCCCCGGCCACCACCACGGCCGGCCGCACGCACGGCCACCGCCACCAGCACCAGCAGGCCCGCCGCCGGCGCCACGACCGGCAGCACCTGCGAGATCCCGCGGCCCTCGCGCCAGATGTTGAACAGGCCCGCGAAGGTGGTCAGCGACAGCACCGCGACCCCGATCGCGGCCGGCACCACCCGGCCGCGCAGCACGGTGAACGTCAGCAGCAGCGGCACGAGCAGCAGCAGCACGAACCACTGGACGTCCAGCGGGAAGTTCGTGTCGTCCCAGCGCTGCAGCGCGACCAGCAGCCCTCCCCCGGCCACCGAGGCCAGCACCACGCCCCGGGTGCGCCAGTCGGGTGCGGGCAGCAGCGCGGTCGGCGCCGCCAGCAGCAGCACCGCGGCCACCGCGGCCGGCAGGGTCGCCATCCCGACGTACCCGGCCCACCAGAGGTCGAACGCCGGCCGGACGAGCGCCTGCGCCAGGACGCCCAGCCCCATGACGGCCTGCACCACCGCGATGACCCGCACCGCCGTCCAGCGCCCCAGCAGCGCCGCCACCGCGAGCAGCAGCGCGACCACCGGAGGCGCGATCGTCTGGGCGTAGGTGCCGTACGAGTGGTCCCAGGTCAGCTTCCAGGCGGCCCGGTCCGGGTCGAGCACCCACGGCACCAGCCCGGCCCCGGCCAGCGCGCCGGCGACCATCGGCGCGGCCAGCGCGAGCACCCGCCCCAGCACCGAGGAGCCGGTCAGCCCGAGCCGCACCCGCAGTCCGTACAGCGCGAGGTCGAACACCTCGCGGGCGACGGCGGAGCGGCCGGCCTCCGCCGTGGTGTCGGCGAAGACCGCGGCCATCTCCTCGCCGCGCTCCCGGCGGTAGTGCGCCGGGTAGAGCTGCAGCGCGGCCCGCAGCGCCGCCGAGGGCGCCCCCAGGATCGGTGTGGTCATGCGAAACGCCCCCTCTTCGTGGACCTCCCCGGCGACTCCGCCGGCTTCCCCTGCAGCATCGAGCGGACCGCCGAGAGCCGGCGCTCCGCCTCGGTGGCCACCGCCCGCAGCCGCTCGGCCTCGGTGGCGAGCGCGGTCCGACCGGCGGCGGTCAGGGCGTAGCTGCGCCGGGCCCGGCCGTCCACCACCTCCTCGGCCGCGACCTCGATGAGCCCCTGCTGCAGCAGGCGGTCGAGCGCGCCGTAGAGCGTGCCGGTGCGCATCGTGACCCGGCCGCCCGAGATGGCGGCGATCTCCTGGATGAGCGCGTAGCCGTGTCTGGGGGCGTCGGCGAGTGCGGTGAGCAGCAGCAGCGTGGGCTCCTGCATCGAGCGTTCAGTCATGTGACTACATATATCGTCGATCTACCTATCGGTCCAGTGCGACGGCACCGCGAGAATGGCCCCCATGCCCATCACCGAGGAACGCGCCGGGGACCACACCGACGACCGCGCGGACGCCCTGCTCGCCGACTGGACCGCGCTGCTGCACCGCTGTGCCGCCACCGAGGACCCCGAGCCGTACGGCCGGGAGCTGCTGCGCCGCTGGGCCGAACCGCAGCGCCGCTACCACACCCCCGAGCACCTGCGGGCCGTGCTGCGGCACGTCAACGAGCTCGCCGGGCACGCCGCCGACCCGGACGCCGTCCGGCTCGCGGCCTGGTTCCACGACGCCGTCTACCGGCCCGACCGCTCCGAGAACGAGGAGCGCAGCGCCGCCCTGGCGGTCCGCGCGCTCACCGCCGCCGGCCTGCCCGCCGCGCGGGTGGCCGAGGTCGAACGGCTGGTCCTGCTCACCGTCACGCACCGCCCCGAGCCGGGCGACCGCGACGGCGAGGTGCTCTGCGACGCGGACCTCGCCGTGCTCGGCGGCAGCCCCGGGGCGTACGCCGCGTACGCGGCCGCCGTCCGGGAGGAGTACGCCTTCGTCCCGGAGCCCGACTTCCGCGCCGGCCGGGCGGACGTCCTGCGCCGGCTCCTCGCGCTGCCCGCGCTCTACCGCACCCCGGCCGCCCTGGCCCGCTTCGACGCCCCGGCCCGCGCCAACCTGGCGGCCGAACTGGACCGGCTGGCGTCCGGCGGGGCCTGAGAACGGCACCCGGCCACGGCGTGTCCGACAAGACACGCCCCAGGGCGTGTCTTTCGGATCACGTCGGATCAGCGGGCGTCGTTGGGGTGCGTGCATCGGCGGCGCCGAGGAGGGAGTCCATGCGGAGCATCGGCGACTGACGAGAAGCCGGCGTGGGGGTACCCCCGGCCGAAGGCTGGGGGAGTGCGTGCCCCGGCGGCGACCGCCTGGCGTGATCCGAAAGACACGCCCTAGGCGAGTCCCCCGACCGGCGCGACCACCGCACCGTGCTTGCCGCACACCCAGTGCGGCTCCGGCCCCAGCTCGGGCTCCACGCTGAGCGCGTGCGGGTCGCCGTCGGCGGCGCAGTCGGCGCACAGCGGCCAGCGGCCGTAGGCCTCCAGCAGCGCGTCCTGGACGTCCTGGGCGACCAGCCCGAGCACGTACTCGGTGCCGTCCGGCCACTGCTCGAGCCACCAGCGGCGGTGGGTCACGGCCTGTTCCACCAGGGAGACGACGGCGGCGTCCGCCACGTCCCGCGCGGTGAGGTCGGCCAGGATCAGGGCCCGCGCGTTGTGCAGGGCGGTCTCGATGTCGTCGGAAGCCATCTGTCCATTCTCCGGTAGTGCGCCGCTGGAACGCCGTGTGGGCGGCCCCCCGAAGGGGACCGCCCACACGATCGGGATTCGACCGATCCGATCTCAGGAGATCAGGATCAGAAGTCCATGTCACCGCCCGGCATGCCGCCGCCGGCGGCCGCGGCGGCCTTCTCCGGCTTGTCGGCGATGACGGCCTCGGTGGTGAGGAACAGCGCCGCGATGGAGGCGGCGTTCTGCAGCGCGGAGCGGGTGACCTTGGCCGGGTCGATGATGCCCGCGGCGACCAGGTCGACGTACTCGTTGGTGGCGGCGTTCAGGCCGTGACCGGCGGGGAGGTTGCGCACCTTCTCCACCACGACGCCGCCCTCGAGGCCGGCGTTGGTCGCGATCTGCTTGATCGGGGCCTCGAGCGCGACCTTGACGATGTTGGCACCGGTGGCCTCGTCGCCGTCCAGCTCCAGCTTGTCGAAGGCGACACCGGCCTGCAGCAGCGCGACGCCACCACCGGCGACGATGCCCTCCTCGACGGCGGCCTTGGCGTTGCGGACGGCGTCCTCGATGCGGTGCTTGCGCTCCTTGAGCTCCACCTCGGTGGCCGCGCCGGCCTTGATGACGGCCACGCCGCCGGCCAGCTTGGCGAGGCGCTCCTGGAGCTTCTCGCGGTCGTAGTCCGAGTCGCTGTTCTCGATCTCGGCGCGGATCTGGTTCACGCGGCCCGCGACCTGCTCGCTGTCGCCGCCACCGTCGACGATGGTGGTCTCGTCCTTGGTGATGACCACCTTGCGGGCGGTGCCCAGCAGGTCGATGCCGGCGTTCTCCAGCTTGAGGCCGACCTCCTCGGAGATCACGGTGCCACCGGTGAGGATGGCGATGTCGCCGAGCATGGCCTTGCGGCGGTCGCCGAAGCCCGGGGCCTTGACGGCGACGGACTTGAAGGTGCCGCGGATCTTGTTCACGACCAGGGTCGACAGGGCCTCGCCCTCGACGTCCTCGGCGATGATGACGAGCGGCTTGCCGCTCTGCATGACCTTCTCCAGCAGCGGCAGCAGGTCCTTGACCGAGCCGATCTTGGAGTTGGCGATGAGGATGTACGGGTCCTCGAAGGTCGCCTCCATGCGCTCCAGGTCGGTCGCGAAGTAGGCGGAGATGTAGCCCTTGTCGAAGCGCATGCCCTCGGTGAGCTCGAGCTCCAGACCGAAGGTGTTGCTCTCCTCGACGGTGATGACGCCTTCCTTGCCGACCTTGTCCATGGCCTCGGCGATCAGCTCGCCGATCTGGGTGTCGGCGGCCGAGATGGAGGCGGTGGAGGCGATCTGCTCCTTGGTCTCCACGTCCTTGGCCTGGGCCAGCAGCTGGTCGGAGACGGCGGCGACGGCCTTCTCGATGCCGCGCTTCAGGGCCATCGGGTTGGCGCCGGCGGCGACGTTGCGCAGACCCTCGCGAACCAGGGCCTGGGCGAGCACGGTGGCGGTGGTGGTGCCGTCACCCGCGACGTCGTCGGTCTTCTTGGCGACCTCCTTGACGAGCTCCGCGCCGATCTTCTCGTACGGGTCCTCGAGCTCGATCTCCTTGGCGATGGAGACACCGTCGTTGGTGATCGTGGGGGCGCCCCACTTCTTCTCCAGCACGACGTTGCGGCCCTTGGGGCCGAGCGTGACCTTCACTGCGTCGGCGAGCTGGTTCATGCCACGCTCAAGGCCGCGGCGAGCTTCCTCATCAAAGGCGATGATCTTGGCCATCAGAAGTGGTCCTCCGGGACACGGTCGACTGCTCGGACCAAGGGGTGCCCGCGACGGACGGCCCTGGTGTGCGGGGGTCTTTTCCCCTACCGCTCCCGGGGGCCTCACCGACCCGGTCCGCTGTCACTCTCACGCTGTGAGTGCTAACGCCAATGATTAGCACTCCGGGTGGTCGAGTGCAAGCCCAATCGCGATCCCGCGAGCCGTCCGGCGCGATCCCGGGGGCCCCCGCAACTCCCCGCCCGGGAACGCCGACGGGCCCGCACGACGCGTGTCGTACGGGCCCGCCGAGAAGCGAGTGGTCACCAGCCGTGGGCCGCGCCGAGCTCCTGGAGCCGAAGAGGTCAGACCGAGCGGACCATGTCCGCCTGCGGGCCCTTCTGTCCCTGGGAGATCTCGAACTCGACCCGCTGGCCCTCCTCGAGGGTGCGGTAGCCGTCCATCTGGATCGCGCTGTAGTGGACGAAGACGTCCGCACCACCGTCGACCGCGATGAAGCCGTAGCCCTTCTCCGCGTTGAACCACTTGACGGTGCCCTGAGCCATTCCGAACTCCCCTAGTGCTGTGCTGGCCCTTCACGCGCCCGCAGGTCGCGGGCCCGGGTCTGGTTTGGAGGCCGGCCCGGGGAACCCCCCCTGGGCGCAGCCGTGCACGCCGCAATCCTCCGCCGGGGCGCCTGACGGCATCCTGTGAGCGGCTGACTACGTCGACCGCCGCTGAATGTATCCGGATCGACGCCCTCTGCAACAGGGTCAACTGCGGGGAATTCCGGGTGCGCACCAGGGGACACTGCGGGCGGAATCGGAATGAACTCGGCATTTGACGCCGGACATAGCGGACGAATTACTACAGATCACCGCGCGAATTCTGACATCGGCCTGACATGTTTCGCAGCGCCGGGGCCCAGCGGGTCTCAACGGCCGGACGGCGGTCCGGCGAATCGCGGGGGAGGATGAAGAGAATCCCTTTTCCCAGCCGAGCCACACTCTACTCCGACTCCACCGGGATATATTCCCGCCGAAATGCGCACGGCCGCCCACGCGCACGGAGAGCGGAATTCCGTGCGCGCGGGCGGCCGGCCCGGGCGGGTGCGGCTCAGCAGCCGCCGGCCACCGCCGGGATGATCGAGACGCCGGCCCCGTCCGCGACCTCCGTCGCCAGGCCGTCGGCGAAGCGCACGTCGTCGTCGTTCACGTAGACGTTGACGAAGCGGCGCAGCTTGCCGGTGTCGTCCAGGATGCGGGCGGAGATGCCCGCGTGGTTCTTCTCCAGGTCGGCGATGACCTCGCCGAGGGTGGCGCCCTCGGCGCTCACCTCGGCGGCGCCGCCGGTGTAGGTGCGCAGGATGGTGGGGATGCGGACGTTGACGCTCATGGCTCTCCTAGCGGGGGTGCGGCCCAGCGGGTGGGGGTGGTTCAGGCGGACGCGAGGCCGGCGTCGCGGAAGGACGCCAGGGTCGGGCGGATGACGGCGGTCATGCCGGCCCCGGCGACGGCGTCCAGGGTCTTCAGGCCGTCGCCGGTGTTGATCGCGACGGTCTCCTTGGCCGGGTCGAGCTGGCCGGTCTCCACCAGCTTCTTCAGCACGCCGACGGTGACCCCGCCCGCGGTCTCGGCGAAGATGCCCTCGGTCCGGGCCAGCAGCCGGATGGCGTCCACCACCTCGGCGTCGGTGACGTCCTCGACGGCGCCGCCGGTGCGCCGGGCGATGTCCAGCACGTACGGGCCGTCCGCCGGGTTGCCGATCGCCAGCGACTTGGCGATGGTGTCCGGCTTGACCGGCCGGATCACGTCCTGGCCGGCCTTGAACGCGGCCGACACCGGCGAGCAGCCCGCCGCCTGGGCACCGAAGACCTTGTACGGCCGGTCCTCGACCAGGCCGAGCCTGATCAGCTCCTGCAGACCCTTGTCGATCTTGGTCAGCTGGGAGCCCGAGGCGATCGGGATGACGATCTGCTCCGGCAGCCGCCAGCCGAGCTGCTCGCAGATCTCGTACGCCAGCGTCTTGGAACCCTCCCCGTAGTAGGGGCGCAGGTTGACGTTGACGAAGCCCCAGCCCTCACCGGCCGGGTCGCCGATCAGCTCCGAGCAGAAGCGGTTCACGTCGTCGTAGTTGCCCTCGATGCCGACCAGCTCGCCGCCGTACACCCCGGCCATGACGACCTTGCCCTGCTCCAGGTCGTGCGGGATGAACACGCAGGACCGGAACCCGGCCCGGGCCGCCGCCGCACCCACCGCACCGGCCAGGTTGCCGGTCGACGAGCAGGACAGCGTGGTGTAGCCGAAGGCCCGGGCGGCCTCGATGGCGCAGGCCACCACCCGGTCCTTGAAGGAGTGGGTGGGGTTGCCCGAGTCGTCCTTGACGTGCAGCGGGGCGGTGAAGCCGAGCTCGCGGCCCAGGTTGTCCGCCTTCACCAGCGGGGTCCAGCCGGGGTTCAGGTTGGGCTTCGAGGCGACGTCGGCCGGCACCGGCAGCAGCGGGGCGTAGCGCCAGATCGAGGTGGGGCCGGCCTCGATCCGCTTGCGCAGCTCCTCGGCCCGCTCGCCGCCGAACTCGTAGGCGATCTCCAGCGGGCCGAAGCACTCCAGGCAGGCGAAGCTCGGACCGAGCGGGAAGCGGGTGCCGCACTCCCGACAGGACAGGGCGGCGGCGGGGCCGAGGTCCACGGATGCGGGTGCGACGGTGTCGATAGCCATGATGGCGAGGCCTCTCTCCTCATCTTCCCCGTGGCGCGGTCGCGCCACAGGCCGGAATTGGCACCTGTCCCGCCGGGGCCTGTACGACGACAGCCGAGCGAGAAGGTTGCCGGGACGTCAACGGGCCGTTCCCTCAGTCCCTCTGGATGAGCTTGTGAAATTGTGGTGGCGCTCAACGGTGACCCCGGCGTGCAAAGGTCCGACCGCTGTACGAAGACTGTATCCGAAGGCGTCAACGCCGAACGGGACCGTCCGCCACGCGAGATGACGCGTCCCACCCGATCCCGCCGAGGAGAGTCACGTGCCCGCCGAACCGATCCCCGCGCTCCTCCCGCAGGCGGCGTCCTGGCTGCGCCGCCGCTCGTGGAGCGCGGCCGACCGGCCGGTGCGCACCCTGCTGGAGGCCAAGCGCCGCACCGGTCACACGGTCAGCGTGGTGCTCCCCGCCCTGGACGAGGAGGCCACCGTCGGCGACATCGTCCGGACCGTCCGGCGCGAGCTGATGGAGCGCGTCCCGCTGGTCGACGAGCTCGTCGTGGTCGACTCCGGCTCCACCGACGCCACCGCCGCCGTCGCGGCGGGGGCGGGCGCCCGGGTGGTGCACCGCGACGCCGTCCTGCCGCGGATCCCGGCCGTCCCCGGCAAGGGCGAGGTGCTCTGGCGCTCACTGTTGGTGACCCGCGGCGACATCGTCTGCTTCGTCGACGCCGACCTGCGCGAGTTCGACCCGGCCTTCGTCTCCGGCATCCTCGGCCCGCTGCTCACCGAACCGGACATCCAGCTGGTCAAGGCCATGTACGACCGCCCGCTGGAGGTGTCGCTCGACGGCTCGGCCACGGGCGGCGGCGCCGTCGTGCCGTCCGGCGGCGGCCGGGTCACCGAACTGGTCGCCCGCCCGCTGCTGAACCTGCACTGGCCGGAACTCGCCGGTTTCGTCCAGCCGCTGGGCGGCGAGTACGCCGCGCGCCGCTCGCTGCTCGAACGGCTCCCGTTCCCGACCGGCTACGGCGTCGAGCTCGGACTCCTGGTGGACGCACTGGAGGCGGTCGGACTGGACGCCCTCGCCCAGGTGGACGTCGGGGTCCGGCACCACCGGCACCAGGACGGCCAGGCGCTGGGCCGGATGGCCGCCACCATCTACCGCACCGCCCTGGAACGGCTCGACCGCACCCACCGGCTGAAGGCCTCCGCCGACCTGGTCCACCCGCTGCTGACCCAGTTCACCCGGGACCCGCGGACCCGGGAGTTCACCGCCCACACCCACCCGGTGACGGCCGTCGAGCGCCCCCCGATGCACACCGTGCCCGAGTACGCGACCCGGCACTGAGGGGTTTGCCACCCCGGGGCCACGGCAACGTACCAACCATGGGCGATCTCACGACCGAACGTTCGAGCGCGACCGGCACCGCCCCCGTCCTGGTGGCCTCCAACCGGGGACCGGTGTCGTTCGGAACCGCTGACGACGGCACGCTGACCCTCCGGCGCGGTGGCGGGGGCCTGGTCTCCGGCCTCTCCGCCATCGACGACCCGAACGCCGTCTGGGTCTGCGCCGCCCTCGGCGCGGCCGACCGCAGAGCAGCCGCCGAGGCCCCGGACGGCCGCCTCGACCGCGCCGGGCACGACGTCGGCGGACAGGCCGTCCGGATGCTCGACATCGACCCGGACACCTTCGCCCGCGCCTACAACGGCGTCGCCAACTCCACCCTCTGGTTCGTCCACCACCTGCTGTACGCGACCCCGACCGCCCCCTCCTTCGACGCGGACTTCCGCACCGAGTGGGCCGCCTACACGGCGTACAACACCGCCTTCGCCGAGGCCCTCGCCGCCGAGGCGGCCCCCGGCGCCGCCGTCCTCGTCCAGGACTACCACCTGTCGCTGACCCCGGCCCTGCTCCGCGCCGCCCGCCCCGACCTGCGGATCGGCCACTTCTCGCACACCCCCTGGGCGCCGCCGGACTACTACCGGCTGCTGCCCGACGACGTCGCCCGGGCCGTCCTGACCGGCATCCTGGGCGCCGACCGGGCCGGCTTCCTCACCCGGCGCTGGGCGCTCGCCTTCGCCGACTGCTGCGAGGAGCTGCTGGGCGCCGTCGTCGACCGCGAGGCCCTCACCGTCACCCTCACCGGGCCCTCGGCCGGGGAGACCCGCACCACCCGGCTCGGCGTCCACGCGCTGGGCGCCGACGCCGACTTCCTGCGCGAGCGCGCCCACCGCCCCGACGTGGACGAGCGCCTGGCCGTCCTGCGGGAGGCCGTCGGCGGGCGCCGCACCATCGTCCGGGTCGACCGCACCGAGCTGAGCAAGAACATCGTCCGCGGCCTCCAGGCCTACCGGCACCTGCTGCGGACCCGCCCCGAGTGGCACGACCGGGTGGTGCACATCGCCTTCGCCTACCCGTCCCGCACCGACCTCGCCGAGTACCGGGCCTACACCGCCGAGGTCCGGCGGCTCGCCGGGGAGATCGACGCCGAGTTCGCCACCGACACCTGGAAGCCGCTGATCCTGCACGTCGACGACGACTTCCCGCGCTCCCTGGCCGCCTACCGGCTCGCCGACGTCGCCCTGGTCAACCCGATCCGGGACGGCATGAACCTGGTCGCCAAGGAGGTCCCGGTGGTCTCCGACCACGGCTGCGCCCTGGTGCTCTCCCGCGAGGCCGGCGCGCACGCCGAGCTCGCCGAGGACGCCCTGACGGTGAACCCCTACGACGTCATCGCCACCGCGGACGCCCTGCACGCGGGCCTCACCATGGCGGAGGAGGAGCGCGCCGACCGCACCAAGCGCCTCGCGGCGGCGGCCACCGCACTCCCCCCGCAGCAGTGGTTCCTGGACCAGCTCAGCGCGCTGTGAGCGACCGGCTCGACGCGCCGTGAGCGACCGGCTCAGTGCGCCGTGAGCGCCAGGGCCAACCCTTCGAGCAGCTCCACCACGCCGGCCGGGCCCGGGACCACCAGGTCCGCCCGGTCGGCGAGTTCGCGCACCGGCGCGTCCCCCACCGCGCCGCTGCACACCAGCAGGCCCGCCAGACCCTCGCCGCGCAGCTCCTCCACCGCCGCGAAGGCCGCCACGTCCCCGAGGTCGTCGCCCGCGTACAGCACCGACCGCGCCGCGCGCTCACGCAGGAAGCCGGTCAGCGCCGCCCCCTTGTCGACCCCGGGCGGCCGCAGCTCCAGCACCAGCCGCCCGGGCTCCACCACCAGCCCGAGCCCCGCCGCGAGCTCGCCGACCGGCCCGCGCAGCAGCTCCAGCGCCTCCTCGGGCGCGTCCGTGCGCCGGGTGTGCACCGCCAGCGAGCGCCCCTTGTCCTCCACCCACGTCCCGTCGGGCGCCCCCGTCTCCGCCAGCAGTCCGGGCAGCGCCGCCCTGGCCCGCACCACCCCGGGGTGCACCGGCGGCGCGCTCACCTCGCCGTCCTCCCAGCGCTCGGCGCCGTAGTGCCCGAGCACCACCACCCCGGGGAGCCCGGCCAGGCCCCCGTACTCCACCGCCAGGGCGGCCGGGCGGCCGGTCACCACCACCACGGCCCGCACCTGCGGGCCCAGGGCCCGCAGGGCGGCCACCACGCCGGGATGCGCCCTGGCCCGGTCCGGGTCCGGCACGATCGGCGCCAAGGTCCCGTCGAAGTCCAGGGCGATCACCGCGCCCCCGGGCGCCTCCAGGATCGCCCGCACTCCGTCCCGCCCGGCCGCAGTGACCGGCGTCCACGTCTCTTCGAAGCCCATGCCCGAGCCATACCCCGCTGCCCGACTCCCACCCAACCCGTCCGGCGGCACCCACCGCGAGCGGCGCGACGCGACCGGCGCGACGCGGCCCGGCCCGGCCCGGCCCGGCCCGCAAGGTTCAGCGCGCGGCCCGGCGGGCCTCGCGGATCCGCCGCAGCCGGTTCACCAGCACCGGCGCGTGCGCCAGGGCCTCCGGCCGGTCCAGCATCGCGTTCAACAGCTGGTAGTACCGGGTGGAGGAGATCCCCAGCTCCTCCCGGATCGCCCGCTCCTTCGCCCCGGCCGTGCGCCACTGCCGCCCCTCCAGCGCCAGCACCGCCACGTCCCGCTCACTCAGCTCGCCCACCAGGACACCTCCGCCCTCACTACGGAGTGTCATTCTCGCGCGGAACCCCGACACACTCTGCGTCCTCCGCGCACCCCGCACCCCGGATAGCGTCGGAACCATGACCACGCCCAGCTTCGCCGTGCACATCCCCACCGCCGACCTCGAACCCGACCCGCTCGACCCCGCGCAGATCGTCTCCGGCTCCCCGGAGGTCTCCGGGAGGGTCCTCGCCGAGTCCCCCGACGGCCGCCAGCTGCGCGGCATCTGGCAGATCACCCCGGGCGTGGTCACCGACGTCGAGGCCGACGAGATGTTCGTGGTGCTCAGCGGCCGGGCCACCATCGAGGTCGAGGGCGGCCCGACCCTGGAGGTCGGCCCGGGCGACTGCGCGGTGCTGCGCGAGGGCGACCGGACCACCTGGACCGTCCACGAGACCCTCCGGAAGGCCTACGCCATCACGCTCCCGTAGGGCCCGTCCTCGAACCCGCGCCCGCGGGGCGGTTCCCCCACCGGCCCGGGTTCACTTGCGGACCCGGGCCGCCTCCTTGACCGCCGCGTCCTGCAGGCCGGTGAGCACCTGCTTCGGGTCCCCGGTGACGGCCTGCCCGATGCCGGCCTTGATCCGGTTGCTGACGTCGCCCCAGGCCGGGTCCCCGAAGGGGTAGAAGCTGGCGTTGCCGAGCCCGGCGGCGAACTGCTTCAGGTCCTCGTGCTTCGGGTCCGAGGTCATCTGCGCGAACGCGTCCTGGGTGACCGGCAGCAGGTTGTACTGCTCGTCGAACTTCAGCTGGTACTCGCGGGTGTAGGCGAAGGACAGGAACTTCTTGATCTCGTTCTTGTGCCCGTTGGCCTTGAACGCCATCATCCAGTCCGCGACGCCGAGGCTCCCGGTCTTGGTCACGCCGTCCTTCTTCGGGATCGGCGCGGTGCCGAAGTCGATCTTCCCGGCGGTCGCCATCCGCAGCAGCGTCGGGTGCCCGTTCAGCATCGCGACCTTCCCCGCCGCGAAGTCCTGGAACACCGGGGTGCGGTTCATCCTGCCCGGGTCGGCGTAGGTCAGCCCGGTGGCCACCAGGTTGCTCTTCAGCCAGCCGAAGGTGGCCTGGTTCTGGTTGCTGTCGATGGTGTAGTTGCCGACGTCGTCGGAGAGGCTGCCGCCGCCGCTGAGCGTCCACAGCATGGACTCGGCCGGGGCCTCCTCCGGTCCGAGCGGCAGCCCGTACGGGGTCACGCCCGGCACCTTGGCCTTGATCTTCTCGGCGGCCTGGCGCAGCTCGTTCCAGGTGGCCGGCGGCTGGGTGATGCCGGCCTGGCGGAAGACCGCCTTGTTGTAGAAGAGCACCCGGGAGGACGAGACGAACGGGATGCCGTACTGGGTGCCGAGCACCTGGCCGGCGTGCGAGAAGGTGTCCAGGAACTTGGCCTGGGTGTCCATCGAGAGCACGTCGCCGGCCGGGTAGAGCCGGTCCGCGGCGACCTGGTCGGCGAAGCCGCCGGTCTGCAGCAGGTCGGGGGACTTGCCGGCCGCGATCATGTCGTCGACCTTCTTGCCGATGTCGGTCCAGCTGTCGACCTCGACGTCCACCTTGATCCCGGGGTTCGCCGCCTCGAAGCCGCGCGCGACCTCGTCCCAGTACCGCTTGGAGCCGGTGTCGGCGTTCTCCCCGTAGTCGGCGGCGACCAGCTTGAGGGTGACCGTCCCGTCGCCCTGCCCGCCGCACGCGCTGACCGCGGTGAGCACCAGCGCGCCGGCCAGCGCGGTGCCGAGGACACGGGTGGGAACGTGGGCGCGCCTGTTCAACGCGGGTACCGCCTTCGGGGGGAGGACTGCGGCCGAACGGGGGAATCCGGCAGGGGGGAGGCGGCAACACTGCCAAATCGAGCGGGCGGTGGTCCACACCACTACCCCGAGCCCGCCGAGTAGTTATCGAAGTGCGGAGGTCGTTGCACGATGCGCAACAGGAGGTGACCGCGCGCCGCCCGGCGCAAAGCCCCGCACACCGCCCGCAGCTGCGACAAAGCTCACCCGTTCTGGACCAGACCAATCCGACAACTGGACTAGACCTCTTCTACCAGCCAGGGGAAACTGTCCTCCGTGAAGCACGTCATCGCACTCGATGTAGGCGGCACCGGCATGAAGGCCGCGCTGCTCGCCCAGGACGGCTCCGTGCTGTTCGAAGCACGCCGACCGACCGGGCGGGAGCACGGCACGGACGCCGTGGTCGCCGCCATCCTCGACTTCGCCGCCGACCTCGCGGACGAGGGGCGCAGCCGCTTCGGCGTCGCCCCGCTCGCCGCCGGCGTCGCCGTCCCGGGCACGATCGACGAGAGGAACGGCATCGCCGTCTACTCCGCCAACCTCGGTTGGCGGGACCTCCCGCTGCGCAGCCTGCTGGGCGAGCGGCTGGCCGGCCCCGACGGCTCCGCGATGCCCGTCGCGCTCGGCCACGACGTGCGCTCCGGCGGCCTCGCCGAGGGCCGGATCGGCGCCGGCCGCGGTGTCGACCGCTTCCTGTTCATCGCCCTGGGCACCGGCATCGCCGGCGCCATCGGCATCGGCGGCCGGATCGAGGCCGGCGCGCACGGCTACGGCGGCGAGATCGGCCACGTCGTGGTCCGCCCCGGCGGACCGCAGTGCGGCTGCGGCGCCCGCGGCTGCCTGGAGACGCTCGCCTCCGCCTCCGCCGTCTCCCGCGCCTGGGCCGAGGCCTGCGGCGACCCCGACGCCGACGCGGCATCCTGCGCCGCCGCGGTGGACGCCGGGGACCCCCGCGCGCTCGCGGTCTGGCAGCGCGCCGTCGACGCCCTCGCCGACGGCATCGTGCTCGCCCAGAGCCTGCTCGACCCGTCCACGGTGATCGTCGGCGGCGGGCTGGCCGAGGCCGGCGACACCCTCCTCACCCCGCTGCGCGCGGCGGTCACCGAGCGCCTGACCTTCCAGATGCCCCCGAAGGTCGTACCGGCCATGCTCAAAGACACCGCCGCGTCCCTGGGCGCCGGCCTGCTCGCCTGGGATCTGCTCACCTTGGAGGTGACCGCGTGACCGCGGACCGCATCACTCTGGCCGGCGCCCGGCTGGTCCTGCCCGGCGGCGTCGTCGAGGGCGGCCGACTCACCGTCGAGGGCACCGCCATCGCCGGCCTCGGCGGCGAGCCCGAGCCCGGCGACCTCGACCTCACCGGACACACCCTCGTCCCCGGCTTCGTCGACCTGCACGTCCACGGCGGCGGCGGCGCCTCCTACGCCTCCGGCATCGCCGAGGAGGCCCTGCACGCCGC
>NZ_JBFAZB010000031.1:0-106884 GCF_040681575.1 Kitasatospora sp. NPDC051702
TTGTTACTCAATAGATCGTGATCTTTCGCTAAAGCCGGGCACGGTAGCTGCCGAAGCAGACTGTGACCCTTTCCGAACGAGGAACGTTCCTCCTGAGCCGCCGCGGCGGTCCGGTCCGATCGGCTCAGTGGATGATGCCGGTGCGCAGGGCGACCGCGACCATGCCGGCCCGGTCGCCGGTGCCCAGCTTGCGGGCGATCCGGGCGAGGTGGCTCTTCACGGTGAGGGCGGAGAGGCCCATCGCCACGCCGATGGCCTTGTTGGACTGACCTTCGGCGACCAGCCGCAGCACCTCCACCTCACGGCCGGACAGTTCGCGGTAGGCGGACTGCTGGGTGCCCGGTGCACCGGGGGCCCCGTGGGCGCCCGGCGCACCGGTGGCGCCCGGCACGCCCGGCATGCCCGGACGGCGCATCCGCCCGGCCAGTCCGGCGGCGCCGAGCGGCAGGCCCGGGCGGCCGGGCATCGCGACGTTGGTGCGGGTGCCGGTGACGACGTAGCCCTTCACCCCGCCGGCCAGCGCGCTGCGGACCGCGCCGATGTCGTCGGCGGCGGACAGCGCCAGCCCGTTGGGCCAGCCCGCGGCGCGGGTCTCGGCCAGGATGGTCAGCCCGGAGCCGTCCGGCAGGTGCACGTCGGCGACGCAGATGTCGCGCGGGGTGGAGACCCGGGGGCGGGCCTCGGCGATCGAGGACACCTCGATCACGTCCCGGACGCCGAGCGCCCACAGGTGGCGGGTGACGGTGTTTCGGACGCGGGGATCGGCGATGACCACCATGGCGGTGGGCTTGGTCGGCCGGTAGGCGACCACGTTTGCGGGGTGCTCAAGAAGGACCGACACCAGGCCTCCTGCGGGGAGTGGCGGACGGAACCCCGATGGGGGCGGTCGGAGTGTTCCGCGTTCGGAAAGGGTCACAGTCTGCTTCGGCAGCTACCGTGCCCGGCTTTAGCGAAAGATCACGATCTAGTGAGTAACAATACGGACAAATCGCGCATATGACTGATGCGACATGCCTGGTATTCGCACAAAATCGATCAGATTCGTCATGAATCGGTCGGTTTCGGCCGGGTAATTGACGCAGAGCGCGACGGAAGTCACACGCTGTCAGCCCTGGGGGTGGCGTCGGACCGGCCGGTGCCGTCCGGGCCGGACGCCACTCGTCAGTGCGAGCGCGGGCGTCGCCGTGCGGGCATCGGGACCACTCCGCCGAGTGACGGCACGTCCGCCGGCGCCTGCGGGGCCGGGGTGACCGGCGGCAGGCCTGCACTGGTGCACAGCAGGTCCCCCCAGGCCGCCAGGTGCCGCTCGAACCGGCCGTCGGCCGGCGTCCAGGACGCCCGGATCTCGATCTCGGTCGAGGAGGGGCGGTCCGCGAGGCCGCCGAAGTACTGCGAGGCGCAGCGGGTCACCGTGCCGGACGGCTCCGCGTACCCGGCGCCGTGCGTCTGCAGGGCGTCCAGCAGCCAGGCCCAGCCGACCTCGGAGAGCATCGGGTCGCCGGCCATCTCCGGCTCCAGCTCCGCGCGGGTCATCGTCACCACCCGGAACTCGCCGTTCCAGGCCTCCTGCCCGGCCGGGTCGTGCAGCAGCACCAGCCGCCCGTCCGCGAGCTCCTCGCCGTCCACCTCCACCGAGGCGGTCACCGCGAACGCGTACGGGGCCAGCCGGCGCGGCGCCGGGGCGGGGGAGAGCTGGACCTCGGGCCGCAGTCGGGCCCCGTCGAGGGCCTCCACGGCGGCCCGGAACTCGCTCGGCGCCCCCTCCCGACCAGTTCCGCCACCTGCTCCGCCACCCTGTGCGGGGTGCCCGCCGACCGCTGCCATGACCCGAAGACTAGGTCGAGAACCCCGGTTAACGCCGCAACTTCCGTCCGAGCGGCGTGCCGGAACGGCAAACCGGGCCACATCTTGGAGGAACCGACGAGCCGGCCCGGAGAGAGCGCCCCGGGGCGCGTGCGAAGATTTGACCCGTGAGCGAGACTACGGCAGACACCACGGCGGCCGCCCTCGACGGCCGAACCACCCCCGCGCGCCGCGGCGCCGCGCACGACTCCGCGTTCCTGCGCGCCTGCCGGCACGAGCCGGTGCCGCACACCCCGGTGTGGTTCATGCGCCAGGCCGGCCGCTCGCTGCCCGAGTACCTGAAGGTCCGCGAGGGCATCCCCATGCTGGAGTCCTGCATGCGGCCCGAGCTGGTCAAGGAGATCACCCTCCAGCCGGTGCGCCGGCACGGCGTGGACGCGGCGATCTTCTTCAGCGACATCGTGGTGCCGCTCAAGGCGGTCGGCATCGACGTCGACATCAAGCCCGGCATCGGGCCGGTCATCGCCGACCCGATCCGCACCTTCGCGGACCTCGAGCGGCTGCGCCCGCTGGAGCCGGACGACGTCCCCTACATCACCGAGGCCGTCGGCCTGCTGGTGGACGAGCTCGGCGGGACGCCGCTGATCGGCTTCGCCGGCGCGCCGTACACCCTGGCCAGCTACCTGGTCGAGGGCGGGCCGTCGAAGAACCACGAGAACACCAAGGCCATGATGTACGGGCAGCCCGAGCTGTGGGCGGCCCTGGTCGACCGGCTGGCCGACATCACCTCCGCCTTCCTGAAGGTGCAGATCGAGGCCGGCGCCTCGGCGGTCCAGCTCTTCGACTCCTGGGTCGGCTCGCTCGCCCCGGCGGACTACCGCCGCTCGGTCATGCCGTCCAGCACCAAGGTCTTCGACTCCGTCGCCTCCTACGGCGTGCCGCGGATCCACTTCGGCGTCGGCACCGGCGAGCTGCTGGGCCTGATGGGCGAGGCCGGCGCGGACGTCGTCGGCGTCGACTGGCGGGTGCCGCTGGACGTGGCGGCCGAGCGGGTCGGCCCCGGCAAGGCCCTGCAGGGCAACCTCGACCCGGCCGTCCTGTTCGCGCCCACCGAGGTCGTCGAGAGCAAGGCCCGCGAGGTCCTGCGGGCCGCGGAGGCGCTCGGCACCAGCGGCCACGTCTTCAACCTCGGCCACGGCGTCATGCCCTCGATGGACCCGGACGCGCTGAGCCGTCTGGTCGCCTTCGTGCACGAGGCCAGCGCGCGCTGACCCCGGAACGGGCGAAGGGCCCGCCCCCCTCGGGGGGACGGGCCCTTCCGTCGTTCCGGTGGACCGCTACGGGTTCACGGGAAGGACCGGGGTGCTGACGGTCGGGATGCTCCAGCGCTGCGCGGTGGTGCCGTTGCAGGTGAAGAGCTGGAGGGTGGTGCCGGCGTTGCTGTTCGCCCAGGGGACGTCCAGGCACAGGCCCGACTGCGGGTTGTAGATGCTGCCGTCGGCCCGGTAGCGCCACTGCTGGCCGCCCTCGCCGAGGCAGTTCCAGAGGATGATCTGGGTGCCCACCGCGGTGCCGTTGGCGCTCGCGGCCACGCACTGGTTGTTGATGGTGAGCGTGCCGTTGGCGTTCAGGCTGTAGCGCTGGGCGTCGGTGCCGTTGCAGTCCCACAGCTGGGGGTGCATGCCGTTGCCGGTGTTGTTGTTCGGCGCGTCCAGGCAGCGGCCCATGTGTGCGGAGAACCGGACCGGGCTGTTCACGGTGGTCGCCGCGACCGCCGAGTTGTAGACCGCCAGGTCGCTGATCCGCCCGGTGAGGAAGTTGGACGGCGCGCTGGCGGCGCGGTAGCGGCCGAGCACCAGGTTGCCGTTCGGGGCCGGGCTGGTCGAGGCGTTGTGCTGGCCGGTGCCGGCCAGGCTGCCGTTGACGTACAGGTTCATCTGTCCGGTGGCGGCGTTGTAGCTCGCGGTCAGCTGCGTCCAGGTGTTGAGCCGGTACGCGCCGGCGGGGCCGGTGGCGTTGTCGTAGTCGTAGGGCCACTGGTCGTTGTCGCCGTTGGCGATCGCGAAGCGCCAGGCGCCGTGGTCGGCGTAGATCATGAACGAGCTGCCGTGCTGGGTGTCCTGGCTGACCACCACGCCGGAGTCGTCCTTGGCCAGGTAGGCCCAGGTGCTGATGGTGAAGCTCTGGCGGGCGTCCACCGCGTTCCGGGCACCGGTGACGGTGGACTTGTTGGCCCCGGTGCCGTCGAACACCGCGACCTTGGTGGTGCGGCCGTCGACGGTGTCGTCGGCGAAGGACACGTTGGCGGCGGTGCCGTTCTGGGCGGCCGGGTTGGCCTTGGCGTCGCCGGTCAGCGGGAACTGCACGAACGGCGCCTGGGTGGTGCCGCGGAAGTGGTCGCCGGCGTAGCCCGTGACCTGGCCGTTGGTGACGGCCGACGGCCAGACGTGGATCGTCCCGGACTGGTCGACGCCCCAGAGGTCGGGCACGTCGTCACCGGTCAGGTCGCCGTCGGCGCCCATGGTCGGGAAGCCCGTGCCGTTGACGCCCCAGCCGATCCTGGCGGCGGGGCTGGCCGTGACGGCCGTCACCGTGGTCGAGCCGTCCGGCCGGGCGGCGGTGGTCAGCGCGTACTGGAAGATGTCGCCGTTGGTCCGGTTGCGCACCCACAGGGCCGGGGTGGTGGCCGTGGCGGCACCGATGGCGAGGGTGTTGCCGGGGACCATCAGGTCCTTGTCGTCCCAGTTGCCGGTGGAGACCAGCGACGGCGCCGCCAGGGTGTGGTTGGTCTTGACCGGGTAGAACCAGAGGTTGCCCGAGTCGATCGCGAAGACGCCGGTGGCGTCGGTCACCTGGCGGCTCGGGGTGCGGGTGTCCTTGGCCGAGCCGATCGGGGTGATCTGGCGGGCCTGGGACCAGCTGCCGCCGTCGTGGTGGCCGGCGCAGGACGTGGCGTACGCGGTGTCGCAGTCCGGGCGGTCCAGCGGGGTCATCGTGCCGCGGGTGAAGCGGCCCGGGTCGGACAGGGTGTTGGAGTAGTAGTAGAGGGCGTCGTCACCGTCGCCCGCGCCCGGGCCGCTCGGGTCCTTGTGGACGAACAGGTCGTCCAGGTTGGTCGTCGGGTCCACCGATCCGCGGTGCGCGACGCGGTAGTCCTTCCACGTCCGGGGGTTGGTGGCGGCGTCGGCGCCCGGGGCCTGGGCGGCCGGTGCGGCGGTGCCGGTGGGCGGCACGCTGGTGTTGCCCGGGTCGGTGGCCCGGCCGTGGGCGATCAGGTTGCCGGCGGTGTCGGCGAGCAGGATGTCCGGCCGGGCGTCGCCGGTGGTGTCGCCGAAGGCGACCGGGCCCGGCGCCCACGGCACGTAGAACGAGTAGGAGACGGTCTGGGAGGAGTTCCCGGCCTCGTCGATCGCCCGCGCGTACAGGGTGTTGGTGCCCCAGTGGGTCGGCTTGGTGGTGATGTCGCCGATCGACAGCGTGCCGCCGTTGCCGCAGGTCTGCTGCGCGCCGGAGAGCTGCGGGTCGTAGCCCCACTGGACGCACGCCAGGCCCGAGGAGACCAGGCCGGCGCCCGGGCTCGGGTCGGAGGCGACCACCGGGATGTGGCCGGTGTCGCCGAGCCGGAGCTTGGTGGTCTGGCCGTTGCCGGCCGGCGGGAACTGGGTGGCCGGGTCGGTGAAGGCGCCGAACGTGAACACCGGCGGGGTCATGTCGACGGCGAAGTGGCAGACCGTCGAGGCCGGTCCGCGCAGCAGGCCGTCGTCGCCCTGGGTCTGCCAGCCGTAGTAGTGGCCGTCCTGGAGGGTGCCGACCGGCAGGTCGTACGAGGCCTCGCTGCCCGTGCCGACGAAGCCCGACCAGCCGTTGTTGACGGTGTTGCCGCCGGTGGTGTTGTCCCAGATGCCGACGTACTCGGTGAGCTGGCCCTGGTTGGGGCTGCTGACCGTGGACTTGAGCGTGGTGTTGGTGGCGGTCACGTAGCCGTACGAGGAGACCGGCACGTCCGCGCAGGAGTCGGTGTCGGAGCTGGTGACCCGGTGCGGGGTCGGGTAGGTGTGCGGGTTGCCGGGCACCCGCGGCGGGAAGTCGTACTGGCTGCTGAGCGTCGCGTCGTACGAGTACCGCTTGAAGCCCATCCGCTGGCCGCTGCCCTCCTGGCCGAGCACGGCGAAGGCGAGCGGCACGCCGGTGTTGCGGATGCCGTCGCGCAGGGCGTTGGTGATGTTGAAGTCGATCGGCAGGTCGTTGTAGCACTCGGAGAGCGTGCCGTTGCCCGCGACGTTCTTGCCGTCGAGCCACTCGCGGACCTCGTGGTTGTTCCAGGACACCGAGGAGTCGAACTCACGGGCCCGGTAGAGGTTGACCGGGTAGGTCGTCGAGCAGGAGTGGTCCGAGGAGATGTACTGGTTGATCCGCAGGTTGGCGTAGTTGATCGTGGCGCCGGCGTAGCCGTTGAGGTCGAACTCGAACAGCGCCCGCTCGATCCCGTACGGGGACTCCCAGCCCTGGTAGCCGGAGCCGGGGCGGTCGCGGTCGTTGGAGCCGGTGCGGTCGAAGTTGCCGGTCGTGTTGTGGGCCTGCATCACCCAGGCGTGGTGCTGCTTGCCGCGGGCGTCCTGGCCCCAGGACGGGTCGACGTAGATCGGGTACGAGGTGCTGGCACCGTCGAGCAGGTCGGGGCTCGGGGTCAGGGTGATCGCGCCCTTGCCGTTCCCGCCGGCCTGGGCCACCTTGGCCTCGGCCACCGGGATGTCGGCGACGGTGGCGAGTGAGCCGGGACCGGCCGTGGTGCTCGGGGCGTCCGGCGCGGTGCGGGTGGCGGCGCCGGCGGCGGCGTCCTGTCCGGCGGCCGGGGCGGCCGGAGCGGCCGCGCGGGGGGCCGCGGCGAACGCGGGCTCGGCGGCGGCGGACTTCGCGGCGGCCCGGGCGGCCGGGGTGCGCGCCTCCTTGGCGGACCACATCTGCGGGGTCGGTGCGGTGAACACCGGGGTGCCGCCGGCGGAGGCGGTCAGCGCGCCGGTGGCGTCCTTGCCGAGCTCCAACCCCTTGGTGGTGGTGGGGAAGACGAGGTTGCGCGCGGCCGGGTTGGCCGCGGCGGCGGGCGTGCGCAGCACGACCACGGTGGTGTAGCCGCCCCACTTGGTGGCGGTGACCTCGAGGTCGGTGTCCGGCGCGACGCCGCTGAACAGCGCCGTGTTGCCGGTCAGCTTCGGGGCGGGGAGCCTGCCGGGGAACGGCGAGGAGACGGCGAGCTGCTTGCCGTCCTTGGTGGTCATGGTGGCCAGCGGGCCGTCGCCGCCGCCGGAGATGACCAGGTCGCCGCTGGCGGTGGTGGGGGCGACGGTGCCGTCGCCACGCTTGACCAGGGTGTCGTCGAGGGGGGCCCAGGAGCCGTCGGTCCGCTTGGCGCGTTGCGCGAGCTCGTGCTGCTCCGAGCGCAGCTTGCCCTCGGCCGTCGCGACCACCGTGGTGTACTCGTCGGTGAGTTCGGGGACGGGGACGTCCTTGCCCTCGCGCTTGGCGCGTTCGACGGCGCTCTGGATCCGGTCCGGCGTCGGGCGGGTGGGCTGCCCGGAGGGCGCGGTGGCCGGCGCGGTGGGGGCCGGTGTGCCGGTGGCGGCGTGGGCGGCGAACGGCGCGGCGGTGAACAGGCCGGTCGTGAGGACCAAGGAGACCGCGGCGGCGGTCGACCGTCTGGTCGGCCTGGCGGGTCTGGGTATGCGTGGCATCGGGCTCCCCCGGGTGTGCGACGCGCTCCGCGAGTGCGGATACGCAGAGGTCAAGCGCACCCTGGCAGTTCTCACGCCTCGTCGACAAAACCTTCGCAAGGGCCGTGTCGGGATTTTGGCGCAAAAAGAACCGAATGGCCGGTCAGTGAGATGGATCACCCCGCCTGCCGGACGCTTTCTCGCTGGTGGGGCGACATACCCGGCTGCTAGGTTCCGCAACCGACTGTGCCGATGACCAGTCAAATCTCTTTCAAGAAAACGGGGGTGGGAACGTGTCAATTCCGGACAGACCCGATCGCAGGGGAATTCCCTGGCGATGGATAGCCGGGCCGATCGCCCTGGCGGTGGCCGGTTCGCTGCTCGGACCGGCCGCGCAGGCCGCGAGCGGACCCGACTTCTCCAAGGTGTGGCAGCCGCCCGGCACCCCGCTGCCCGGCACCACCTCCGTCAAGGTCACCGACGCCGCCAAGGCCGCCGCGGTTGCACCGCACTACCCGGTGCCGCAGCGGGCCGGCAGGGCGCCCGCGGTGGCGCCGGCGGTGCACGGGTCCGCCACCGCGGACCTCGCCGCCGCGCGGCCGGACGCCCCCGTCAAGGCCGGCGCGCTGCCGGTCTGGGTCGCCCCGAAGCCGGAGGCCGCGGCGTCGGCCGCGGCGGTGACGGTGGTCCAGAAGGACGGCGCGAGCGCCCGGGTGTCCGGCGTCGACGGGCTGGTCTTCAGCCTCACGGCGCAGCGGGCGGCCGGTGCGGCCGCCGACGGGCGGGGCGGTGCCGAGGAGGCCGTGCCGGTCACCGTCGGCGTCGACTCCGCCGCGCTGGACGCGGCCACCGGCGGCGAGTTCGCCTCCCGCGGCCGCCTGGTCACGCTGCCCGCGTGCGCCGCGACCACCCCCGAGCTCCCCTCCTGCCAGGTCCGCACCCCGGTGCCGGCCCGCTACGACGCCGCCGCCAAGCGGATCGTCGCCGAGGTGTCGCTGCCCGCCGCGGGCGACCCGGCCGTGCCGGCCGGCGGTGCCGTGAAGGCCTCCTTCGCCGCGTCCGCGAGCGGGGCCTCGGCCCAGGCCCCCGCGGCGGCCCCGCTGCTGCTGGCCGCCGAGACCACCTCCTCGGGCGGCGGCGGCAGCTACAACGCCTCCACGCTGACCCCCTCCTCCGCCTGGGCGGCGGGCAGCTCCTCCGGCGCCCTCACGTACAGCTACCCGGTCCAGGTGCCGCCGTCGCTCGGCGGCCAGCCGCCCGCGGTCGCGCTCTCGTACAACTCCTCGACGGTGGACGGGAAGACCTCGGCCACCAACGCCCAGGCCTCCTGGGTCGGTGACGGCTGGGAGCTCAACCCCGGCTTCATCGAGCGCAGCTTCAAGCCCTGCGACAAGGACGGCATCAAGGGCTCCGGGGACCAGTGCTGGGCCGGCTTCAACGCGGCCCTCTCGCTCGGCTCGCACTCCGGCCAGCTGGTCCGGGACCGCAACGCCGGCTCCTCCGGCGCCACCACGGACGCCGCGACCGGCGTCTGGCACCTCAAGGACGACGACGGCACCAGGATCGAGTTCGGCTCGGGCGCGGGCAACGACGCCCGGGACGGCGCCTACGCGAAGGTCACCGACTCCTCCGGCACGGTGTACTACTTCGGCCTGAACCACCTGCCCGGCGGCGACAAGAGCGATCCGGCGTCCAACTCGGTCTCCACCGTGCCGGTCTACTCGCCCGACAGCGGCGACCCGTGCTACGACTCCGGCCAGGGCAAGGCCTCCTGGTGCCAGATGTGGCAGCGGCTCTCGCTGGACTACGTGGTGGACGCCCGCGGCAACCTGACCACCTACACGTGGTCGCCGGAGACCAACTGGTACGCCCGTGGCGGCGGCCAGAACAACGGCAACGGCACCCGCACCTCCTACACCCGGGCGAACCTGCCCGCCACGATCGCGTACGGCCAGCGCCTCGACGAGCAGGTCGCGGCCAAGGGCGGCCTGCAGCCCGCCGCGAAGGTCGTCTTCTCCACCGCCGAGCGCTGCGTGGACACCGCGAACTGCGACCCGTCCCAGCGCACCGAGGCCAACAAGACCAACTGGCCCGACGTGCCGGTCGACCAGGAGTGCAAGCAGGACGGCACCTGCACCCACTACGGCCCGAGCTACTTCACCACGAAGCGGCTCTCCGGCGTCGCCACCCAGGTGCGGGTCAACAACGCCTGGCAGGACGTCGACTCCTACCAGCTCAACCACTCGTTCCCGAACCCGAACGACAACACCAGCCAGAAGGCCCTGTGGCTGGACTCCGTGGTGCGCACCGGCAAGGCCGGCGCGACCCAGCTCAGCACCCCGGCGGTGAGCTTCACCCCGGTGATGCTGCCCAACCGGGTGGACGGCACCGACCTGGTGCCCGCGCCGCCGCTGATGAACCGGCCGCGCATCCAGCAGATCCACAACGAGACCGGCGGCGTCCTCAACGTCGACTACAACCTGCCGGCCTGCTCCCGGATCAACAAGGTGATGCCGGCGGCCGAGGACGACAACAGCCTCGGCTGCTACCCGGTGCGCTGGCTGCCGCCGGGCTCGGTGGCCGGGTCGGACCCGGTCCTCGACTGGTTCAACCACTACACCGTCGCCTCGCTGACCGAGAACGACACCGCCACCGACGCCCCGCAGAAGATCACCAAGTACGCCTACGCCAAGCCCGGCTGGCACCGCGACGACGCCGAGCTCACCGAGGCGAACGCCCGCACCTGGGGCGACTTCCGCGGCTTCGGGGTGGTCACCACCACCATCGGCAGCGGCAACGACGGCCCCAGGTCGCAGAGCCGCGCGACCTACCGGCAGGGCATGGACGGCGACGTCCGCAAGGACGGCAGCACCCGCAGCGTCCACCTGACCGACGCGCTCGGCCGGGACGTCGTGGACGTCGACTGGCTGGGCGGCCAGGTCCTGCAGACCGAGGTGTTCGACCAGGCCGACGGCAAGGTCACCTCGCGCACCGTCAACGCGGCCTCCGGTGAGGTCGCCACCGCGACCCACCCGCGCGGCAACGGGCTGCCGGACCTCGTGGCGCGCTACACCGCGACCACCCGCTCGACGACCACCCAGGGCCTGAAGGCCGACCAGACCTGGCGGACCACCACCAAGACCACGGTGTCCGACAGCGACCACGCCAACCGCGCCCGCAGCGTGCTCGACCAGGCCGACGGGCTGCCCGACGTCTGCACCCTCACCGCGTACGCGCAGGGGCCCGACCCGGTCCGCACCGACCTGGCCGCCGAGACCCTCACGGTCTCCGGCGCCAACGCCTGCACGGCCACCGCCAACGCCGGGAACACCGTCTCCCGCAACCGCGTGCTGTACGACAACCTGCCGTACGGCCAGGCCGCGGCCACCGCCAACCCGAGCGGCTCCCAGGAGCTGGAGCGCTACGAGGCCGACGGCAGCGCCACCTTCACCACCACCACCAACGTCACCTTCGACAAGTACGGCCGCACCGATTCCGTCACCGCGCTGACCGTCAAGGACGCGCAGCACCCGGGCGGCGCGACCACCAGGACCTCGTACGCGGCCGCCGCGGCCGGCGAGATCCCGTCCACGCTGACCTCCTCGGCACCGGTGCCCGGCGTGGCCAACGCCACCTGGGACACCGTCACCACCATCGACCCGCGCCGCGGCAACACGCTGACCGTCAAGGACCCGAACAACAAGGTCAGCACCCAGGCCTGGGACTCCCTCGGGCGCCTCACCGGGGTCTGGCTGGCCGGCCGCACCCCCGGGGCCAACCCGAACCCCAACGTCAGCTACGCCTACAACCTGTCCAACCAGACCGGTGTCCCGTCCTCGGTGACGACCCTGGTGCTCAAGCGCGACCTGAGCACCCCGGTCCAGACCCGCAAGATCGACATCCTGGACGGCTTCGGCCGCACCCGGCAGACCCAGACCTCGCCCGCCAACCCGGCCTACACCGGCCGGATGCTCTCCGGGACCCGCTACGACTCGCAGGGGCGGGCCAAGACCGCCGACCCGGCCTGGTACAACAAGGACTCCGGCCCCACCTCGACCCTGGTGACGGCCGACGACTCGACCGTCCCGCTGCAGACCCGGACCACCTACGACGGGCAGAGCCGCGCCGTGGTGGTCGCCTCCTGGTCCCTCGGCGTCGAGCAGAACCGCACCACCACGACGTACGCCGGCGTGGACCGGGTCGACCTGCTCCCGCCCGCCGGGACCTGGCCCACCAGCGCCGTCTCCGACGCCCGCAACCACACCGTCGAGCGCTGGCAGTACAACACCCCGACCGCCACCGGCAACCGCGCCGACGCGGTGGTCTCCACGTACACCTACACCGTCGACGGCCGGCCCGAGTCGCGCACCGACGCCGCGGGCAACCGCTGGTCCTTCGGCTACGACCTGCGGCACCGCCAGGTCTCCGCGACCGACCCGGACACCGGCAGCGTCGTGCAGACCTACGACGAGGCCTCGCGGGTGGCCACCACCACCGACGGCCGCAGCCGCCGGCTCGCCTTCACCTACGACCTCACCGGCCGCAAGACCGGTGAGTACGACGGCACGGTGGCCCCGGCCAACCAGCTGGCGGGCTGGGTCTACGACACCGTCGTCAAGGGCAAGCCGACCTCGTCCACCCGCTACGTCGGCGGCGCGACCGGCCAGGCCTACACCACGGCGGTGACCGGCTACGACGACGCCTACCGGAAGACCGGGGCGACGGTCAGCATCCCGGGCAGCGAGATCGGCCAGACCGGCACGTTCACGTACACCAGCACGGCGACCTACGACAAGATCACCGGCAACCTGAAGGAGAGCATCCTCCCCGCCCTCGGCGGCCTGCCGGTCGACGACGTCGCGTTCTCGTACAACGACTACGGCCAGATGTTCAAGTACGCGGGCGCCACCACGTACGACACCCAGACCGAGTACGACGCCTACGGCCGGGTCGTCCGCTCCACCGTCAACCCCTGGGCCACCCAGGTCGTCGTCACCAACGACTACGACCAGGCCACCGGACGGCTGCGCAACCAGTTCCTGGACAAGCAGACCTCCACCACCGGCGCGGTCCAGCAGACCGGCTACACCTACGACGACTCCGGTCGCGTCACCTCCATCAACACCGTCCCCGACAACAACCCGGCCGCACGCGACCTGCAGTGCTTCGGCTACGACAGCCTCGGCCGGCTGACCACCGCCTGGACCGACACCGGCACCGTCACCGTCCCCGACCCGCAGCAGCACCAGACCCTGGACCAGGGCCGCTGCACCAACACCAGCCCGACCAGCGGCGCCGTCGCACCGGCGCTGACCACCGTCGGCGGCGGCAACCCGTACTGGCAGGAGTACGGCTACGACGTGACGGGCAACCGCACCCGGTTCGTCCAGCACGACACCGGCGGCGACTCCACCAAGGACACCGTCACCACCCAGACCTTCCCGGCCCCCGGGACGGTCAACACCTCCGCCGGCAACGGCGGCCCGCACGCGCTCACCGGCACCGGCACCACGGTCGGCGCCGCCACCACCGTCTCCGGCCGCGACACCTACGACGCCGGCGGCAACACCACCTCGATCTACACCTCCAGGACCGGCACCGCCGACCTCACCTGGAACACCGAGGGCAAGCTCGACGCCTACGCCCAGGCCGGCCCGGTCACCGGCGTCGGCGGCAAGTGCCTGGACATGCGCGGCGGCAGCTCCGCCAACGGCACGGTCGTGCAGATCTACACCTGCGGCACCGGCGGCGGCCAGCGGTTCTCCACCGCGGGCAGCCTGCTCAAGGTGTTCGACAAGTGCCTCACCGCCACGGGCACCGCGGCCGGCTCCGCCGTGCAGCTCCAGCCCTGCGACGGCGGCGCCGCCCAGAAGTGGACGCCGCGCGCCGACGGCACGGTCCTCAACGCGGGCGCGGCCCGCTGCCTGGCCGTCCCCGGCGACGTCAGCACCAACAGCACCGCCCTCGTGGTCAACGACTGCGGGTCGACCGTCCCGGCCGGCCAGAAGTGGAGCGCCCCGAGCCAGACCACCAGCTACGTCTACGACGCGGACGGCAACCAGCTGGTCCGCCGCAACCCCGGGAAGACCACCGTCACCCTGGCCGGCGACGAGCTCGTCTACGACTCCGTCGCCAAGACCCTCACCGGCACCCGGTACTACCCCGTCCCGGGCGGGCTCACCATGGTCCGCGTCGGTGCCGGCGGGATGACCGTCCAGCTCGCCGACCACCACAACAGCGGCCTGCTCACCGTCGACGCCACCAGCCTCGCCGTCACCCGGCGGGCCATGGACCCCTTCGGCAACCCGCGCGGCTCCCAGCCCGCGGCCGGCGTCTGGGCCGGCGACAAGGGCTTCGTCGGCGGCCTCAAGGACGACGTCACCGGACTGACCAACCTCGGCGCGCGGCAGTACCAGCCGAGCACCGGACGCTTCGTCAGCCCGGACCCGGTCCTCGTCCCCGACGACCCGCAGCAGTGGAACAGCTACGGCTACTCCCACAGCGACCCGGTCAACCGCAGCGACCCGTCCGGCCTCTACGACCCCGACCTGCGCGAATGGCAGATGCAGCAGGAGCGGGCCAAGCGGCAGGCCGAGGCCAGCACCCCGGAGACCGCCAGCGACGACGTCGAACCCGGGGACCTCGGGGACGACGAGCCGGCGACGGAGGAGGAGTACAAGTGGTGGAAGGTCTGGACGCCGCGGCACGACACGGCCGTCCTGATGGCCACCGCCTACCTCAAGGCGCAGCGCCCGTACGACGACTTCGACAACGACGTCTTCGTCCGTGAGGGCTCGTCCAAGGGCAACAAGAAGCCCGGCTACGCCGACATCGTCGAGTGGGGCAAGGACGAGGTCCTGGTCTGGGAGGTCAAGCACGAGGGCGGTGGCGCGGAGGCCGCCGGACCGGCGCAGCTCGCCCGCTACGTCCGCCAGCTCCAGGTCATGCTGATCGCGAGCGGCGACACCCGGACGGTGAAGGCCGGCGGCAGGCTCGGCACCGAACTCGGTCCGGTGCCCAACATGGCCAACCCGGCCGAGTTCATCACCGCCAAGGACGGCAAGTCCGACGGCATCATCACCTACAAGTGGTCGAAGGAGGACAACCGGGGCGGCGAACCCGACCCCGTCCCGCACCCCGTCCCGGTGCCGCAGCCCTCGCCCGTCCCGCTCAGCGAACGCGGGCGCAGGCCCGGCTGGACCACCACCCGGCCGATCACCGGGGCGACGGCGAACACCGCCCCGGCCACACCGGGCGAGATGCCGCACGCCCCCACCGCGGGCAGCGGTGACGGCGGCGGCGGGTTCGAGGTGCACGGTCCGATCATGACCAGGCAGCAGGAGACCAACTTCGGAGCGGCCGTGGTCTTTGTCATAGGCTTCATCGCCTACTGCGCCACGGCCGGCACCGCCGAACCGTAGACCGGACCGGTCGAGAAGGAACGAAGAGCCCATGCACACGATCCGCTGCGAGATCGACACCGAGTACGCCGGCGCCGAGGCGCTGGCCGACCTCGCCCGGCGCTGGCTCGTCGAGGGTGCGGAGCGCCTGGAGGGTCCCACCCTCCAGGCGGTCCTCGACAGCACCGACCTGGCCGAGGACTCGCTGACCAAGGCGGTGCCCTGCGGCCCGGCCGGAGCCCTCTGGGGCTTCGTGTCGGCCGACACCGTCAACCGCAGGACCGGCCGGATCACCCACCGCGCCAAGGTCCTGACCCGGAAGAACCTGCCCAAGCTGCAGACCTGGCTGGCCGGGGACGTCCAGCTGGCGGAGCTCGCGCTCTACCGGCTGGACGGCGAGGGCCTGCCCGGCGAACCGCTGCTGCGGATGGGCGTCGCCCGGGACGAGGACTGCGAGGACTGGGTCAGGCTCTCCGCACAGGCGCCCGAGGGCCGCTTCGGGCCGGCCGAACAGGCCGGCTGGACGGAGCTGCTGCGGGACTTCGCCCGCGAGGTCGACCCGTCCTACGCGCAGATCGGCTACGCGCGGACGCTCGGGCGCACCGAGCACGAGGAGCGGGTCGGGCCTCCGCTGCCCGGGATGACGCTGCCGCAGTCGCGGCGGCTGCTGCGCGGGTACGAGTGGCTGACGGTCGTCCCGCGCGAGATCGCCCGCGAGCTCGGCGGCACCGCGGCCCTCGCCGCGGGGGGCTTCCACGAGGTGGCCGAACTCCCCGGCGGGGCGGTGCTGATCCGGGTGACGCCGGAGTTCGACGGCTTCACCGGTGAGGCCGTCGAGCGGACCTGGCGGGTGCTGAAGCCCGCGCTGCGGCCCGGCGTGCCCAAGCGGTTCAGCGCGGCCACCGAGGCCGGCGAGCCGCCGAGCCGGATCTGGTACGCCGACACCGTCTGATCCGCACACCACCACCGGCGGGGCCGGGGCGGGACCACCCTGCGGGGTGCGTCCGGCCCCGGCCCCGCGCCGTTCCCCGGGGGCGCGGTACGGGCCCGCGCGGGCGGTTCCGGTGGGGTGCTCCGGCCCGCGCCGGTGGCCGGGCGTGCAGCGGATTGAGGACTCCGGGTAAAGACCTGCGAGACTGCGGAGCATGTCGGATGCACACGTCGTCGTCATCGGTGGTGGGATCGCCGGCCTGGCCGCGGCCGCCTTCCTGAGCGGGGCGGCCGGAGGGCCGGCCCGGGCCCGGGTCACGCTGCTGGAGGCGTCGGAACGGCTCGGCGGCAAGCTGTGGGGCGGCGAGGTCGGCGGGGTCCGGGTGGACCTCGGAGCCGAGTCGGTGCTGGCCCGGCGCCCGGAGGCGGTGGAGCTGGCCCGGGCGGTCGGCCTCGCCGACGCGCTGGAGCCGCCGACCACCGCGAAGGCCGCGATCTGGACGCGGGGCGCGCTGCGCCCGCTGCCGGGCGGCCAGGTGATGGGCGTCCCCGGCGACCTCGACGCGCTGGCCGCCTCCGGGGTGCTCACCGCCGAGGGGCTGGACCGGGCCCGGCACGAGCGCACCACCGAGGTCGGCGAGGACGTGGCGATCGGCCGTTACGTCGCCGACCGGCTCGGCCAGGAGGTCGTCGACCGGCTGGTCGAACCCCTGCTCGGCGGCGTCTACGCCGGGCGGGCCGAGGAGATCTCGCTGCGCGCCGCCGTACCGCAGCTGCTGCCGATCGCCCGCGGCGGCGGCTCGCTGGTCGAGGGGGTGCACCGGCTCGCCTCGCGGCCCGCGGTGGTCGGCACCCCGGTCTTCCAGGGCCTGCGCGGCGGCATCGGCACCCTGCCGGAGGCGGTCGCCGCGGCGTGCGCGAAGGCCGGCGCCGACCTGCGCACCGACACCCCGGTGACGGAGCTGCGCCGCACCCCCGACGGCTGGCGGGTGCTGACCGGCGACGGCACCGCGCTGCACGCGGACGCCGTGGTGCTGGCCGCCCCGGCATCGGCCGCGGCCCGACTGCTGCGCACCGACGCCCCCGCGGCCGCCGCCGGGCTGGACGCCGTCGAGTACGCCGGGATGGCCCTGGTGACGATGGCGTTCCGCCGCTCCGACCTGGCCGGGGCGCCGGCCGGCAGCGGCTTCCTGGTGCCGCCGGTCGACGGGCGGCGGATCAAGGCCTCGACCTTCTCCTCCAACAAGTGGGGCTGGCTGGAGCGCTCGGCACCGGACGCGTTCCTGCTGCGCACCTCGCTCGGCCGCCACCGCGAGGAGGAGGCGCTGGAGCTGCCCGACGAGGAGCTGGTGGCCCGCTCGCTGGCCGACCTCGGCGAGGCCGTCGGGCTGACCGCACGGCCGTACGCCACCGCCGTCTCACGCTTCCGGGCCGGCCTGCCGCAGTATCCGGTCGGACACCTGGACCGGGTGGCCCGGGTGCGCTCGGCCGCGGAGCGGGTCGGTGCGCTGGCGCTGTGCGGCGCCGCCTACGACGGGGTGGGCATCCCGGCGTGCATCGGATCGGCGGCCGCCGCGGTGGCGGCCCTCGACGGACTGTTGACCCCGGCGACCGGGGAAGGACCCACGGAGAGGAGAATGGGCGCATGACTGAGACCGTTGAGCAGCAGCCGGAGCAGCAGCCCGAGAAGAAGAAGGCACGCGACCTGAACCAGGTCATCCGCTACACGATGTGGTCGGTGTTCAAGCTCGAGGGCGCGCTGCCCGAGGACCGCACCGCCCTCGCCGCCGAGGTGGACGAGCTCTTCGCCCAGCTGGCCGCGAAGGACGTCACCGTGCGCGGCACCTACGACGTCTCCGGTCTGCGCGCCGACGCCGACATCATGGTCTGGTGGCACGCCGCCGACTCGGACGACCTGCAGGAGGCGTACAACCGCTTCCGCCGCACCGCCCTGGGCCGCCGGCTGGAGCCGGTCTGGTCGAACATGGCGCTGCACCGCCCGGCCGAGTTCAACAAGTCGCACATCCCGGCGTTCCTCGCCGACGAGCGCGCGCGCGACTACGTCTGCGTTTACCCGTTCGTCCGCTCCTACGAGTGGTACCTGCTGCCGGACGCCGAGCGGCGCGCGATGCTCGCGGAGCACGGCCAGATGGCGCGCGGCTACCCGGACGTGCGGGCCAACACGGTGGCCTCGTTCGCGCTCGGCGACTACGAGTGGCTGCTCGCCTTCGAGGCGGACGAGCTGCACCGGATCGTCGACCTGATGCGCGACCTGCGCCCCTCCCGGGCCCGGCTGCACGTCCGCGAGGAGGTGCCGTTCTTCACCGGCCGCCGCAAGCCGGTCAGCGAGCTGCTGGGCGGCCTGGCCTGACCTGCGGCTCGTCGTGTCCGGAGGCCGGTTCCCGCTCGGGGAGCCGGCCTCCGGTCCGTCCGGGGTCCGTCCGGTGGGACCGTGCGCCGTCCGGCCGACGGGCCCGCGGGTTCAGGTGCGGTGCGGGCGCAGCGCGGCGCGCAGCCGCGGGTCGGCGAGGGCGGCGGGGCCGTTCATGGCGACGGCGGTGAGCAGTTCGCGCTCCTCGTCGTCGGCGAGGCCGCGCTGGCGGGCCGGGCGCACCTCGCGCAGCACCTCCTGACCGATCGGGGAGGCCCAGCGGGTGTAGGGGTAGACGTCCACCCGGGCCATCAGCAGCGTGCCCGCGGTGAGCACCAGCGGCAGCGAGAACCAGGCGAGGGGGGCGAGCGCGTCACCACCGGTGAAGCCGCTGAGCGCCAGCGCGGCCGCCAGCAGGACCAGCGTCAGCAGCAGTGCGTGCCGCACCTGCCGGACCACCAGGACGGTGCTGCGCTGGATCAGGGCCGGAGTCGCCAGGCCGGCCAGCGAGAGCCGGGCGCCCATCTCCAGCACCGTCGGGTGCCCGGCCATCGCCCGGCGCAGCTCGTCGGTGCGGCACTGGCCCTCGGGGCCGACGGTGGCGACGATCGCGCGCTCCAGGCGGCTGCGGCCCCGGGGGTCGACCACCGTCGTCCACCCCGTGTGCGCCAGGTGCAGCCGCCCCCGGCCGGCCATCAGGACGAGGGCGAGCTCGACCACCCGGTCCGGTCCGCCGGCCAGGTAGGCCGTCTCGTACAGCCCGATCCCGACGGCCTCGGGCGGGCGCAGCCCGTCCTGCTCGGCCAGGGCGTCGGCGGTCGCGGTCGTCCGCACCAGCCGGAGGCAGGACAGCACCGCCGCGACGCACGCCGGTATCAGGAACAGCAACCACATGGGCTTGTTGTATGCCTGGTCCGACGGCCCGGGGAACGGCTTCCCGGTGCGCGATACCGAACTGTGACGTCAGGACCCGCAGCCGCCGCCACCGCCGCAGCTGCTGGACGAGGAGCCGCAGCTGGACGAGGACGACCCGCAGCTGCTGGACGAGGAGCCGCAGCTCGACGAGGAGGACCCGCAGCTGCTGGACGAGGACCCGCAGCTCGACGACGACGAACCGCAGCTGCTGCTCCCGCCGCAGCCGGACGAACCGGACGAACCGGAGTCGGAGGAGGAGCCGCACCAGGTGGTGGTGGAGGCGCAGGAGGAACCCGACGAGGAGGAGGACGAGGAGGACGAGGACGCGAAGGCGCCCGCGGACGCCTGCCGCATCGCCTCCTCCTCGGCCGAGGCCTCCAGCATCGCCGCCTCCAGCTCCTGGTCGTCCAGCCCGGCCGCGGCCAGCCCGCCGAGCGCGAGCGCGCCCAGCAGCGCGCCGCCCGCCAGCGCGGGGGACAGCCCCGCGCTGGGCCGCCACGGGGTGCTGCCGTGCATCAGCGCCAGCTGGCGCCGACCGGCCGGGGTGATCCGGCCCCGGTGCGGCCGGGTGACGGCCAGCGCCACCAGGCCCACCAGCAGCAGGAACCCGGGGACCCAGAACGAGACGCGGTCGTAGCCGGGCTCGCCGTCGTCGAGGACCACGGCGAGGACCGTGAAGGCCAGCACGTCCAGCACCGCGAGCCGGAGCAGCAGGTGCGCGGTCCGGGCCCGCCGCAGCCGGTCCGGGCGGCGCATCAGCCCGCGGTCGGAGAGCCGGTCGCCGATCTCCTGCACGGCGGCCGAGCGCATCACCTCCCGGCGCAGCGCGGCGATCTCCCGGCTGCCGGTCGGGCCGACGGCGTCCATCACGGCCTGGTCGACCGCGTCGTACGGCCGGCGGTCGACCAGGGTGACCAGGCCGGCGCGGCTGATCACCACCCGCTCGGCCATGTGCATCCGGACCAGTGCGGTGTCGAAGACCCGGCCCGGACCGCCGGCCAGGAACGCGGCGTCCAGCAGCGGCAGGCCGCGCCCGGGCAGGCCCATGGCCCGCGGCACGTGACCGACCCGCTGGCGGGTCTGCGAGGCGTACAGGACGGCCGCCGCCAGCAGGGCGGCGGGGATCAGGAAGTAGGTGTCGTGCCACATGGGCGTTCCCCCGGAGTGTGCGGTGTCGTGCTGTGGAGAAGGACTGTCAGCGCCGCAGGGCCCGGCGCAGGCGGGCGAGCGGGCCGGACGGCCGCTCGTCGGCCGGGCGGAGCCACTGCTCCAGCGCCCGGCGGTGCTCGGCGGCCGGCGGGCCGCCGTCGGTGAGCACCCACTCGGCGAAGGCCCGGGCGTCGGCCCGGTAGCCGCCGGTCTGCGGGTGGGTGCGGGCGTACGCGAGGAACAGCGGCCCGTACCGGTCGCCGAGCAGGCGGGGCAGTTCGGGCGCCACCTTGGCGGCGGTGTCGCGCCGCTTGGTGGCCAGCCCGGTGGACTGGGCGCGGACCTGCGCCGGGTCGAAGCCGGCCGGGACGGGCCCGCCGGCCACCAGGGCGGCCAGCAGCTCCTCCTGCCGGCGGCGGAGGTTCGCGCGCTCGCCCGGGAGCGGCGTTTCGGTGCGGGTGTCCGTGCGCCCGCTCCGCCGCGGTGCCCCGGTCCGGGTGGCGGCCGGGTGGGCCGTCCGCGGGGTGCTCCCCTCCAGCACCCCGCGGATGGCGTCCAGTTCGCCGGCCAGCTCACTGGGCGGCGGGAAGCCGGCGTCCCGTTCGAGCAGGACGCCGGGAGGCGTGATCCGGGCGCAGAGTTCGGCCAGGACGTCCAGGACCGGCTGGGTGACCGGGTGGGCGTGGGTGTCGTGCCAGACGCCGTCGACCATCCGGCCGCCGGCGACGTGCACGTAGGCGATCGCCTCCAGCGGGAGCCGGTCGAGTTCGGCGGCCGGGTCGATGCCGAGGTTGACCCGGTTGGTGTGCAGGTTGGCGACGTCGATCAGCAGCCGGACGCCGGTGCGTTCGACGAGTTCGGCGAGGAACTGCCCCTCGGTCAGTTCGTCCCCGGGCCAGGCCAGCTGGGCGGCGATGTTCTCGAGGGCGAGCGGCACCGGGAGCTGGTCCTGGGCGATCCGGACGTTCTCGGCGATCACCCGCAGGGACTCCCGGGTGCGCGGGACGGGCAGCAGGTGGCCGGCCTCCAGGCCGCCGGCCCGGACGAAGGCCAGGTGTTCGGTGACCAGTGGGGAGCCGAGCGCGAGGGCCGCCCCGGCGAGCCGGGCGAGCCGGTCCGGGTCGGGTCGGTCGGCGCCGCCGAGGCCGAGGGCGACGCCGTGCGGGACGACGGTGACGCCGCGGGCGCGCAGTGCGGTGAGGGACTCGGGGAGGTGGTCGGCGCAGATGTTCTCGGCGACCACCTCGACCCAGTCGAGGCCCGGTTGGCGTTCGACGACGGTGTCGATCTCGCTGCGCCAGCCGAGGCCCACGCCGAGGGTGACGTCCGGGCGGGTGCCCGGGCGGCTCGGGGCGGCGGTGCCGGCGGCTGCCCGTGCGGGCAGGTCAAGTGCAGGGGAGGTCATCGGTTCGCCCCCTTCGGAGGGCTGGGTGGGAACGGCCGTCGGACGGTGCGGGCGTCGTCGCCAGGACCGCGCGGCCGTGATGCTGAGGATGTCCCCGGGCGGGGTGGCTGCCAAGCCTCGACCGGTCTTCTCAGAGCATTATTTGAGCTTGGGTTCTGACGCGGTAGGACTGTAACCCCCGGATCCTGACGTCCTCGCAGGTGGGGGGCGGTCCCGGGGGTGGGCGGGGGCGCGCGACGGCGCACCGCGGACGGCCCGCGAACCCCCGGCCCGGTGGATCCGGCGCCCGCGGGGAGGAGTTCGGATCTTCCGGCGGGTCGAATTGCGGTGGTGTGGGTATTTCCGGCCGCGGGCGGGGATTTACCTGACGGGACACAGTTCGTGGCCGAGTCTTCCCCCGGGGGATCATATGGAGATCCTGCTCCAGGTTCTGATCGCATCGGTCCCGGCCGTGATCGGGTTCCTCGCGGCCCGCTCCCTCGCCCGGACGAGGCTGTTCCTGCGGTACGGATTCCTGCGGGCGCTGCTCGCCCCGTACGGCCGGGTGCAGATCGTCACGCCCAGCCTGGAGGTCGCGGAGTTCGCCTACGCCTCGGACGGCTGCCGGCTGACCAGCCGGGAGCCCAAGAACGTGCTGTTCATGCCGATGGCGGAGGCCCGGGCGATAGCGCAGCTGATCGACCTGCTGCGGAAGGTCAACCGGAAGGCGACGATCGAACTGGTCGTGGCCGGTGCGCAGGATCCGCGGATGCCGACCTTCTCGATCGGCGGACCGGGCGTCAACTCCTACTCCGGCGGCGTACTGGAATCGGTGTTCCCGGACTTCCGCGTCGAGTACCCGGACGCGGCCCGCGCCCGGTGGGGCGGGATGACCTTCGAGGCGCTGTACAACGCGGCCGGGGAACTGATCCGGGACCACGGGTTCATCTTCGTCACCCGGACGTCCCGGCAGGCGCCGTGCATCGTGCTCTGCGGGGTGTTCGCCTTCGGTTCCGCGATGGCGGTGGAGGCGCTGGCGGGGGCGGGCCGCAAGTCCGCGCTGGCCGCGCTGTTCCGCTCGGGGGAGAAAGGATTCGTCGCGGTGGAGGGGCGGGTCATCGGTCTGGACACCGTGGACGTCACGGTCGAGGTGTGTCGCGTCCTGCCCCCGCTCTGAGCCGGGATCCGCCCTGAGTGTCCACGAATCGTCCGGACAGTGAGACGATTGGTCTCGACCACGAGGGTCGAATCCGGACAGCTCGGGAGAGTCTGGGGCATCAACTCCTGCAGTGCGTGCAGGTTTTGCCGCGTTGTCGAGTCGGCATGGGCATAATCGCGCACATGACGATCAACCGTGCGAACGTGAGCGCGATTGCCGAGGACCTGTACGTGTGGCTCCCCCCGAAGCGGGGCTGGGGCCTGGCCAACTGCGGGCTGCTGGCCTCGGAGAAGACCGCGCTCTGGATCGACACACCCTACGACCCCGCCCTGGCCGGCGAGTTCCTCGCGGCCAGCCGCCGTCTGCTGCCGGCCGGGGTCGGGATCGACCGGGTGGTCGTCACCCACGCCAACGGCGACCACCTGTGGGGCGCCGGAGTCGTGCCGGACGCCGAGGTGATCGCCACCCGCGAGGCGCTGGAGCACATCCACTGGGAGCCCACCCCCCGGCAGCAGCACGCGCTGGTCACCGGCAGCGACCCGGACTCCGCGCTCGGCGGCTACCTGAAGGAGCACTTCGGGCGGTTCGACTGGTCCGACACCGATCCCGTCCGCCCGGACACCGTCTTCACCGGTGAGCTGGAGCTGCGGGTGGGGGACTACCCGGTGCAGATCTCCAGCCTCCCCGCCGCCCACACCGGCGGCGACCTGATGGTCCACCTCCCGCACCAGCGCGCCGTGTTCACCGGCGACGTGATCTTCAGCTCGACCCCGGAACAGCCCGGTGACCACCCCTCGCACTGGGCCGGGCCGCTGGAGAACGTCATCGGCGCCTGCGAGCAGGCGCTGGCCACCGGCGCCGAGATCTTCGTGCCCGGCCACGGCCCGGTGCTCGACCGCGACGGCGTCCGCGAGCACATCGGCTACCTCGCCCACGTCCGGGAGCGGGCGCACGCCCTGCACGCCGCCGGAGTACCCGCGCTGGACGCCGCCCGGCGGGTGATAGCCGAGCGGCGCCACCCGGAACTCGGCCTGCCCGAGCGGCTGGTGCTCACCGTCGCCGCCGAGTACCGGCACCTGGACGGCACCGAGGTGCCCGACGTCCTGGAGGCCATGGGCCAGGTCGCCCAGGTGGCCCGGGAGCTCGCCGAGGACGCCGCCCGCATCCCGCGCCCGCGGACCGGCCGGGACTGACGGCCCGCCGGGGCGGCCGCCGGCGGTGCCGCCGCCCGCCCCGCGCCCCGGCCCGGCGCCCGCCCGCCCGCCCGCACCCGCCCCACCGAGGACTCCCGAGGACTTCGATGACGCAGATCGTGCTGACAGCCCTGGCACTGCTCGCCGCCCTGGCGGCGGCCGTCCTCGCCCGCGCCCGGGCCGGAGCCGTCACCCGGGCGGCGGCCGCCGAGGCCGCCCGCGCGCACGCCGAGGAGCGCGTGCGCGTCGCCGACGCCCGCCTGGTCGAGGCCGAACGGCGGGTGCGGGAGGCCCAGGAGGGTGCCCGGGAGGCCAGGGGCGAGGCCCGCGAGGCCGATACCCGCGGCCGGGCCGCCGAGGAGCGCGCCCGGGTGGCCGACGGCCTGGTGCGCGAGGCCGAGGACACCGTCCGCGCGGCCCGGGACGCGGCCCGCGCCGCGCAGGACGACGCCCGGGCCGCCGAGGAGCGCACCGCCGTCGCCGCGGCCGGGGCCGAGGCGGCCGAACGCGGGCTGGCCGAGGCCGAGCGGCGCACCGCGGCGCTGCTCGCCGAGATCGGCCACCTCGCCCAGGAGCGGGTGGCGGCCACGGCCGTGCGGCTCAGCCACGCCAACGCCCCGCTGGTCGGCCCGCTGGACCCGCAGGCCGTCGGCCCGGAGGCGGTCCGGGCGCTGCAGTCCGTGCTGGACGCCGCCACCGCCGCCCTCACCGACGAGCGCGAGCGGGTCGACGCCGCCGCCCGCGCCGCGATGCGCGGCGCCACCTCCCGGATCCAGACCCTGCTCTACCAGATCCAGAGCCTGGTCCAGCAGCTCCAGCACGACAACGACGACCCGCGGCTGCTCGAGGTCGACTTCCGCAACGAGGTCGCGCTGCGCCGGATCCAGACCGTCGCGGTGCTCTGCGAGGCCTGGCCGGGGCTGGCCCGCACCGACTCGCCGCTCGCCGAGGTGGTCGTCGGCGCGCTCTCCCGGGTGCCCGGCTACGCCCGGATCAAGGTCGCCAACCACCTCCGCGAACAGCGCCTCGCCGTGGTCGCCCGGGCCGCCGAGCCGCTGGCCATCACGGTCGCCGAACTCCTCGCCAACGCCTCGGCCTACTCGCACCCGGAGACCGACATCCCGGTCACCGTCCAGCAGGGCGGCCGCGGCGCCCTGGTGATCATCGACGACAGCGGCATCGGCATGGACGAGGACCAGCTGCGCCGCGCCCGGCGGCTGCTGGCCGGCCCGCCCGACGTCCTGCTCACCGAACTCGGCAACCCGCCCAAGACCGGCTTCGCGGTGATCGGCAAGCTGGCCCGCCAGTACGGGTTCTCCTGTCACATCGAGCCCTCGCCGTACGGCGGCATGCGGACCATCCTGCGCATCCCGGCCGCGCTGGTGACGGTCGTCGACGACGAGCAGCCGCTGTCGGTGCTCACCCCGCTGCCGCTGCGGGCCGGTGCCGGCCCGGCTCCGGCACCCGCCGTCCACGCCGTCCCGCCGATGCGGGACGCCGACGAGGGCGGGGCGCCGGTGCTCGCCGACCGGCACCACCAGCCGGGCCCGCACGCCGCGCCGGCCATCCACGTGGTGCCGCGGACGGCGGCCGACCCGGTCGACGACGGCACCGGCCTGCCCAGCCGGCGCCGCCGCAGCCCGCTCGCCGCCGACGGCCCGGGAGCCCCCGCGGCCGCCCCGCAGGCCGGGGCCGCGGTGACCGCCACCGTGCGGTCCGCGGCGGCCGCGGCGCCCGCCCGCACGCCCGAGCGGGCCGCCGCCCACTGGGAGGCGCTGCAGCAGGGCACCGACTCCGGCCGCGCCGCCGTGGCGCGGGCCGCCGGCCGGACCGGCGCGACCGACCCGGCCGACCCCACCGACCCGACCGGCCCGCCCCGCACCACCGACCCGTCCAGCACGGCCGGCGACAGCGGTGTCCACACCACCGCCCGTCCGCCCGCCCCGACCCCTGAAGGAGCCGAGCAGTGAGCAGCTCGCCCAGCCAGACCGCCACCGACGAGATCTCGTGGGTGCTGACCCCGCTGCTGGAACTGCCGGGAGTGCTGCACGCGGTCATCGCCACCGGCGACGGCCTCGTCGAGGGCGCCTCGGACGGGCTCGACCGGGCCTCCGCCGAGCGGGTCGCCGCGATGACCGCCACCGTGCACGCCGCCGCCCGCGCGTTCACCGGTGCGTTCACCGGCGCCGAGCGCCCCCGGCTGGACCAGACCGTCGTGGAGTCCGACCTCGGCTACGCCATCGTCGTCCCGGCCGGGGAGAACACCTCGCTCGCCGTCTTCACCTCCCCGGAGGCCCAACTCGGCAACGTGGCCTACCAGATGCAGGTGCAGGTCGCAGCGCTGGGCCGCGCGCTCGCGAGCCCGACCCGGCAGCAGGACGCCACCGACCGGTCATGACCGCCGTACCCCGCAGGCGGATGGTGCCCGCCTACCTGGCCACCGGCGGCCGCAGCCGCCCCGGCACCGCCGGCTTCGAGCGGCTCACCGTGCTCTTCGCGGACCGCGCCGAACCGCCGGGCGACCTGGAACCCGAACACCGGCGGCTCTGGGAACTGCTGCGCCCCGGCGCGCTGACCGTGGTGGAGGCCGCCGCGCACCTGCGCCTGCCGGTCAGCGCCACCGTCTTCCTCGCGGCCGACCTGGTCGAGGCGGGCAGCCTGCGCGCCCGCGCACCGATCCCGCCCGCCCAGCAGACCGACCGCTCCATCGTCGAGAGGCTCCTCGTTGGACTCCGTGCGCTCCGGTAGCCCGGCCGACCGGCCGAGCCGGGTGGGCTACCTGCCCGACCGGGACCAGACGCTGATGAAACTGGTGGTGGCCGGCCCGTTCGGGGTCGGCAAGACGACGCTCATCCGCACCCTCTCCGAGATCGCCACCCTGCACACCGAGGAGGCGATGACCGAGACCGGGCGGCCGGTGGACGACCTGGCCGGCCTGCCGGAGAAGGCCACCACCACGGTCGCCGTCGACTTCGGCCGGCTGACCCTGCCCGGCAACGTCGTGCTCTACATGTTCGGCACCCCGGGCCAGCGCCGCTTCTTCCCGCTCTGGCACGACATCGCCCGCGGCGCCCTCGGCGCCCTGGTGCTCGCCGACACCCGCCGGCTGGCCGACTCCTTCGAGATCATGGACATGGTCGAGGAGCAGGGACTGCCGTACGCCGTCGCCGTCAACTGCTTCCCGGACGCGCCGGTCCACCCGGTGGAGGTGCTGCGCACCCACCTGGACCTGCACCCGACCACCCCGCTGCTGCTCTGCGACGCCCGCGAGCGCGGCGCCAGCCTCGACGCGCTGATCGCCCTGGCCGAGCACGTCCTCGACGGGCTGCCCGCCACGGCCGACCCCGCCGGCCCGTCCGCCGACCCCGCCACGGCCGACCCCGCCGGCCCGTCCGCCGACCCCGCCGGCCCGTCCGCCGACCCCGCCACGGCCGACCCCTCCGCCGCGTCCGCCGTCTCCGCCGCCGAGGAGCGCCCGTGAGCACCGACCCCCGCCCGACCCCGATCTACGGCCCGGTCTTCGCCGCCGACCCGCAGCTGGTCTACGACCGGCTGCGGCGCCACGGCGCGGTGGCCCCGGTCGAGCTGGCACCCGGCGTCGAGGCCCTGCTGGTCACCGACTACCAGGCCGCCCTGGACCTGCTGCGCGACACCGACACCTTCTCCAAGGACTCCCGGGAGTGGCAGCGCACCGTCGCGCCGGACAACCCGCTGCTGCCCGTGCTCGGCTACCGCCCGACCGCCCTGTTCAGCGACGGCGAGGTCCACGAGCGCTACCGTGCGGTGATCACCGACGGCCTGGCGCTGCTCGAACCCCACCGGCTGCAGCGCCGCGTCGCCGAGGTGGCCCACCAGCTGATCGACCGCTTCGAGGGGGCGGGCACCGCCGACCTCATCGCCGAGTACGCCCGCCAGCTGCCGGCCTTCGTCCTCACCACCTGGTTCGGCGTGCCCGACGAGCACCGCACCCGCCTGGTGGCCGGGATCGCCGGGATGATCGAGTCCACCGAGAAGGCCGTCGCCGCGTACGGGGACCTCGTCGCGGTGGTCACCGCGATGGTCGCCGAGCGCCGCGAACGGCCCCGGCACGACCTCACCTCCTGGTTCGTCACCCACCCGGCCGGGCTGGAGGACGACGAGGTGATCCGGCAGATCACCCTCACCATGATCGCCGGGCACGAGCCGACCACCAACCTGATCGGCAACGCCCTGCTGCGCCTGCTCACCGACGCCCGCTACGCCGGCTCGCTCATCGGCGGCGCGATGACCGCCTACCAGGCGATCGACGAGGTGCTCTGGCACGAGCCGCCGCTGGCCAACCTCTCCGCCCACTACCCGCGCTACGACATCACCTTCCACGGGCGGGAGGTCCCGGCCGGCTCGCTGATGCTGGTCTCCTACGCGGCCGCCAACTCGCAGGCCGCGCCGCCCACCGACGGCACCGAGCTGCGCAGCGGCGAGAGCGCCCACCTGGCGTGGGCGGCCGGCCCGCACGCCTGCCCGGCCCGCGACCCGGCGCTGCTGATCGCGATCACCGCGATCGAGCAGCTCACCAGCCGGCTCAGCGACCTCGAACTGACCGCGCCGGCCGACGGGCTGCTGTGGCGGCCCGGGCCCTTCCACCGGGCGCTGGTCCACCTCCCGGTCCGCTTCGCCCCGGTGGTGGGCTGAGCCGGGCGCGGCCGGGCGCCGCCGGTCCACGCCGGATGCACGAGGGCCCGGGCACCCTTCGGTACGGGTGCCCGGGCCCTCGTGCGCGTCCGGTGCGCCGCCCGTCAGTCCTCGGCGGGCTTCAGGGTCAGCGAGATGCTGTTGATGCAGTACCGCTGGTCGGTCGGGGTGCCGTAGCCCTCGCCCTCGAAGACGTGGCCCAGGTGCCCGCCGCAGCGGGCGCAGCGCACCTCGACCCGGCGCATGCCGAGCGTGGTGTCCTCGATGTACTCGACCCGGTCCTCGGCCAGCGGCGCGTAGTAGGACGGCCAGCCGCAGTGGCTGTCGAACTTGGTCGTGGAGCTGAACAGCTCCGCGCCGCAGGCCCGGCAGCCGTAGACGCCGACCGTCTTGGTGTCGGTGTACTCACCGGTGAACGGGCGCTCGGTGCCCGCCTCGCGGAGCACGTGGTACTCCTGCGGGCTGAGCTGCTCCCGCCACTCGGCCTCGGTCTTCTCGATCTCGTAGCTCATCACGGCTCCCGGTCGGGGTACGTCAGACGTTGGTGGCAACGTTCGCGAGCTGCTCCAGAATTTCGGGCCCCAGGTTGGTGACGTCGCCGGCACCCATGGTGAGCAGCAGGTCGCCCGGGCGGGCCAGGCCGGCCAGCAGGGCGGGAGCCGCGGCGAAGGAGTGCTCGGGGGTGACGTCGGCGCCGGCCCGGCGGGCCGCGTCGACGATCAGCTCGCTGGTCACGCCCGGGATCGGGTCCTCGCGGGCCGGGTAGATGTCCAGCACCACGGAGGCGTCGGCCAGCGCCAGCGCCCGGCCCATCTCCTCGGCGAGCTGCTGGGTGCGGCTGAACAGGTGCGGCTGGAAGACCACCAGCACCCGGCCCGCGCCGTCCAGGCCCTCCCGGATCGCCTCCAGGTCGGCGGTCATCTCGGTCGGGTGGTGGGCGTAGGAGTCGATCACCTGGACGCCGGCGGCCTCGCCCTTGAGCTGGAGGCGGCGGCGCACGCCGGTGTAGGCGCCGAGCGCCTTGGCCAGGTCGGCGGCCGGGACGCCCAGCGCGACGCCGGCGGCCAGCGCGGCGACCGCGTTGTGCGCGTAGTGCCGACCGGGCACCGAGACGGTGAAGACCAGCTCGGCGCCGTCCAGCTCCACGGTGACCTCGCTGGTCATGCCGTGGGCGACCACCGAGCGCACCCGCACGTCGGCGTCCTCGGCGGAGCCGACGGTCACCACGTTCAGGCCCTCGCGGCCGGCCACCCGGGCGGTCAGCTCGCGGGCGCCGTCGTGGTCGGCCGAGACGACCAGGGTGCCGCCGGGGGTGATCCGGCCGACGAAGGTCTCGAAGGACTCGTGGATCTCGTCGATCGAGGCGTAGTTGGCGTGGTGGTCCAGCTCCACGTTCAGCACGATCGCCACCTCGGGCGCGTACTTGTGGAAGCTGCGGTCGCTCTCGTCGGCCTCGGCGACGAAGATCTCGCCGGTGCCGTGGTGGGCGTTGGAGCCGGGCGCGTCGAGGTCCCCGCCGATCGCGTAGGACGGGTCCAGGCCCAGCTCGCCGAGGGCGACGGCGAGCATGCTGGTGGTGGTGGTCTTGCCGTGGGTGCCGGCCACGGCCAGCGCCCGGCGCCCGCCCATCAGCGCGGCCAGCGCGTCGGAGCGGTGCACCACCGGGATGCCGCGCTCGCGGGCCGCGGCCAGCTCCGGGTTGTCGGCGCGGATCGCGCTGGAGACCACCACGCTGCTGGTGCCGTCCGGCACGTGCTCCGCGGCGTGGCCGACGTGCACCGTCGCGCCGAGGGCGCGCAGCGCGAGGACGGTCTCGGACTCCTTGGAGTCGCTGCCGGAGACGCTGGCGCCGCGCACCGCGAGGATCTTCGCCAGGCCGGACATCCCGGCGCCGCCGATGCCGATGAAGTGCGGGGCGTGCAGGTCGTGCGCGGCGTCGTTCAAGGCGGGGCTCCGTAGGACGATGGGCCCCTCCTGCCCGGCGGCGGGCGAGGAGGGCGGGACAGGGCGGGCGGACGCATGGGAGTCGTCCTCGCGGGCGGACCGCAAGGACGATTCTGCACCACCGGCCGCCGGAGCTAGGAGTCGCTGGCGAACAGCCGCAGCACCGGGACCCCCACCTTGTGCCGGGCCTGGGAGGCCCAGTCGCGGTGGAAGAACTCCTCCACGAAGTGCGGGGAGGTGAGCACCACCACCTCGTCCGCGCGGTGCTCCTCGACCGCCGCGCGCAGCCGGTCCAGGGGTTTCTCCTCGACCAGTTCGCCGATCGCCTCGGCCCCGGCCGCGCGCAGGTGGCGCAGGCTGTGTTCGAGCGATTCGGTGGCGACGGTCGGGCCGGTCTCGGACTCGTCGTGTTCGTGCACCACCTTGTCGAGGTGGCCGAGGGCGACGTCGTCCAGCGCCCGCAGCAGTTCGTCCTGCTTGCCGCGCGGCTGCATCAGGACGACGAAGGAGACCTTCTCCTCGCTGTGGAGCGTGGTGACCAGCTCCACGTCGGCGTCGGAGAGAGCCTTTTCGATCATCAGTACCGTCTTGAACACGTGAGTCCCTTCCAGTGGCCGGCCCGGGGCCCCGGCATCGCATAACGGCATCACGACCGGTGGGTCACGGGATCGTCCGGACCCGGGCGACGCAGGTAGCGGGTGAAGAGGAATCCTTTCTGCTCGATCAATGAGACCAGCCGCATCCGCCGCACGTCAGGCATTTCCGCATCGTGGATGATGCGCGGCGCGTCCCCGCCGGTGAGCAGCGGGGCCACCGACAGGCACAGCTCGTCCAGCAGGTCGGCCGCCGCCAGCTGCCCCAGCAGCCGCGGGCCGCCCTCGGTCAGCAGGCGCGTCCAGCCCCGCTCCGCCAGCGCCGCCACGGCCGCCCGCGGGTCCACCGAGCCCTCCCCGGCGACCACCAGGTCGGCCACCTCCGCGACCGCCCGGCGGCGCTCGGCGGGGGAGTCCGCGGTGGTGACCACCACCGTCCTGACCAGCGGCCCGGTGAACAGCGGGGAGGCGAGGTCCAGGGCCAGCGAACGGCTCACCACCGCGATCGCCGGAACCGGCGCCTGCCCGGCCGCCGCCCGCGCGGCCGCGAAGCCGGCCCCGACCCTGGCCGGCCCGTAGCCCTCCGCCCGGACGGTCTCGGCGCCCACCAGCACCACGTCCGCCAGCGCCCGCAGCACCCCGAAGATCCGCTTGTCGGCGTCCCCGGACAGGCCCTCGGAGAGGCCCGCCAGCTTCGCCCCGCCGTCCAGGCCGGCCACCATGTTGGCGCGCAGCCACGGGCGCCCGTGATTCACCTGGTCGGGGTACGCGTAGACGGCGGAGAGCGCCTCGGTCGAGGCCGGATCGACGGCCGGTCCGTCCAGCGGGGTGATCAACTGATGCATGCCCCCAGTGTTCCACCGTGGGCCGTTCGGAGGCGGTCGGGACCAGGCGTACCCTCTACTAACGTGCCCGCAGCTCCCCGCCCCGCCACCGCGACCGAGTCCATAGCCCCCGCGAGTGCGGCAGGCTCCCCGATCGCGCTCGCCGACCGCCGCCCCGTCGTGCCCGCCGAGCGGCTCGTCGCCGAGATGGTGCCTCCGCCCCGGTTCTCCGACGTGAGCTTCGGGACGTACATCCCGGACCGGACCCAGCCCAGCCAGTACGAGGCCGTCCAGGTCCTGGAGCAGTTCGCCGCCACCCTCGGCCGGGGAAACGGTTCCGCACCCAAGCGCAGCTGGTTCCGCCGCTCCGCCCCCGCGCCCACCGGCCCGGCCGGCGTCTACCTCGACGGCGGCTACGGCGTCGGCAAGACCCACCTGCTCGCCTCGCTCTGGCACGGCGCCCCCGGCCCCAAGGCCTTCGGCACCTTCGTCGAGCTGACCAACCTGGTCGGCGCGCTCGGCTTCCAGCAGGCCGTCCAGACCCTCTCCGGGCACACCCTGCTGTGCATCGACGAGTTCGAGCTCGACGACCCGGGCGACACCGTCCTGGTCTCCACCCTGCTCGGCCGCCTGGTCGACAACGGCGTCAAGCTCTGCGCCACCTCGAACACCCTGCCGGAGAAGCTCGGCGAGGGCCGCTTCGCCGCCGCCGACTTCCTGCGCGAGATCCAGGGCCTGTCCGCGCACTTCCGCCCGATGCGCATCGACGGCCAGGACTACCGCCACCGCGGCCTCCCGGACGCCCCGCCGCCGTACCCGGACGAGACCGTCGACGCCGTCGCCGCCCGCACCCCGGGCGCCTCCCTGGACGACTTCGACACCCTCCTCGGCCACCTCTCCGCCGTCCACCCCAGCCGCTACGGCGCGCTCCTGGACGACGTCACCGCCGTCTGCCTGCGCGGCGTCCGCCAGGTCGACGACCAGTCCACCGCCCTGCGCCTGGTCGTCCTCGCCGACCGCATGTACGACCGCGAACTCCCCATCACCGCCTCCGGCCTCCCCTTCGACCGGGTCTTCCCCGAGGACATGCTCCGCGGCGGCTACCGCAAGAAGTACCTCCGCGCCGTCTCCCGCCTCGTCGCCCTCGCCCGCGACAGCGCCAAGGGCCGACCGTAACCCCCGCCCGGGCCGCTCGTTACCCCTTCGCCGAGGTGAGGGGGACGGATGGCCGGTGGCGGGGCCCGGGCGGCGTACGCGATCGAGATCGAGCCCGAGGTCCGGGAGTGGCTCCGGACCTGCTCGCTCGCCGAGTACCGGGCGGCGGAACGCGCAGCCGACCGGCTGGCCGAGGACGGTGAGCTGCTGCCGTTCCCGCTCGCCAGCCACCTGGGCGGGCCGCTCCGGGAGCTGCGGATCGGGCCGATGCGCATCACGTACTGGCTCGCACCCGGCCGGAGGGCTGTGCTGCTGACGGTCTTCCGCAAGACTAGGGACCGCGAGACCGACGAGGTCGAGCGCGCCCGCCGCGCCCAGAAGGCGTGCGAGGCGGAGCACCCGCCCGCCGGCGACCACCGGGTCTACGACAGGGACGAGGAGGAGCGATGAGCAGCGGCTACCACACCCGTTGGGTCGTGCCGCCGGAGCACCGCGAGAGCGAGGAGTACCGGGCGGCCGGGCGGCGGATGGCGCTCGCCGAGGCCGTGTACGCCCGCCGCTCCGCCCTGGGGTGGACGCCGGCCGAGCTGGCCGAGCGGGCCGGACTGGACGAGGAGACGGTCGAGGGCATCGAGGAGAGCGGCGTCGACCCGACCCTGCCGCTGATCGAGCGGCTCGCCGCGGCGTTCGACTCGGCGGTCCGCATCGATCCTGCCCGGGACCCCGCCATCAGGTTCGAGGCGCACGCGGCCTGAGCCGACCGGCCCCCGACTGTCGGTGGGGGGTCGTACGGTGGACCCGTGCGACCCATCACGAGTATTGAGCGGTCAGTGGCGCCCTTCGAGGTCGTCAGTCCCTTCCAGCCCAACGGGGACCAGCCGGCGGCGATCGCCGAGCTGGAGCGGCGGATCAAGGGCGGGGAGAAGGACGTCGTCCTGCTCGGCGCCACCGGTACCGGGAAGTCGGCCACCACGGCCTGGATGATCGAGCGGCTGCAGCGGCCCACCCTGGTGATGGCGCCGAACAAGACGCTGGCCGCGCAGCTGGCGAACGAGTTCCGCGAGCTGCTGCCGAACAACGCCGTCGAGTACTTCGTCTCGTACTACGACTACTACCAGCCCGAGGCGTACGTCCCCCAGACGGACACCTACATCGAGAAGGACTCCTCGATCAACGAGGAGGTCGAGCGGCTGCGGCACTCGGCCACCAACTCGCTGCTGACCAGGCGGGACGTGGTGGTGGTCGCGTCGGTGTCCTGCATCTACGGCCTCGGCACCCCGCAGGAGTACGTGGACCGGATGGTCCCGCTGAAGGTCGGCCAGGAGATCGACCGGGACGTCCTGCTGCGCCGCTTCGTCGACATCCAGTACGCCCGCAACGACGTGGCCTTCTCCCGCGGCACCTTCCGGGTCCGCGGCGACACCATCGAGATCTTCCCGGTCTACGAGGAGCTGGCCGTCCGGATCGAGATGTTCGGCGACGAGATCGAGGCGCTGTACACCCTGCACCCGCTCACCGGCGAGATCATCAGCCAGGACGAGTCGGTCTACGTCTTCCCCGCCTCGCACTACGTGGCCGGCCCGGAGCGCATGGAGCGGGCGATCACCGGCATCGAGCAGGAGCTGGAGGGGACGCTCGCCAGGCTGGAGAAGCAGGGCAAGCTGCTGGAGGCCCAGCGGCTGCGGATGCGCACCACCTACGACATCGAGATGCTGCGCCAGATCGGCACCTGCTCGGGCGTCGAGAACTACTCGATGCACTTCGACGGCCGCGAGCCGGGCTCCCCGCCGAACACCCTGCTCGACTACTTCCCGGAGGACTTCCTCCTGGTCATCGACGAGTCGCACGTCACCGTGCCGCAGATCGGCGCGATGTACGAGGGCGACGCCTCGCGCAAGCGCACGCTGGTGGAGCACGGCTTCCGGCTGCCGTCCGCGATGGACAACCGCCCGCTGAAGTGGGAGGAGTTCCTGGGGCGGATCGGCCAGACGGTGTACCTGTCGGCGACGCCGGGCCCGTACGAGCTGTCCCGCGGCGACGGCCAGGTCGAGCAGATCATCCGCCCGACCGGCCTGATCGACCCCGAGGTGATCGTCAAGCCGACCGAGGGCCAGATCGACGACCTGGTGCACGAGGTCCGCAAGCGGGTGGAGCGCGACGAGCGCGTCCTGGTCACCACGCTGACCAAGAAGATGGCCGAGGACCTCACGGACTACATGCTCGGCCTGGACATCCGGGTCCGGTACCTGCACAGCGACGTGGACACCCTGCGCCGGGTGGAGCTGCTGCGCGAGCTGCGGGCGGGCCGGTACGACGTGCTGGTCGGCATCAACCTGCTGCGCGAGGGCCTGGACCTGCCCGAGGTGTCGCTGGTGGCGATCCTGGACGCGGACAAGGAGGGCTTCCTGCGCTCCGGCACCTCGCTGATCCAGACGATCGGGCGCGCGGCCCGCAACGTCTCCGGCCAGGTGCACATGTACGCGGACCGGATCACCCCGTCGATGGAGAAGGCGATCGACGAGACGAACCGCCGCCGGGCGGTGCAGCAGGCCTACAACAAGGAGCACGGGATCGACCCGCAGCCGCTGCGGAAGAAGATCGGCGACATCCTGGACACCCTCGCCCGCGAGGACGTGGACACCGACGAGCTGCTCTCGACCGGCTACCGCGGCGCGGCGGGCAAGGGCAAGGCGCCGGTGCCGGCCCTGGGCGCGGAGCGCAGGAAGGGCGAGAGCCTGCCGGCGGCCGAGCTGGCGGAGCTGATCCAGTCGATGACGGACCGCATGCACGCGGCCGCGGCCGACCTCCAGTTCGAGGTGGCGGCCCGGCTCAGGGACGAGGTCAAGGAGCTGAAGAAGGAGCTGCGCCAGATGCGGGAGGCGGGCGTGGCGTAGCCGCACCACCGGGGCGCGCCTTTCCCCGTTCCCGCGGCGGTCAGTCGCCCCGCGGTGTCTCAGACTCGCCACAAAGCGGGGGACGCGGGGGAGGCGGGGGTGCCGCAGGCCCTAGGCTGGCCTGCGGCATCGCCCTCGGGACGGGGGCGCGGCAACAAGAGGGGGCCTCAGCCGGGGGACGGCACGGGGTGTTCCACCGTGGTGCCGCGCGGGGACCGACCGCGCGGCCGGGCAGAGAGGACGACGCCGTGTCCGTGAACCTTGCCAAGGGCCAGCGGGTCAGTCTGCAGAAGGGCCAGGGCGGCACGCTGACCGTGGTCCGGATGGGGCTCGGCTGGCAGGCGGCGCCCAAGCGGGGCCTGTTCGGCAGCCGGACGAGGACCATCGACCTGGACGCCTCGGCGCTGCTGTACGCCGAGCACACGCCGTCCGACGTGGTGTTCTTCCAGCACCTGGAGAGCACGGACGGCTCGGTCCGGCACACCGGGGACAACCTGGAGGGCGGCTCGGGTGCGGAGGACGACGAGGCGATCCTGGTGGACCTGATGCACGTGCCGCCGCACATCACCCAGGTGGTGTTCACGGTGAGCTCCTACACCGGGCAGACCTTCGCGGAGGTGCGCCAGGCGCACTGCCGGCTGGTGGACGAGACCACCGGTGAGGAACTGGCCCGGTACGAGCTGGCCGGCGGGGGGCCGCACACCGGCCAGGTGATGGCGAAGGTGTTCCGGGACGGCGCGGGCGGCTGGGAGATGCAGGCGATCGGGGCGCCGGCGAAGGGCCGGACCTTCCAGGACCTGCTGCCGGCGATCGAGCCCTACCTCTGACGGCTCCGCCCTGACGGTTCTTTACCTTCTTTACCTTCCCTTGGCCGCCCTGTTACTCTCGATGGCAGCGGAGGGGAGTATTCCTCGACAGCCGACCCCGTCATCACGGGTGCCCGTCTTGGCACCCCGGGGCGGCGGCCCGACGGGCGGAAGAGACCTCCGGCAGTGACGATGACTGTCTCGCCTACCTGCCGGAGGAGCAGTAGTGGACGTTTCCATGACCATGTGGGCCACCACGATCGGTGTGCTGATCGCACTGATCGTGGCGGACTTCTTCATCGGGGGTCGCAAGCCGCACGAGGTCTCCCTCAAGGAGGCCGGCACCTGGACGGTCGTCTGGGTCGTGCTGGCGCTGATCTTCGGTGGTTTCCTCTGGTGGCACTCCGGCGGCCAGCCGGCCGGTGAGTTCTTCGCCGGGTACATCACCGAGAAGTCGCTCAGTGTCGACAACCTCTTCGTCTTCATCCTGATCATGGGCAAGTTCGCGGTGCCGCGGATCTACCAGCAGCGCGTGCTGATGTTCGGCGTGATCATCGCGCTGGTGCTGCGGGCGGTGTTCATCGCCGGCGGCGCGGCGCTGGTGACCCAGTTCTCCTGGGTGTTCTTCATCTTCGGCGGCTTCCTGATCTGGACGGCGTGGAAGCTGATCAAGGAGGCCCGGGCCGACGAGGAGGACGAGGAGTTCGAGGAGAACCGCCTGCTCAAGTCGATCGAGCGGCGCTTCCCGTCCACCGACACGTACCACGGCACCAAGCTCTTCATCCGGGAGAACGGCCGCCGGCTGATGACCCCGATGCTGATCGTCATGCTGGCGATCGGCACGACGGACGTGCTGTTCGCGCTGGACTCCATCCCGGCGATCTTCGGCCTCACCCAGGACCCGTACATCGTCTTCACCGCCAACGCCTTCGCCCTGATGGGTCTGCGCCAGCTGTACTTCCTGATCGGCGGCCTGCTGAAGAAGCTGGTCCACCTGTCGTACGGCCTGTCGGTGATCCTCGGCTTCATCGGCGTGAAGCTGGTCCTGCACGCCGCCCACGAGGCCGGCGCGAACGTCCCGGAGATCGGCATCCCGTTCTCGCTCGGCTTCATCGTGGTCGTCCTGGCCGTCACCACGGTGACCAGCCTGCGCGCCTCGAAGAAGGCCGAGCGCGCCGAGCGGGCGGAGGCCGAGAAGCTCGACGCCTGACCGCGCCCCGCACGCCCGGAGCCCCCGCGACCGCACCGGTCGCGGGGGCTCCGGCCGTCCGCGGCTCACCAGCCGCGCTCGCGCCACTCCGCGAGGTGGGGGCGCTCGGCGCCGAGGGTGGTGTCGTTGCCGTGGCCGGGGTACACCCAGGCCTCGTCGGGGAGGGCGTCGAAGATCTTCTCGTTGACGTCGCGGAAGAGGGTCCGGAAGGCCTCCGGGTCGCCCCAGGTGTTGCCCACGCCGCCGGGGAAGAGGCAGTCGCCGGTGAACACGTGCGGGTGGCCCTGCGGGTCGTCGTAGACCAGCACGATCGCGCCCGGGGTGTGCCCGACCAGGTGCCGGACGGTCAGCCCGACCTGGCCGACGCGCAGCACGTCGCCGTCGGCGAGCAGCAGCTCGGTGGGCACGTCGACGCCCTCGGCGTCGTGCTCCCCGGCCGCGGTGCGGGCGCCGGTGGTGGCGACCACCTCGGCGAGCGCGCCCCAGTGGTCGTGGTGCCGGTGGGTGGTGACCACGGTGGCCAACTGGTCCCCGACGGTCTCCAGCAGCACCGGGGCGTCGGCGGCCGCGTCGATCAGCAGCTGCTCGTCGGTGGCCCGGCAGCGCAGCAGGTAGGCGTTGTTGTCGTACGGGCCGACGGCCACCTTGGTGATGATCAGGTGGGCCAGCTCGCGCACGTCCGGCGGTCCGCCGACCTTGACCGCTCCGTGGTACGTCATCCGTCCGCTCCTCGTCCGGGGCCAGCTACAGGGTTCAGGGTCATCCTCGCGCCGTCAGCCCATGGGGGGAAGCTGGGGGAGGGGCGCGTCGGGCGCGTGCCGCAGGCCGTCGCCGTCGGAGCGGCCGGAGAGCCAGGCGGTCAGGGCCCGGACGGGGCCCCCGACGGTGGGCGCGGGCCCTCCGGTGCCGATCGTGGCCCGCTCCCCGGTGCCGTCGACGACCAGGGCGACGGCGGGCAGGTCGGCGCCGGCCAGCCTGCTCGCGAGCCTGCGGAACTCGACCGCCGCGAACTCCTCCGGCCAGTGCGCGGGGGTGCGGCCGGCGTCGAGGTCGACCAGGTGGTACTCGACCTCGGCGAGGCGCTTCCAGACGAGGTCGCAGGCCGGGAAGACGGCGCCGGAGCGGTGGCGCACCTCGGTCGCCCAGTCCTCGGCGGTCATCTGCCCGGCGGCCTCGGCGAAGCGCAGGTGGGAGTCCCGCAGGTCGGCGAGCTGGACGTCCAGCGGGCGGCCGGCGCCCTCCTCGATGCCCTGGTCGCGGGCCTGCTCGCTGGAGTACTGCGGGATGTCGGTGCGGGTGCGGGCGCCGGTCAGCAGGTTGACCAGGGAGTCGGCGTTGCGGGCGAGGTGGGCCAGCACGTGGCCGCGGCTCCAGCCGGGCAGCGCCGAGGGCTCGGCGAGGGCCCCGGGCGCCAGGGCGGCGGCGGTGTCCAGCAGGTGCTCGGTGCTCTCCTCGACCAGGGCCAGGTGCCGGGCGGCGGTGGCGGCGGCGGACTGCGGGTCGGTCATCGGATCGGCCTTCCGTGGGCGACGGCGCGTTGCCCACGGGGGGCCTCGCTCGTTGACCAGCCGACGCTACCGCCGAACGCGCGCCCTGAGCAGGGGTGTTTTCGGTCCGTGTGCGGACGGCGCGGCGGACGCTCTCACTCGTTCGGGTGGACTCCGCTGGACAAAGTCGATATTCGAACGTCTGAGCTATAGGCTGGCTGCCGCATCCTGGAAGAAGCACACCTCTCACACCGCAAGCCCTCTCGTCCGGAGAAAGGCGCCAGAAGCAGTGGCCGACCGCCTCATCGTCCGCGGTGCTCGCGAGCACAACCTCAAGAACGTCTCGCTCGACCTGCCCCGCGACTCCCTCATCGTCTTCACGGGCCTCTCCGGTTCCGGCAAGTCCTCGCTCGCCTTCGACACGATCTTCGCCGAGGGCCAGCGCCGCTACGTGGAGTCCCTGTCCTCCTACGCCCGCCAGTTCCTCGGGCAGATGGACAAGCCCGACGTGGACTTCATCGAGGGCCTCTCCCCGGCCGTCTCGATCGACCAGAAGTCCACCAACCGCAACCCCCGTTCGACCGTCGGCACGATCACCGAGGTCTACGACTACCTGCGCCTGCTGTTCGCCCGGATCGGCAAGCCGCACTGCCCGCACTGCGGCCGCCCGATCGCCAAGCAGTCGCCGCAGGCGATCGTCGACAAGGTGCTGGAGCTCGCCGAGGGCACCCGCTTCCAGGTGCTCAGCCCGGTGGTGCGCGAGCGCAAGGGCGAGTTCGTCGACCTCTTCGCCGACCTCCAGTCCAAGGGCTACTCGCGCGCCCGGGTGGACGGCGCCACGATCCAGCTCGCCGAGCCGCCGAAGCTCAAGAAGCAGGAGAAGCACACCGTCGAGGTGGTGATCGACCGCCTGACGGTCAAGGAGAGCGCCAAGCGGCGGCTCACCGACTCGGTGGAGACGGCCCTGCGGCTGTCCGGCGGCATGGTCGTGCTCGACTTCGTCGACCTCCCCGAGGACGACCCGGAGCGCGAGCGGATGTACTCCGAGCACCTCTACTGCCCGTACGACGACGTGTCGTTCGAGGAGCTGGAGCCGCGCTCGTTCTCCTTCAACTCGCCGTTCGGCGCCTGCCCGGACTGCTCGGGCCTGGGCAACCGGATGGAGGTGGACCCGGAGCTGGTGGTGCCCGACGCCGAGCGCTCGCTGGACGAGGGCGCCATCCACCCGTGGTCGGCCGGGCACGCCAAGGAGTACTTCCAGCGCCTGATCGACGCGCTCGCCGGGGAGCTGGGCTTCCGCACCGACATCCCCTGGGCCGGTCTGCCGGCCCGGGCGAAGAAGGCGCTGCTGTACGGGCACAAGCACGAGGTGCAGGTCCGCTACCGCAACCGATTCGGCCGCGAGCGCTCGTACAGCACGGGCTTCGAGGGCGCCGTGCCGTTCATCCAGCGCCGGCACACCGAGGCGGAGAGCGACAGCAGCCGCGAGCGCTTCGAGGGCTACATGCGCGAGGTGCCCTGCCCGACGTGCCAGGGCACCCGGCTCAAGCCGGTGGTGCTGGCGGTGACGGTCGAGGAGAAGTCGATCGCCGACGTCTCGGCGATGTCGATCAGCGACTGCGCCGAGTTCCTGGGCGCGATGAAGCTCAACGACCGGGACAAGCAGATCGCCGAGCGCGTCCTCAAGGAGGTCAACGAGCGGCTGCGCTTCCTGGTCGACGTCGGCCTGGACTACCTCTCGCTGAACCGGGCGGCCGGCACGCTGTCCGGCGGCGAGGCCCAGCGCATCCGGCTGGCCACCCAGATCGGCTCCGGCCTGGTCGGCGTGCTGTACGTGCTGGACGAGCCGTCCATCGGCCTGCACCAGCGGGACAACCACCGGCTGATCGAGACGCTGGTGCGGCTGCGCGACATCGGCAACACGCTGATCGTGGTCGAGCACGACGAGGACACCATCAAGACCGCGGACTGGGTGGTCGACATCGGCCCGGGCGCCGGCGAGCACGGCGGCCGGGTGGTGCACTCCGGCTCGCTGAAGCAGCTGCTCGGCAACAAGGAGTCGCTGACCGGCCAGTACCTGTCCGGCAAGCGGTCCATCCCGATCCCGGCAAGTCGCCGCGAGCGGGACAGGAAGCGCCAGCTGACCGTCCACGGCGCCCGCGAGCACAACCTCAAGGACGTCACGGTCGGCTTCCCGCTGGGCACCTTCACCGCGATCACCGGCGTCTCCGGCTCCGGCAAGTCGACGCTGGTCAACGACATCCTCTACACCCACCTCGCCCGGGAGCTGAACGGCGCCCGCAGCGTGCCCGGCCGGCACACCCGGATCACCGGCACCGACCAGGTGGACAAGGTGGTGCACGTCGACCAGTCACCGATCGGGCGCACCCCGCGCTCCAACCCGGCGACGTACACCGGCGTGTTCGACCACGTCCGCCGGCTCTTCGCGGAGACGCAGGAGGCCAAGGTCCGCGGCTACCTGCCGGGCCGGTTCTCCTTCAACGTCAAGGGCGGCCGCTGCGAGAACTGCTCGGGCGACGGCACCATCAAGATCGAGATGAACTTCCTGCCCGACGTCTACGTGCCGTGCGAGGTCTGCCACGGCGCCCGGTACAACCGGGAGACGCTGGAGGTCCACTACAAGGGCAAGTCGATCGCCGAGGTGCTGGACATGCCGATCGAGGAGGCGCTGGCCTTCTTCGAGGCAGTCCCGGCGATCGCCCGGCACCTGCGGACGCTCAACGACGTCGGCCTCGGCTACGTCCGGCTCGGCCAGTCCGCGCCGACGCTGTCCGGCGGCGAGGCGCAGCGCGTCAAGCTCGCCTCCGAGCTGCAGAAGCGCTCCACCGGGCGGACGGTCTACGTGCTGGACGAGCCGACCACCGGTCTGCACTTCGAGGACATCAGCAAGCTGATCAAGGTGCTCAGCGGCCTGGTGGAGAAGGGCAACACGGTGATCGTCATCGAGCACAACCTCGACGTCATCAAGACCGCCGACTGGGTCGTCGACATGGGCCCCGAGGGCGGCTCCGGCGGCGGCACGGTCGTCGCCGAGGGCACCCCGGAGCAGATCGCGGCCGTCCCCGAGAGCCACACCGGCAAGTTCCTTCGGGACATCCTGCCGGGGGACTTCGCGGACGCCCCGGTCGCCGCCCCGGCCAAGCGGGCGCCGCGCAAGCGCGCCGCCGCGGCGAAGAAGTAGGCCCGCCCGCCCGGCCGCGCCCGGCCGTTCCCGTCGCCCCCGGAGGGCGGGAGCGGCGGGAGCGGCCGGGCGCGTGCGGCATAGAATTCCGTGGTCCCTCGCAGCAGCAGCAACCGTAGGAGCACACCGATGTCCGAGGCCCCCGAGACCAGCCCCACCGCCTCCCGCCGCACCCTGCTCTGCGGGGCCGCGGCCGTGCTGGCGACCGGCGGCGCCGTGGCGGTCACCGGCTGCGGTTCGTCGTCCTCCTCCTCCGGCGGCGGCAGCGCCAAGGGCCCGGTGGACCTCGGCGCGGCCTCGGCGGTGCCGGTGGGCGGCGGAAAGGTCTTCCGCGAGCAGAAGATCGTCGTCACCCAGCCGACCGAAGGGCAGTACAAGGCCTTCAGCGCCAAGTGCACCCACGCCGGCTGCATCGTCGACCAGGTGAAGGACCAGCAGATCGACTGCCCCTGCCACGGCAGCCGGTTCTCCGTCACCGACGGCGCCGTGCTGGACGGCCCGGCCCCCACCCCGCTGCCCGCCTACGCCGTCACGGTCGAGGGCGGGAACCTCAAGGTGACCCCGAGCTGACGCAGTTGACCTCCCCGTCGATCACCCCTCCGCAGCACCGGCCCCACTCGGTACGGTGGACCCATGGCTGACCCGAGCACCTACCGCCCGGCTCCGGGCGCGATCCCCACCTCACCGGGCGTCTACAAGTTCCGCGACGCCCACGGGCGGGTCATCTACGTCGGCAAGGCCAAGAGCCTGCGGCCGCGCCTGTCGTCCTACTTCCAGGACCTGGCCGGCCTGCACCCGCGGACCGCGACCATGGTCACCACCGCGGCCTCGGTGGAGTGGACGGTGGTCGACACCGAGGTCGAGGCGCTCCAGCTGGAGTACTCCTGGATCAAGGAGTTCGACCCGCGGTTCAACGTCAAGTACCGCGACGACAAGAGCTATCCGGAGCTCGCGGTCACCCTGAACGAGGAGTACCCGCGGGTCCAGGTGATGCGCGGGGCGCACAAGAAGGGCGTGCGCTACTTCGGCCCGTACGGGCACGCCTGGGCGATCCGCGAGACGGTCGACCTGCTGCTGCGCGTCTTCCCCGTCCGCACCTGCTCCAACGGCGTGTTCAAGCGCGCCCGCCAGGTCGGCCGGCCCTGCCTGCTCGGCTACATCGGCAAGTGCGCCGCACCCTGCGTCGGCAAGGTCTCGGCGGACGAACACCGGGCGCTCGCCGAGGACTTCTGCGACTTCATGGCCGGGCGCACCGGCAACTACCTGCGCCGGCTGGAAGACCAGATGCGCGAGGCCGCCGAGGAGATGGAGTACGAGCGGGCGGCCCGGCTGCGCGACGACATCGGCGCCCTCAAGCGCGCGATGGAGAAGAACGCCATCGTGCTCGCCGACGCCACCGACGCCGACCTGCTGGCCCTGGCCGAGGACGAACTGGAGGCCGCCGTCCAGATCTTCCACGTCCGCGGCGGCCGGGTGCGCGGCCAGCGCGGCTGGGTCACCGACAAGGTCGAGGACGTCGACACCGCCGCCCTGGTCGAGCACGCCCTCCAGCAGCTCTACGGCGGGGCCGGCCAGGACGAGCGCAACGAGTCCGTCCCGCGCGAGGTGCTGGTGCCCGCGCTGCCCGAGCCGGCCGCGCCGGTCCGGGAGTGGCTGAGCGGCCTGCGCGGCAGCCAGGTCGACCTGCGGATCCCGCAGCGCGGCGACAAGCGGGACCTGATGGCGACGGTGCAGCGCAACGCCCAGCAGGCGCTGGCCCTGCACAAGACCAAGCGCGCCTCCGACCTCACCACCCGCAGCCGCGCCCTGCAGGAGATCGCCGACGCCCTGGAACTGGACTCGGTGCCGCTGCGCATCGAGTGCTTCGACATCTCGCACCTCCAGGGCGAGGACGTGGTCGCCTCGATGGTCGTCTTCGAGGACGGCCTGGCCCGCAAGAGCGAGTACCGGCGCTTCCAGATCAAGGGCTTCGAGGGCCAGGACGACGTCCGCTCGATGCACGAGGTGATCAGCCGCCGCTTCCGCCGCTACCTCCAGGAGCGCGAGCAGACCGGCGAGTGGGCCGTTCCCGAGGAGGACGACCCGGGCGCCGCCGGGGACGACCACCGCACCGAGGACGGCCGCCCCAGGCGCTTCGCCTACCCGCCGCAGCTGCTGGTCGTCGACGGCGGCCAGCCGCAGGTCGCCGCCGCCCGGCGGGCCCTGGACGAACTCGGCATCGACGACGTCGCGCTGTGCGGCCTCGCCAAGCGGCTGGAGGAGGTGTGGCTGCCCGGCGAGGACGACCCGGTCGTCCTGCCGCGCTCCAGCGAGGGCCTCTACCTGCTCCAGCGGGTCCGCGACGAGGCCCACCGCTTCGCGATCGGCTACCAGCGCAGCAAGCGTTCCAAGCGACTCACCGCCGGGGAACTGGACTCCGTCCCGGGCCTCGGCGAGACTCGCCGCCAGGCGCTGCTCAAGCACTTCGGCTCGCTGAAGAGGCTCCGGGCCGCCACCGTCGACGAACTCTGCGCCGTACCCGGCATCGGACGCCGCACGGCGGAGACTGTTGCGGCGGCGTTGTCGTCCCGTACACCCGCCGCACCCGCGGTTAACACCGCGACCGGCGAGATCATCGAGGACGGGGCCGACCACGCCGCCGAGCCGGCGGCCGCAGCACCCCAGACCGCACCATCCCAGGAGACGCCATGACGGCCGACGCCGCCCGTCAGCCGGCGCGCCCGGCCCCCGCCCGCCCGTCCGGGCCGGGGAAGGTCGGCCGCGCCCCGCGCGTTCTCCCCAGCAGAAAGACCGAGAGCGGGGAACCGAAGTGACCGTGTCAGACGTGGCCGAGAACGCGCCGGAGCTGGTGATCATCTCCGGCATGTCCGGAGCCGGCCGCTCCACCGCAGCGAAGTGCCTGGAGGACCTGGGCTGGTTCGTGGTGGACAACCTGCCGCCGGCCCTGATCCCGACGATGGTCGACCTGGGCGCGCGCTCGCAGGGGAACGTCGCCCGGATCGGCGTGGTCGTGGACGTCCGCGGCCGCCAGTTCTTCGACGACCTGCTCACCTCGCTCGACGAGCTGGAGAAGCGCGGCGTCCGCCTCCGGGTGGTCTTCCTGGACTCCTCCGACGAGGCGCTGGTGCGCCGCTTCGAGAGCGTGCGCCGCCCGCACCCGCTCCAGGCCGACGGCCGGATCGTCGACGGCATCGCCCAGGAGCGCGACCTCCTGCGGGACCTGCGCGGCGAGGCCGACCTAGTGATCGACACCTCCAACCTCAACGTGCACCAGCTGCGGGCCAAGCTCGACGCCCAGTTCGCCGACCACGACGAGCCCGAGCTGCGCGCCACCGTGATGTCCTTCGGCTTCAAGTACGGGCTGCCCGTCGACGCCGACCTCGTGGTGGACTGCCGCTTCCTGCCCAACCCGCACTGGGTGCCCGAGCTGCGGGCCCGCACCGGCACCGACGCGGACGTCGCCGACTACGTGTTCCAGCAGCCCGGGGCCAACGAGTTCCTCAACGGCTACGCCGAGCTGCTGCGCATCGTCACCGAGGGGTACCGGCGCGAGGGGAAGCGCTACATGACGCTTGCCGTAGGCTGCACCGGTGGCAAGCACCGCAGCGTCGCGATGTCCGAGCGCCTGACCAAGCGTCTCATCGCGGACGGAGTGGAAACGGTGCTCGTCCACCGTGACATGGGACGGGAGTAACCGCCGCCTCCCTGCCGGGCCGCCGGCGAGGACCGGTGGCGGCGACGAGGAACGCGAGGTGAGTGTGGCGGGATACGTGCCCGGGCGGCAGCCGCAGAACAGGAGTGCCGACCGGGCGGGTGGCCCGCCCCGGCCGTCGGCCCCGAGCCGGCCGCGCAGCAGCCCCGCCCGGGCCAACCCGGCCCCCAGGATCACCGCGCTCGGCGGCGGCCAGGGGCTGTCCGCCTCGCTCTCCGCGCTGCGCCGCCTCACCAGCGACCTGACCGCGGTGGTCACCGTCGCCGACGACGGCGGCTCCAGCGGCCGGCTCCGCGCCGAGCTGGGCGTGCTGCCCCCCGGGGACCTGCGCAAGGCGCTGGCCGCGCTGTGCGGGGACGACGACTGGGGCCGCACCTGGTCCGAGGTGATCCAGCAGCGCTTCACCGGCAGCGGCGACCTGGGCGGTCACGCGGTCGGCAACCTGCTGATCGTCGCGCTCTGGGAGAAGCTGGGCGACCCGGTGGCCGCCCTGGAGTGGGTCGGCCGGCTGCTGAACGTCCAGGGCCGGGTGCTGCCGATGTCGGCGGTGCCGCTGGACATCGAGGCCTCCGTGCGCGGGCACGACCCGGAGCGGCCTGGCGAGGTGTCGGCCGTCCGCGGGCAGGCCAGCGTCGCGGTCACGCCGGGCACCGTGCAGTCGATCAGGCTGCTCCCGGACGAGCCCCCGGCCGTCCCGGAGGCGGTCACCGCGGTCCGCGAGGCGGACTGGGTGGTGCTCGGGCCCGGCTCCTGGTTCACCAGCGTGCTGCCGCACCTGCTGGTGCCCGAGCTGGCCAAGGCCCTCACCGAGACCCGCGCCCGGCGCCTGCTCACCCTGAACCTGGCCCCGCAGCCGGGCGAGACCGAGGGCTTTACCCCGCAGCGCCACCTGGAGGTGATCGCGGACCACGCTCCGGAGCTCGCCGTGGATGCGATCCTGGTGGACGAGCGCGCCGTCACCGGCGGCGCCTTCGGCCAGGCGGACCTGGCCGGTCTGGAGAAGGCCGCCGAACGGATGGGGGCCGCTCTGGTGCTCGGCCGGGTGGCCCGCACCGACGGCACCCCGCGACACGACCCGGAGCTGTTGGCAGCCGCGTACGACCGGATTTTCCGGACACATGGAAGGATCGGGCCATGGCGATGACTCCAGCGGTGAAGGACGAGATCAGCCGGCTCCCGGTCACCAGGGCCTGCTGCCGCAAGGCGGAGGTGTCGGCGATCCTGCGGTTCGCGGGCGGGCTGCACATCGTGAGCGGCCGCATCGTGATCGAGGCGGAGCTGGACACCGGCGCGGCCGCGCGACGGCTGCGCAAGGACCTGCTGGAGATCTTCGGTCACTCCTCCGACCTCGTGGTGATGGCCCCCGGCGGGCTGCGGCGCGGCAGCCGCTTCGTCGTGCGGGTGGTCAAGGACGGCGAGCTGCTCGCCCGCCAGACCGGTCTCGTGGACGGTCGCGGCCGACCGATCCGCGGGCTGCCCCCGGCGGTCGTCTCCGGCGCCACCTGCGACGCCGAGGCGGCCTGGCGCGGGGCCTTCCTGGCGCACGGCTCGCTCACCGAGCCCGGCCGCTCCTCCTCGCTGGAGATCACCTGCCCCGGCTCCGAGGCGGCCCTCGCCCTGGTCGGCGCGGCCCGCCGGCTCGGGATCCCGGCCAAGGCCCGCGAGGTGCGCGGCGTGGACCGGGTGGTGATCCGCGACGGTGACGCGATCGGCGCGCTGCTGACCCGGCTCGGCGCGCACGAGTCGGTGCTGGCCTGGGAGGAGCGCCGGATGCGGCGCGAGGTCCGGGCCACCGCCAACCGGCTGGCCAACTTCGACGACGCCAACCTGCGCCGCTCGGCCCGCGCGGCCGTGGCGGCCGGTGCCCGGGTCGCCCGGGCCCTGGAGATCCTCGGCGACGAGGTGCCCGAGCACCTGGCCGCGGCGGGTCAGCTGCGGATGCAGCACAAGCAGGCCTCGCTGGAGGAGCTGGGCGCGCTGGCGGACCCGCCGCTGACCAAGGACGCGGTGGCCGGCCGGATCCGCCGCCTGCTGGCGATGGCCGACAAGCGCGCCTCCGAGCTCGGGCTGCCGAGCACCGAGGCCAATCTGACCGACGAGATGGCGCTCAACTGACGATCACGCACAGTGACCGCTCGTGGTGAGCGATTTGCGGCCGGTGTCCGGATTGCGGGCACCGGCCGTCCTCGTCTCCGGGACCCGAAATTGGTCGAGACCACTGGCCCGGGACCAACTGCCCGGGCGGGCAAGGACGGTCGGCCTGAAATCGGGTTTACGCCGCGCCACGCCCCGTCTTGGCACGTGGCGCGATGTGCCCGGAAAGGCCCGGGAGGGGTAGGGTCATAGGCGGTCGGGGACTTCCCAAATCTCACCCCCGTCGGCTTAGCTCCGGCGTACCTAACGAGGAGATCGGTTCGTGACGATCCGGGTAGGCATCAACGGATTCGGCCGCATCGGCCGCAACTTCTTCCGCGCGGTCAAGGCCCAGGGCGCGGACATCGAGATCGTCGGTGTCAACGACCTGACTGACACGAAGACCCTGGCTCACCTGCTCAAGTACGACACCACGCTGGGCACCTTCCCCGGCCAGGTCTCGCACACCGAGGACAGCATCACCGTCGACGGCCACACCTTCAAGGTGTCCGCCGAGCGTGACCCGGCCAACCTGCCGTGGGCCGCCCTGGGCGCCGACATCGTCGTCGAGTCCACCGGCATCTTCACCAAGGCCGAGGCTGCGAAGAAGCACCTCGCCGCCGGTGCCAAGAAGGTCATCATCTCGGCGCCCGCCACCGACGAGGACGTCACCATCGTGATGGGCGTCAACGACGACAAGTACGACGCCGCCAACCACGACATCATCTCCAACGCCTCCTGCACCACCAACTGCGTGGCGCCGATGGCGAAGGTGCTGAACGAGAGCTTCGGCATCGTCAAGGGTCTGATGACCACGGTGCACGCGTTCACCAACGACCAGGTCACCCTGGACTTCCCGCACAAGGACCTGCGCCGCGCCCGCGCCGCGTCGCAGAACATCATCCCGACCTCGACCGGCGCCGCCAAGGCGACCGCCCTGGTCCTGCCGGAGCTGAAGGGCAAGCTGGACGGCACCTCGCTGCGCGTCCCGGTCCCGACCGGCTCCATCACGGACCTGGTCGTCACCCTCGAGCGCGAGGTCACCAAGGACGAGGTCAACGCCGCCTTCCAGAAGGCCGCGGAGGGTCCGCTCAAGGGCATCCTGACCTACACCGAGGACCCGATCGTCTCGTCGGACATCGTCAACGACCCGGCCTCCTGCATCTTCGACTCCCAGCTCACCATGGTCCAGGGCAACCAGGTCAAGGTGCTCGGCTGGTACGACAACGAGTGGGGCTACTCGAACCGCCTCGTCAACCTGACCGCCCTCGTCGGCGGGCAGCTCTGACGCAGTGGGAGCTGACGTGAGGTGAGGGCCAGGGCCCGGGCGGCGCACCATGCCGACCGGGCCCTGGTCATGCGTACAAGGACTTCTCAGGCGGCCCCTGCGCCGTGCCGCCTCTGCGCACCAACCATGTCCCCAGGAGACCGAAGAACCCGTGAAGACCATCGAAGACCTCGACGTCGCCGGCAAGCGCGTGTTCGTCCGCGCCGACCTGAACGTCCCGCTGGACGGCAGCACGATCACCGACGACGGTCGGATCCGTGCGGTCGCCCCGACCATCGCCAAGCTCGTCGAGCGCGGTGCCAAGGTCGTCGTCGCCTCCCACCTCGGCCGCCCCAAGGGTGAGCCGGACCCGCAGTACTCGCTCGCGCCGGCGGCCGTGCGCCTCGGCGAGATCCTCGGCAAGGACGTCGCCTTCGCCACCGACACCGTGGGCGAGAGCGCCAGCGCCGCCGTGGCCGCGCTGGCCGACGGCGGGGTCGTGCTGCTGGAGAACCTGCGCTTCAACGCCGGCGAGACCAGCAAGGACGACGCCGAGCGCGGCGCCTTCGCCGAGCAGCTCGCCGCCCTGGCCGACCTGTACGTCGGCGACGGCTTCGGCGCCGTGCACCGCAAGCACGCCTCGGTGTTCGACCTGCCGGCGCTGCTGCCGCACGCCGCCGGCGACCTGATCGCCACCGAGGTCGGCGTGCTGAAGAAGCTCACCGACGAGGTCGCCCGCCCGTACGTGGTCGTACTCGGCGGCGCCAAGGTGTCGGACAAGCTCGGCGTGATCGACAACCTGCTGAAGAAGGCCGACCGGATCCTCATCGGCGGCGGCATGGCGTACACCTTCCTCGCGGCCAAGGGCCACGAGGTCGGCATCTCCCTGCTGCAGAAGGACCAGATCCCGACCGTCCTGGAGTACCTGGCCGAGGCGGAGAAGCGGGGCGTCGAGTTCGTCCTGCCGGTGGACGTCCTGGTCTCCGCCGAGTTCCCCGACCTCAAGACCAAGGCCCCGGCCAACCCCACCGTCGTCGCCTCGGACGCCATCCCGGCCGACCAGGAGGGCCTGGACATCGGCCCGGCGACCCGCGAGCTGTACGCGGCCAAGCTGGCCGACGCCGGCACGGTGTTCTGGAACGGCCCGATGGGCGTCTTCGAGCACCCCGACTACGCGAACGGCACCAAGGCCGTCGCGCAGGCCCTGCTGGACAGCGACGCGTTCACCGTGGTCGGCGGCGGCGACTCCGCCGCGGCCGTCCGCATCCTGGGCTTCGACGAGAACGCATTCGGACACATCTCGACCGGCGGTGGCGCGAGCCTCGAGTACCTGGAGGGCAAGACCCTCCCCGGTCTCGCCGCCCTGGAAGGCTGAAGCAATGACTGAGCGTCTCCCGCTGATGGCGGGCAACTGGAAGATGAACCTCAACCACCTCGAGGCCATCCAGCACACCCAGAAGCTGGCGTTCGCGCTGGCCGACAAGGACTACGAGGCCGTCGAGGTCGCGGTCCTGGTCCCGTTCACCGACCTGCGGTCGGTGCAGACCCTGGTCGACGGCGACAAGCTGAAGATCAAGTACGGCTCGCAGGACATCTCGCAGCACGACTCCGGTGCCTACACCGGCGAGGTCTCCGGCCCGATGCTGGCCAAGCTCAAGTGCACCTACGCGGTGATCGGCCACTCGGAGCGCCGCCAGTACCACGGCGAGGACGAGGAGATCGTCAACGCCAAGGTCAAGGCCGCCTACCGGGCCGGGGTCACCCCGATCCTGTGCATCGGCGAGCCGCTGGACGTCCGCAAGGCCGGTACCCACGTCGAGTACACCCTGGCCCAGCTGGACGGCGGCCTGGCCGACGTCCCGGCCCACCAGGCCGAGTCCGTCGTGGTCGCCTACGAGCCGGTCTGGGCGATCGGCACCGGCGAGGTGGCCACCCCGGAGGACGCGCAGGAGGTCTGCGCCGCCATCCGGCAGCGCCTGGCCGAGCTGTACGACGCCGAGCTGGCCGGCAAGGTCCGCGTGCTGTACGGCGGTTCGGTGAAGTCGTCGAGCGCGGCCGGCCTGATGGCCAAGCCCGACGTCGACGGCGGCCTGATCGGCGGCGCCTCCCTGGACGCCGACGAGTTCGTCAAGATCGTGCGCTACCGTGAGCAGGCAGTAGGCTAACGCCGCTGCAGCAACGTAGGCTTTGGGGCCGGACCGCCGTACGCGGCCCGGCCCCTTCGCCGAAGATACGAGAGAGTTGGTCCCGTCGTGGTTCTCGGGTTCTCGATTGCCCTGATCATCTTCAGTCTGCTGATGATCCTGCTGGTGCTGCTGCACAAGGGGAAGGGCGGCGGCCTGTCGGACATGTTCGGTGGCGGCGCCATGTCCACCGGTGGTGGTTCGGCGGTGGCGGAGCGCAACCTGGACCGCATCACGATCGTGGTCGGTGTCGGCTGGTTCGCCAGCATCATCGTGCTGAGCCTGGTGCTGAAGTACAAGAGCTGACGTAACCCTGACGCCCCGTCGCCCGAGCGCCTATCCTGGGACGGTCGGGGGGCGGAGGCGATGGCGGTGGACGCTTAACTCCTGCTTACACTAGGACGACTTTCGCCACCGACGCGCACCGCGGCGGGTCGGCGCACCAGCACGCAGGGAGTCAGACCGTGGCAAGTGGCAACGCCATCCGTGGCAGCAGGGTCGGAGCCGGCCCGATGGGCGAGGCGGAGCGCGGCGAGTCCGCCCCCCGCAACCGGATCTCCTTCTGGTGCGCTAACAAGCACGAGACCCGTCCGAGCTTCGCCGCCGAGGCCGTCATCCCGGACACCTGGGACTGCCCGCGCTGCGGTTTCCCGGCCGGGCAGGACGAGCACAACCCGCCCGCGCCCTCGCGCAACGAGCCCTACAAGACCCACCTCGCGTACGTCCGCGAGCGGCGCACCGACGCCGACGGCGAGGCGATCCTCGCCGAGGCGCTGGCCAAGCTGCGCGGCGAGATCTGAGGTCGGACCGACCCGCGGGCCGCGGGCCGAGTGCTGAGAAGGGGCGCCACCGTCATCGACGGTGGCGCCCCTTTCGCGTCGGCGGCCGCTGCCGGCCCCCGTCCGCCGGACAGGGCCTAGGCGGAGGCCGGCGGGTACAGCTGGGGCGGGATCCGCTCCGCCGCGGCGCGGTCCAGCAGCCACAGGGTGCGGCTGCGGCCGTAGGCGCCGGAGGCCGGGGCCTGCAGCTCGCCGGGGCCGGACAGGGCCAGCGCGACCGCGCCCGCCTTGTCCTCGCCGGCCGCCAGCAGCCAGACCTCGCGGGCGGCCCGGATCGCCGGCAGGGTGAGCGAGACCCGGGTGGGCGGGGGCTTGGGGGCCCCGCGCACGCCGACCACGGTCAGCTCCGTCTCCCGCACGCCCGGGTGACCGGGGAAGAGCGAGGCGACGTGGGTGTCCGGGCCGACGCCGAGCAGCAGCACGTCGAAGGCCGGGACGCGGAGCCGGTCGCCCGGGCCGGCCGCCTTCGCCAGCTCCTCCGCGTAGCGGGCCGCGGCGGTCTCCACGTCCGAGCCGTCCACGCCGTCCGAGGCGGGCATCTCGTGCACCCGCGCCGGGTCGAGCGGGACGGCGTCCAGCAGCTCGGCCCGCGCCTGGACGGCGTTGCGGTCCGGGTCCGCGGCGGGGACGAACCGCTCGTCGCCCCACCAGAGGTCCAGCCGCGCCCAGTCGACCGCGTCGCGCGCCGGGGAGGCGGCGATCGCGGCCAGCAGGGCGTTCCCGTTGCGGCCGCCGGTGAGCACCACCGAGGCGCTGCCGCGGGCGGCCTGGGCGTCCACGATCCGGGTGATCAGGCGGGCCGCGGCCGCCTGGGCCATCAGCTCCTTGTCCCGGTGGACGACCAGCTGCGGGGTGGCGTTGGTCATGCGCTCCCCTTGGGGGCGCGCTTGGCGGGCTTCTTGGCCGGGGCCTTCTTCGCCGCGGCCTTGCCGGTCGCCGCCTTGCCCGTCACGGCCTTGCCGGCGCCGGCCTTGCCCGGTACGGCCTTGCCCGCCGTGGACGTCCCGGCGGCCTTCGGCTCCTTGTGCGCGGTCGCGGCCTCGCCCGCGGCCTCGGCGAGGGCCTCGGTGGGGACCTTGACCGTCACCCGGGCCGGTTCGGCCACCACGGCGTCCGCGACCTGGGCCCGGGCGGCCCGCTCGGCCGCCGCGGTCTCCGCGCCGTCCGGCTCGCGCAGCCGGTCGACGGGCGTGCGCACGGCCGTCGCGTAGATGTCGTCCGGGTCGAGCCGGCGCAGCTCCTCGGCGATCAGCTCCGCGGTCTCGCGGCGCTTGAGCGCCACCTGGCGGTCCGGGGAGCCGGGCATGGAGAGCGTGCCCATCAGGCCGTCCGGGCGGTCCAGGGTGATGTCGCCGTCCTTGGTGCGCAGGTGCACCGCGGTGATGCCCGGGCCGCCGGTGACGACCCGCTCGACCGGCACGTGCAGCCGGTTGTGCAGCCAGAGGCCGAGCAGCTCGACGCTGGGGTTGTAGGACTCGCCCTCGACCACCGCGGAGGTGAGCTGGGACGGGCGCTGGTCCAGCGCGGCGGCCAGCATGGAGCGCCAGCCGGTGATCCGGGTCCAGGCCAGGTCGGTGTCGCCCGGGGTGTAGCTCTGGGCCCGCTGGGCGAGCTGGCCGACCGGGGACTCGGCGGTGACCGCGTCGGTGATCCGGCGCTGGGCGATCGAGCCGAGCGGGTCCTGCGCGGGGTGCAGCGGCGCGTTGTCCGGCCACCAGACCACGACCGGGGCGTCCGGCAGCAGCAGCGGCAGGACCACCGACTGGGCGTGCGCGGCGAGTTCGCCGTGCATGCGCAGGATGACCGTTTCTCCGGAGCCGGCGTCGGAGCCGACCAGGATCTCGGCGTCCAGCCGGGTCTCGGCGCGGGCCCGCGGCGAGCGACCGGCGCGCTTGATCACCGCGAGGGTGCGCGAGGGGTGCTCGCGGGAGGCGTCGTTGGCGGCCTTGAGGGCGTCGTAGGCGCTGCCCTCGTCGGTCACGATCACCAGGGTGAGCACCATGCCGGCGGCGGTGGAGCCACTGGCCCGGCGCGCCTCCATCAGCGCGGCGTTGATCTTGCTCGACGTCGTGTTGGTGAGGTCGATCTTCATGGCCGGCGCCAGCTCCTGCCGTCTCGTGCGAGCATCTCGTCCGCCTCGACGGGGCCCCAGGTCCCCGCCGCGTACTGGGCGGGCTTGCCGTGGGTGTCCCAGTACCTCTCGATCGGGTCGAGGATCTGCCAGGAGAGCTCGACCTCCTGGTGGCGCGGGAACAGGTTGGCGTCGCCGAGCAGCACGTCGAGGATGAGCCGCTCGTACGCCTCCGGGCTGGACTCGGTGAAGGACTCGCCGTAGGCGAAGTCCATCGTGACGTCCCGGACCTCGAAGGAGGTGCCCGGCACCTTGGAGCCGAACCGCACCGTCACGCCCTCGTCCGGCTGGACCCGGATGACCAGGGCGTTCTGCCCCAGCTCCTCGGTCGCGTAGGAGTCGAACGGCAGGTACGGGGCGCGCTGGAAGACCACCGCGATCTCGGTGACCCGGCGGCCCAGCCGCTTGCCGGTGCGCAGGTAGAACGGGACGCCCGCCCAGCGGCGGTTGTTGATCTCCAGCTTGATGGCCGCATAGGTGTCGGTCTTGGAGTCCGGGTTGATGCCGTCCTCGTCCAGGTAGCCGACCACCTCCTCGCCGCCCTGCCAGCCGGACGCGTACTGGCCGCGCACGGTGTGCCGGCCGAGGTCGGCGGGGAGCTTGACGGCGCTGAGCACCTTGAGCTTCTCCGCCACCAGCGCCTTCGGGTGGAAGGACGCCGGCTCCTCGATGGCGGTGAGCGCCATCAGCTGCAGCAGGTGGTTCTGGATGACGTCGCGGGCGGAGCCGATGCCGTCGTAGTAGCCGGCCCGGCCGCCGATGCCGATGTCCTCGGCCATGGTGATCTGCACGTGGTCGACGTAGGACCGGTTCCAGATCGGCTCGAACATCTGGTTGGCGAAGCGCAGCGCCAGGATGTTCTGGACCGTCTCCTTGCCCAGGTAGTGGTCGATCCGGAAGACCTCGTCCCGGGGGAAGACCTCGTGGACGACCTTGTTGAGCTCCTGGGCGCTCTCCAGGTCGTGACCGAAGGGCTTCTCGATGACGGCGCGCCGCCAGGAGCCCTGCGGGGGGTCGGCCAGACCGTGCTTCTTCAGCTGCTGGACGACGGTCGGGAAGAACTTCGGCGGGACGGACAGGTAGAAGGCGAAGTTGCCGCCGGTGCCCTGGGCCTTGTCCAGCTCCTCGATGGTGGCGCGGAGCTTGTCGAAGGCGTCGTCGTCGTCGAAGGTGCCCTGGACGAAGCGCATGCCCTTGGCGAGCTGCTGCCAGACCTCCTCCCGGAACGGGGTGCGGGCGTGGTCCCGGACCGCGTCGTGGACCTCCTTGGCGAAGTCCTCGTCCTCCCACTCGCGGCGGGCGAAGCCGACGAGCGAGAAGCCCGGCGGCAGCAGGCCGCGGTTGGCCAGGTCGTAGATGGCCGGCATGAGCTTCTTGCGGGAGAGGTCGCCGGTGACTCCGAAGATGACCAGGCCCGACGGCCCCGCGATGCGCGGGAGCCGTCGGTCTGCCGGGTCACGAAGCGGGTTGACGGGCGCCGGCGGGAGATCGTCCGCGTCCGACTCCGACGTCAACTCGGGGAAATCAGTGCTCACTTGATGGGCTCCGCTTTCGTGCGCTGGCTGTGTGAGCGAAAGGTCACTTCTCGTCGGCGAAGGAGGCGAGCGAGGCGGTGACGGTGTCGAGCAGCTCGTTCCAGGACTGCTCGAACTTCTCCACGCCCTCGTCCTCCAGCACCTGGACCACGTCGTCGTAGTCCACGCCGGCGGCGGCGATGGCGTCCATGACGGCCTTGGCGTCGGCGTAGTTGGGGACGATGGTGCCGCCGGTGACCACGCCGTGGTCCGCGGTGGCGTCCAGGGTGGCCTCGGGCATCGTGTTGACGGTGCCGGGGGCGACCAGCTCGGTGACGTACAGGGTGTCCGGCAGCGCCGGGTCCTTGACGCCGGTGGAGGCCCACAGCGGGCGCTGGGCCTTGGCGCCGGCGGCCTCCAGGGCCTTCCAGCGGGCGCTGCCGGCGGTCTTGCCGTCGACCGAGCCGAAGACCTCCTCGTACGCCTGGTAGGCGAGGCGGGCGTTGGCCAGGGCGGCCTTGGAGCGCAGGTCCCGGGCGTCGCCGCCGATCTTGTCCAGGCGCTTGTCGATCTCGGTGTCCACGCGGGACACGAAGAAGGAGGCGACCGACTCGATCTGGGAGAGGTCCAGGCCCTTGGCCTTGGCGGCCTCCAGGCCGGTCAGGTAGGCGTCGATGACGGCCTTGTAGCGCTCCAGCGAGAAGATCAGCGTGACGTTGACGCTGATGCCCTTGCCGATCACCTCGGCGATCGCGGGCAGACCGGCCTTGGTGGCGGGGATCTTGATGAACACGTTCGGGCGGTCCACCAGCCACCACAGCTGCTTGGCCTCGGCCACGGTGGCCGCGGTCTCGTGGGCCAGCCGCGGGTCGACCTCGATGGACACCCGGCCGTCGCGGCCGTTGGAGGCGTCGTAGACCGGGCGCAGCACGTCGGCGGCGTCGCGCACGTCCGAGGTGGTGATCATGCGGATCGCCTCGTCGGTGGTGACCTTGCGGACGGCGAGGTCGCGCAGCTGGCCGTCGTACGAGTCGTCGCCGCTGCCGCCGATCGCCTTCTGGAAGATGGTCGGGTTGGTGGTGACACCCACCACGTGCTTGTTCTGCACCAGCTCGGCCAGGTTGCCGGAGTTCAGCCGCTTGCGGCTGAGGTCGTCCAGCCAGATCGCCACGCCTTCGTCGCTGAGGCGCTTCAGTGCGTCAGTCATGGTGCTCAGTCCTTCGTCTTCTTCTGCTTCGTGGGGTAGTCAGAGGGGCCGGGCCTTCGACGTGCGGGTCTCGGGCCCGGCCCGGAACGCGTCAGCGGTTGACGGCCTCGAGGGAGCGCAGGGCGTTGTGCGCCTCGGCCACCACGCGCTCGGCGGTCAGGCCGAACTCCTCGAACAGCACCTTGTAGTCGGCGGAGGCGCCGAAGTGCTCCAGCGAGACGATCCGGCCGTGGTCGCCGACCAGCTCGCGCCAGCCCTGGGCGATGCCGGCCTCGACCGACACGCGGGCCTTGACCGACGGCGGCAGCACGCTGTCGCGGTAGGCCTGGTCCTGCTCCTGGAACCACTCGAACGACGGGACCGAGACGACCCGGGTGGCGATGCCCTCGGCCTCCAGCACCTCGCGGGCGTTGACCGCCAGCTGGACCTCCGAACCGGTGCCCAGCAGGATCACCTGCGGGTCGCCGGTGGACGCCTCGGCCAGGACGTACGCGCCCTTCGCGGTGCCCTCGGCGGAGCCGAAGACCTCGCGGTCGAAGGTCGGGACGTTCTGGCGGGTGAGCGCCAGGCCGACCGGGCCGGGGTGGCTGGTCTGCCGCTCGATCACGGTGCGCCAGGCGACGGCGGTCTCGTTGGCGTCGGCCGGGCGGACCATGGCCAGGCCCGGGATGGCGCGCAGCGAGGCCAGGTGCTCGACCGGCTGGTGGGTCGGGCCGTCCTCGCCCAGGCCGATCGAGTCGTGCGTCCAGACGTAGGTGACCGGCAGCTTCATCAGCGCGGCCAGGCGCACGGCCGGGCGCATGTAGTCGGCGAAGACCAGGAAGGTGCCGCCGTACACGCGGGTCTTCCCGTGCAGCGCGATGCCGTTCATGGTGGAGCCCATGGCGTGCTCGCGGATGCCGAAGTGGATCGTCCGGCCGTACGGGCTCGCGCTCTTCAGCGGGTTGCCCTCGGGCAGGAACGAGCTCTCCTCGTCGATGGTGGTGAGGTTGGACTCCGCGAGGTCGGCCGAGCCGCCCCACAGCTCCGGGATCACCGCGCCGATCGCCTTGAGGGTCTCGCCGGAGGCCTTGCGGGTGGCGACCTCCTTGCCGGCGGGGAAGGACGGGACGGTCTTCTTCCAGCCCTCGGGCAGTTCGCCGGCCTGGATGCGGTCGAACTCGGCGGCGCGGTGCGGGTTGGCGGCGCGCCACGCCTCGAAGGACTGCTGCCACTGGTCGCGGGCGGCCTTGCCGCGCTTGATGACCAGGCGGGCGTGCTCGATCACCTTGTCGGCGACCTCGAAGGTCTTCTCCGGGTCGAAGCCCAGGACCTTCTTGGTGGCGGCGATCTCGGCGGCGCCGAGCGCGGAGCCGTGGGCCTTGGCGGTGTTCTGGGCGTCCGGGGCCGGCCAGGCGATGATCGTGCGCATAGCGATCATCGACGGGCGGGAGGTCTCGGCCTTCGCGGCGTCCAGCGCCTCGGCCAGGGCGGCGACGTCGATGTCGCCGTTGGCCTTCGGGACGACCCGCTGGACGTGCCAGCCGTACGCCTCGTAGCGCTTGAGGACGTCCTCGGAGAAGGCGGTCTCGGTGTCGCCCTCGATCGAGATGTGGTTGTCGTCGTACAGGGCGACCAGGTTGCCCAGCTTCTGGTGGCCGGCCAGCGAGGAGGCCTCGGCGGAGATGCCCTCCTCCAGGTCGCCGTCGGAGACGATGGCCCAGATCGTGTGGTCGAAGGGGCTCTCGCCGGCGGCGGCGTCCGGGTCGAACAGGCCGCGCTCGTAGCGGGCGGCCATCGCCATGCCCACCGCGTTCGCGATGCCCTGGCCGAGGGGGCCGGTGGTGGTCTCCACACCCGCGGTGTGGCCGTGCTCCGGGTGCCCCGGAGTGCGGCTGCCCGCGACGCGGAAGGCCTTGAGGTCGTCCAGCTCCAGGCCGTAGCCGGACAGGTAGAGCTGGGTGTAGAGGGTCAGGCTGGTGTGCCCGGGGGAGAGGACGAACCGGTCGCGGCCGACCCAGGACGGGTCGGTCGGGTCGTGGCGCAGGAACCGCTGGAAGATCAGGTACGCGGCCGGGGCCAGCGACATGGCCGTCCCGGGGTGTCCGTTGCCGACCTTCTGGACGGCGTCCATGGCCAGGACCCGCGCGGTGTCAACCGTGCGCTCATCCAGCTCGGACCACTCGAATGCGTTCGTCGGCGTCGTGCTCACCCTGTCTCAGGGCTCCTTCCATTGAAGAGTGACCCCGTGAATGGGGACCGGGTCGGCCACGGCGCTGTGGTCTCGACACTGGATGGTGCCGGTCACGGAGGGTAGATCCCGCTTCTGCGTGCGAGCCTACCGCCCGGGCCGGGGCTCACCCTCCGTGCTGAGACAACCGGGAATTCCGTATGGTGATTCCCACCAGGGCGTTCTGCCTGCTTATGTCCAAGGGTCTCCTGGTTTGTCGGCCACTGCCGCCCAGGTGGTCAGGACGGGGGACCGCGGGCGCGCCGGAGCGGGTTCGTCGGTTCACCCAGTCGGTTCACCCGGGGGTGTGCGTTCGGCCTCGCCGGGGGACCCCGGAGCCGGTGGGGAGATATGGAACGTCTATGGTGTCGTGGTACGCGCAGAGCGGACGATTTCGGGACCCTTCGTTCCTGTGGACGCCTGCGAGGATTCATCTTCAGTTGGGGTGTTAGTGACCGCCGTCGAAACCCGTCCCGCCGGGGTCACCGGGGCGACGCCTGCGCACCGGCCGATCGGGGCCCGTGTCGGCGCGTTCGTCGCACTGACCAAGCCCCGGATCATCGAGCTGCTGCTGATGAGCACCGTGCCGGTGATGTTCCTGGCCCAGCAGGGCGTCCCGAACATGCTGCTGGTGCTCAAGGTCGTGGTCGGCGGCTACCTCTCGGCGGGCGGCGCCAACGCCCTCAACATGTACATCGACCGTGACATCGACGCGGTGATGTCGCGCACCGAGCGCCGTCCGATCGTCACCGGCATGGTGTCGCCGCGCGAGGCGCTGGTGTTCGGCGTCGTCCTCGCCGTCGTGTCGACCCTGCTGCTGGGCTTCGGCGTCAACTGGCTCTCGTCCGGCCTGGCGCTGGGCGCCCTGCTGTTCTACGTCTTCGTCTACACGCTCGGGCTGAAGCGGCGCACCTCGCAGAACATCGTCTGGGGCGGCATCGCCGGCTGCATGCCGGTGCTGGTCGGCTGGTCCTCCGTCACCAACTCGGTGTCCTGGGCGGCGGTCGTGCTGTTCCTGGTGGTGTTCTTCTGGACGCCGCCGCACACCTGGGTGCTGTCGATGAAGGTGCGCGACGACTACCTGCGGGCCGGCGTGCCGATGCTGCCGGTGGTCAAGGGGAACGTGGCCGTCGGCAAGCAGGTCGTCGCCTACTCCTGGGTGATGGTGGCCGTCTCGCTGGCCCTGTGGCCGCTCGGGCACATGAGCTGGCTGTACCCGGTGGCGGCGGTCGTGCTGGGCGCGGCGTGGCTGCGCGAGGCGCACGCCCTGTACGCCCGGGCCAAGGCCGGGGTGGTGGGTGCCAAGCTCAAGGAGATGCGGCTGTTCCACTGGTCGATCACCTACCTGTCGCTGCTGTTCGTGGTCTGCGCGATCGACCCGTTCGTGAAGTAGCGCGCGCAGCGCGGAGGAGCCCCGGTCCGGTGGACCGGGGCTCCTCGGCGTTCGGGGGGTCTCGCGTTTCGGCGGCTCGCACGTTCGGGGGGCTCTCGCGTTTCGGTGGCTCTCGCGTTTCAGCGGGCGGGCAGCCCGGAGGGGCCGACGCGCTCGTCCAGCCAGTCCTTCAGCGGCTGGGAGGCGCGCAGGAAGGCGGTGATCCGGGTGTAGGCGGAGCGGGTGCCCAGCCACTTCGCCGGCTCCCACTCCTGCCAGGCCACCAGGCCCTTGTGGCGCAGCAGCTCGATCCTCGGGTGGTCCTTGGGGTAGCCGCGCGGGGCGGACTTGAGGCTGTCCCGGCCGAACACCTGCGGGCCGTCCTTCTCCACCGCGGCGATCACCCGCTCCAGGTCGGCGCCGCTCACGTCCTCGGCGACGGCGGCGCGGTAGCGCTCCAGCTGGTCGGAGGCGAGCTGGTACATCCCGTTGCCGCAGGCGAGGCCGTCGGCGGAGAGCTGGACGTAGCCGCCGGCCTCCAGGTGCGCGCCGATGTGCGTCTTGTACGGGGACTTGTCGGCGCTGAACCGGACGTCCCGGTTGGGGCGGAAGATCTTCGCGGGCCCGAACTCGGGCTCCAGGTCGGCGAGCAGCAGCTCCATCGGGGCCCGCACGGCGTCCTCGTACCGGTCCTTGTGGGCCTGCCAGTAGGTCTTCGAGTTGTCGGCCTCCAGGTGCTCGTAGAACTCGAGCGCCTCGGCGGGCCAGCCTTGGAACGTCACCCCTCCAGTATGTGGCCCGGTGCACAGGCCGCTCCCGTCGCCAGCGCCACTACCGGTGGGTAGCATGCGGGCATGAGCAGCGCAGAGACCGCCACCGCCGCCGCGCCGGACGCCCGCACCGAGCGCCGCGCCAAGCGCATCGCCAAGAACCTGACCAGCTTCGCCCGGCAGCACGGCGGCAGCGCCGACGCGGTCGTCGAGTACGTCGGCGCCGTGGCCACCCGGATCGCCGTGGTCGGCGCGGACGGCGCCTGGGGCGACCAGGTCGCCCCCAGCTACGCCGTCGGCCGCCGGGCCGTCGAGATCGCGGGCCTGACCCTGCACGACTCCTTCGAGGGCGAGCTGGGCCTCAGGGTGAAGACCGGCTCCTACGAGTGGAAGCGGATGGCCGGCATCCAGCTCGGCGGCTGAGCCCCGCCCCCACGACACCGGCGGCCCGGTTCCCCCACCCGGGGGAACCGGGCCGCCGCGCGCGGTGCCCGGGCCTGGCCGGACACCGCCCGCCACGCCCGGCCGGACCGGTGCTCCGGCATCGCTCAGATCAGGCTCGGCAGGACTCCTCGGGGCCATCGGCCGAGCCAGAACGCCGCGGTGGACGGCTCCGGCTGGTCCTCGGTGGAGCCGTCGTGTGGCATGAGCTCGGTCGGGGCGATGTAGCCCTCGCCGGGTGCGAGGCGGATGCGGAAACATCGCAGCGGCTCGTGGCGGGCGACGTAGCTTCGAAGATCGTCGGTGTGCGGGTACTGACGTTCGTGGTCGTCGTGGACGGTGCGACAGATGGCCTGGATGTCGACATCGCCGAGCAGGATGTACCGGGTGCCCGGGCCGAGGTTGAGGCAGAGTCGTCGCCGGCCCCGGTGCTTCTCGCGGTACGGCAGCTTGTCCCAGTTGTCGACGTGCAGGCCGATCCGTCGGCCGTCCTGGTGATGATCCCCTCGGCCTCCTCGATGTTGATGCCGATGCTGTGACATCCGAGCCCGGCGAGGAATTCGAGGAGTTCCTCGGGGTGGCCGATGCTGTCCGTCGTGACCACGGCGATCACCGAGAAGGCGATGCCTGCCGCACGCAGTCGGGCGATGCCTTTCACGATGCGGTCGAAGGCAGCCTTGCCCCTGCGGTCGATGCGTTGGGCGTTGAGGGTGGCCGGGCCGTCGATGCTGACGCCCACGCGGAACCGGTGTGCGGTGAGGAAGTCGCACCAGGCGTCGGTGACCAGCGTGGCGTTGGTCTGTACGTAGTGATGCACCAGGCCGGCCCGTCGCAACGGCTCGAACGGGGCGAGCAGCTCGGCGAAGCGGCGCACGCCCAGAGTCAGCGGCTCACCGGCATGCCAGACGACGTCCAGGGGCCGGTCCGGGTCGCGGCCGGCGAACTCGGCGAGCGAGTCGGCCACGGCGCTCGCGACCTCGACGGTCATGTGGTTCCGCCGGTCACGGTGCGGCAGGTAGCAATAGGTGCAGTCGAGGTTGCAGAAGCTGGTCGGCTGGAGCATGGCCGAGGTCTATGCCGTCCGGGTCCTGGATGCGCTTCGGGACGACGCGGCGGAGATGATCCGTACCCATGACGGCCGACGGCTGCTGTGATGACGGCGAAGGCCCCCATCCCGCTCGGATGGGGGCCTTCGGCGTGGGTCCTGCTTCTGCTCAGGCGGTGGCGGTCTCGGGGGTCCGCGGGGCCGGGGTGGCGGCCGCGGTCTCCTCGGCCTCCCGCACGCGCAGGGCGAGGGGGATCCTCAGGGCGGCGATCCAGGTGAGGCTCGCGCCGAGCATGTGGAGGCCGACCATGAGCTCGGGGGCGTCGGTGAAGTACTGGACGAAGCCCAGCACACCCTGGAGCAGCAGTACCGCCAGCAGTTCCTTCGTGCGGGCCTTGGCCGCGGGCGGGGCCTTGACGGCGGCGAGGACGAAGATCAGCGCGATGGTCAGGCCCACCGACACGAAGGCGAAGTCGGCGTGGAACTGGGCCAGCCTGTCGTAGTCGATCGGGATCCGCGGGACGATCTTGTTGTCCTTCGGCGTGCCCGGGTGGTGGCCGGCGCCGGTGACCAGGGTGCCGGCGGCGACCAGCAGGCCGACGACCGCCACCAGGACGTAGGACAGCCGGTGGATCGGGCGGGCGACCGACAGCTTCGCCGGGCCGTCGCCCTCCTTGCTCCGCTCCCACATCAGCAGTGCGACCCAGACCAGCGCCATCGCGGCGATCATGTGCAGCGCCACCGTGTACGGGTTCAGGCCCGTCAGCACGGTGATGCCGCCGAGCACCGCGTTGCTCATCACCAGCCAGAACTGCGCCCAGCCGAGCCTGGTCAGGCTGCTCCGCCAGGGCTTGGAGGTCCCCCCGGCCGAAGGCCAGGGGAGGCAGCGGGCGGCCAGGATGGCCCAGCCGACCGCGGCGCTCAGCACGTAGGTGAGCATCCGGTTGGTGAACTCGACGACGCCGTGGAAGCCCATCTCGGCGGTCGGCGTCAGGCTCTCGTCGGTGCAGCGGGGCCAGGTGGTACAGCCGAGGCCGGAGGCGGTGAGGCGGACGGCGCCGCCGGTGACGACGATCACCACGCTCATCACCAGCGCGGCGAACGCGGCGCGCCGGACCATCGCGGCGGAGGGCTGCCAGCGGTCGGCGAGCAGGGAGAAGGGGTTAGGCACGGGGTCAATCGTAGGCGGCCTTACAGGCGATCTTGGGGCGGGGCGGGGGCGGCGCGCGGCGTCGGTGGGGTGCCGTGTCGGGCGGGGCCGGCGACACGCAGACCGAGACACGCGGGACAGAAGGTGCATTCCGGTCACGGCGTGCAATGGTCTTGACCAATTGCGGTCGGGGTCGAGAGAGTGCGGCTTTGGTCCATACCATTTCGGGCCTCTCCCATCGACGCCCGCACGCAAGCGGAGATTCTGCACATGCGCATACCCACGTCCGCCGCCGCGCTCGCGGTCGGCGGTTCGCTCGCCCTGGCCGGTCTCGCCGCCCCGGCCGCCCACGCCGCCGGCCCCGCCCCCGCCCAGGAGTGCCGCAGCCTCGGCGTCGCCAACCTCTACGGCGAGTTCGTCGAGGGCGACGACACCCACACCCCCGACGCCGAGGGCGCCGTCGCGGTCGGCGGCAACGCCGACTTCACCGGCGGCTTCTCGGTCGGTCAGGAGCTCTCCGCCGCCGAGGTGGACGCCCTGCCCGGCAAGAACGCGCTGGTCGTCGCCGGCCGGATCACCGGCCACAACACCCAGGTCATGAAGGGCAACGGCGTCTACGGTGCCAAGGCCGAGGGCGCCGTCGTCCAGGCGCACCAGGGCGCTATCACCCAGGGCGCCTCGCCGATCGACTTCAAGGCCGAGTTCGCCAAGCTGCGCGCCGCCTCGACCGCGCTGGCCGCCGCCCCGCAGACCGCCGGTGCCACCGTGCGGGCCGAGGGCGTCAAGCTCACCCTCACCGGCGCCGACGCCGCGTACAACGCCTTCACCGTCGACGCCGCGAAGCTGCAGGGCGCCAAGGAGGTCTACGTCAAGGTGCCCGTCGGCTCGGTGGCCGTCGTCAACGTGACCGGTGGCTCCTACGACATGGCGGCCGCCGGGACGAGCGGGTTCTTCCTCTGGGACGAGGGCAAGTCGGCCTTCGTCCTGGACGACAAGAGCCAGAGCGCGGCCGGCGGCGCGATCCGGGCCAAGCTGCTCTGGAACTTCCCCACCGCGACCAAGGTGACCAAGAAGGGCGACACCGCCTGGGCCGGTACCGTCCTGGCGCCGAACGCCGCGCTCTCCCTGAACACCCCCGGGGTCAACGGGGGGAAGCCGTCCGGCGGGGCCCCGGTCAACGGGTCGGTCATCGTCGCCTCGCTGACCGGCACGGCGGGCGCGGAGACGCACCACTACCCCTTCACCGGCTGCCTGCCGGCCGTCCTCCCGACGCCGACCGCCACGCCCACCGTGCCGCCGGTGGTGCCGAGCGGGTCGCCGTCGGCGACCACCGCGCCGAGCGCGAGCGCCACCCCCGGCGCGTCGGGCACCCCGACCGCCCCCGGCGGCTCGGCGAGCCCCTCGGCCACGTCGTCCGCCCCGGCGGGCGGCAAGCCCGGTGCGAGCGGCAGCCCGGCCGCCCCGTCGGCCACGGGTACGGCGGGTGCGCCGGCCGTCCAGGCCTCCGCGTCGGGCAGCCCGTCCCCGCGGACCGACGCGGGCGGCAACCTCGCGCACACCGGCTCCGGCCCGGTCCTTCCGCTGGCGATCGGCGGTGCGCTGGTGCTCGCGGCCGGCGGCGGGATCGTCGTCGCCACCCGGCGGCGGGCGGCCCGGAAGGCCTGACCGTTCGTCGACCGGCACCAGGGCCCCGGAATCCCCGCCCGCGGGGATTCCGGAGCGGTCCCGGCCCGGCGCCCGCGGTGACTGAACCCGATCACCGCGGGCGCCGTTCTGTCTGGAGGTGACGAAGTTCATTCAAGTCCGCCGATTCCGCGTTCTGCGAGGTGGCGGCTGTGATGGGCTGGTCATGCACATCAGGGATCGGACCGACAGACGAAATCCGGTCGTGCGGCGGGGTGTGGTGAGGTGCGGAAGTGCCGGTAGAGTCCCCCGGACAGTCGTAGCGGGCCACCGCGATCCACTCAACACGCCTGCTGCACAAGACCGTTCGGAGGGGAACAGCGTAATGGCGCGACAGCGGCGGCACATCGGGATCGGGGCGGCGGCACTCGCCGGTACGGCGACGGCCGGTTTTCTCCTGCCCCTGGCTCTGGCCGGCAACGCCTCGGCCCACGTGCCGACTTGGAAGGTGACCTGCGACAAGGTCGTGGTCGACCTGATCAACTACAGCGACAAGGCCGGCGTGACGAACACCGTCAGCCTCACCATCGACGGCGAGAAGGTGCTGGACAAGACGTTCCCCAAGGAGTTCCACGGCACCTTCCCGGTGAAGGACCACTCCGCCCCGATCAAGGCGACCCTCGTGGTGAAGACCACGGAGACGCCCAACGAGAAGGGTTGGAACCTCGACGAGACCAAGACGATCGAGCCGTGCCACACGCCGACGCCGACGCCGACGCCGACTCCCACGCCGACGCCCACGCCCACCAAGACCACCACCCCGACGCCGACCCCGACGCCGACGGTGACCCCCACGCCGACCCCGACGCCGACCGTGCCGCCCACCACCCCGAGCAGCAGCCCGTCGGCCACCCCGAGCCCGTCGGCCACGCCGACCCCGAGCCGGACCACCACCGCGGCCCCCGTCCCGGTGCCCACCACCAACGGCCCGGTGCTCGCGCAGACCGGTAGCAGCGACGCCACCCCGATGATCGCGGCGGCCGGCGGCGGCGTGCTGCTGGTCGGCGGCGCGCTCGTCCTGCTGGCCCGCAAGCGCCGCAACGGCAGCCAGGGCTGACGCCCTCGCGAACCGCTCACTGCTGACGGCTCACCGCTGACGGCGGACAGCGGACCGCCCCCCGGCCAGCCTGGCCGGGGGGCGGTCGCGTGTCGTCGCGGGGGAGGCGGGCGGACCCTGCTCCCCGCCGGAGAAGCGGGCCCTACTCCCAGCGGAAGAACCGGGCGGCGGCGGCCAGTCCGAGCACCGACCAGCCGGCCAGCAGCCCGAGGTCCGACCACGGCACCCCGGCCCCGTGCTGCAGCACCGAGCGCAGGCCGTCCGAGAGCGCGGAGATCGGCAGCAGCTCCAGCACCGACCGCACGGCGTCCGGGAACCGGCTCAGCGGCACGACCACCCCGCCGGCCAGCAGCAGCAGGACGAACACCAGGTTCGCGGCGGCCAGGGTGGCCTCGGCCTTCAGCGTGCCGGCCATCAGCAGCCCGAGCCCGGAGAAGGCGGCGGTGCCGAGGACCAGCAGCGCGGCGACGCTCAGCGGGTCGCCCTGCGGGGACCAGCCGAGCGCCAGCGCGATCACCGACAGCAGCGCGACCTGCAGCGCCTCGGTGACCAGCACGCAACCGGTCTTCGCGGTCAGCAGCGCCCAGCGCGGCAGCGGGCTGGCGCCGAGCCGCTTCAGCACGCCGTAGCGGCGCTCGAACCCGGTGGCGATGGCCTGGCCGGTGAAGGCCGTGGACATCACGGCGAGCGCCAGCAGGCCGGGGGCCAGGAAGTCGACCCGCTCGCCGGGGCCCTCCACCGCGACGATGTCCACGGCCGAGAACAGCACCAGCAGCACGGTCGGGATGACCACGGTGAGCAGCAGCTGCTCACCGTTGCGCAGCAGCATCCTGGTCTCGAAGGCGGTCTGGGCGAGCAGCATCCGGCCGACCGGGGCCGGACCGGGCGCGGGGGAGTAGTCGGTGGCGGCCGCGCGGGCGCCGGTCACGTCGGTCGTGCTCACGAGCGGAGGTCCCGTCCGGTCAGGTCGAGGAAGACGTCTTCGAGGCTGCGGCGCCGCACGGACAGCCGCTCGGGCAGGATGCCGGAGGCCGCGCACCAGCCGGTGACGGTGGCCAGCAGCTGGGGGTCGACGGCCGCCTCGACGCGGTAGGCGCCGGGGCCGGTCTCGACGGCGGTGGCGCCTTCGGGCAGCTCCTTGAGCAGCGGGCCGAGGTCGAGCCCGGGCGGGCCGTCGAAGCAGAGCGCGTTCTCGGAGCCGCCGCGGCACAGTTCGTCGGGGCTGCCGGTGGCGATCACCCGGCCGCGGTCGACGACGGCCACCTGGTCGGCGAGCTGCTCGGCCTCGTCCATGTGGTGGGTGGTCACGACCACGGTGACGCCGTCCCGGCGCAGGTCGCGGACCAGCTCCCAGGTGGCGTGCCGGGCCTGCGGGTCGAGGCCGGCGGTGGGCTCGTCGAGGAAGACCAGTTCGGGGCGGCCGACCACGGCCATGGCCAGCGCGAGCCGCTGCTGCTGGCCGCCGGACAGCCGGCGGTAGGTGGTGCGGCCGCAGGAGCCCAGGCCGAGCCGTTCGACCAGCGCGTCGACGTCCAGCGGGTGGGCGTGCAGCCTGGCGGTGTGCCGCAGCATCTCGACGGCGCGCGCGCCCGCGTACACGCCGCCGGACTGCAGCATGACGCCGATCCGCGGGCGCAGGGCGGCGTTCTGGGCGACCGGGTCGAGGCCGAGGACGCGGACGGTGCCGGCGTCGGGCCGGCGGTAGCCCTCGCAGGTCTCGATGGTGGTGGTCTTGCCGGCGCCGTTGGGGCCGAGGACGGCGGTGATCGCGCCGGCCGCGATGGTGAGGTCGAGGCCGTCCACCGCGGCCTTGTCACCGTAGCGCTTGACCAGCCCGGCGATCTGGACCGCGGGTTCGGAATGCATACCGGCGAGTGTAAGAGGGCCGAACGCCCGGCCCCCACGCCGCCCTCGGTGATCGTTTTCCCAGGTCAGGTAAGGCTTACCTGCGTGACAGATGACACGGGTGAGGCCTGGATCACGGCTTGTCCTGTCGGAAGTAATTACGCAACACTGGTGTTGTGAAAAACATGCGCGAGCACGCCACCCAGCAGGAGGCCGAGTCGGCCCCCGGCTGTGACGTGCCCGTGACGGCCGCCGAGGTGCTGCTGGACGGCCACCGGGCCACCCGCGACCGGGTCGCCCGGTCGATCCTGGACCACGGCCCCTCCTCGGCCGCCGACCTGGCGAGCCGCCTCGGCCTCACCGCCGCCGCCGTCCGCCGTCACCTGGACGGGCTCGCCGCCGCCGGCCTGGTCGAGTCCCGCGAACAGCGGGTCTACGGCAGCCGCGGCCGGGGCCGTCCGGCCAAGGTCTTCGCCCTCACCGACGGCGGCCGGGACGCCTTCTACCAGGCGTACGACCAGCTGGCCGCCGACGCCCTGCGCTGGATCTCCGACTCGGTCGGCGGCGGCACCGCCGGCGAGGAGGCGGTCGCCGCCTTCGCCCGGGCCCGGTTCGGCAAGCAGGGCGAGAGGTACCTGGAGGCCGTGCGGAGCGCCGGGGCCGGGGAGCGGGCCGAGGCCCTCGCCCAGGCCCTGAGCGCCGACGGGTACGCTGCCACGGTGCGGCGGGTCCCGTCGGCCGTGGCGAAGGCCCCGGCGGGCACCCAGCTCTGCCAGCACCACTGCCCGGTCGCGCACATCGCCGAGCAGTTCCCGCAGCTCTGCGAGGCGGAGACCGAGGTCTTCTCCCAGCTCCTGGGCACCCATGTGCAACGGCTGGCCACCATCGCCCACGGCGACGGGGTCTGCACCACCTATGTGCCGGCACCCGGTGCCGCATCGTCGCCCGCCCAGCGTTCCGCGGGCCACGGCTCCGATGCAGCGCCGACTGCCGGTACGTCCACCGAAGATTCAGCGTCCGCGCGTTAGGAAGCTCGCATGACTGACACCGTTTCGCACCCCGAGCTCGAAGGCCTCGGCAATTACGAGTACGGCTGGGCCGACCCGGACACCGCCGGTGCCGCGGCCAAGCGCGGGCTCAGCGAGGACGTCGTCCGCGACATCTCGGCGAAGAAGAACGAGTCCGAGTGGATGCTCAACCTGCGCCTCAAGGGCCTGAAGCTCTTCGGCAAGAAGCCCATGCCGACCTGGGGCTCCGACCTCACCGGCATCGACTTCGACAACATCAAGTACTTCGTCCGCTCCACCGAGAAGCAGGCCGAGTCCTGGGAGGACCTGCCCGCCGACATCAAGGCCACCTACGACAAGCTGGGCATCCCGGAGGCCGAGAAGCAGCGCCTCGTCGCCGGTGTCGCCGCCCAGTACGAGTCCGAGGTCGTCTACCACCAGATCCGTGAGGACCTGGAGGAGCAGGGCGTCATCTTCCTGGACACCGACACCGCGCTGCGCGAGCACCCGGAGCTGTTCCACGAGTACTTCGGCACCGTCATCCCGGCCGGCGACAACAAGTTCGCCGCGCTGAACACCGCGGTGTGGTCCGGCGGCTCGTTCATCTACGTGCCGAAGGGCGTGCGGGTCGACATCCCGCTGCAGGCCTACTTCCGGATCAACACCGAGAACATGGGCCAGTTCGAGCGGACGCTGATCATCGTCGACGAGGACGCCTACGTCCACTACGTCGAGGGCTGCACCGCGCCGATCTACTCCTCCGACTCGCTGCACTCCGCGGTCGTGGAGATCATCGTCAAGAAGGGCGGCCGCTGCCGCTACACGACGATCCAGAACTGGTCGAACAACGTCTACAACCTGGTCACCAAGCGCGCCGTGGCGTACGAGGGCGCGACCATGGAGTGGATCGACGGCAACATCGGCTCCAAGGTCACCATGAAGTACCCGGCCGTCTACCTGATGGGCGAGCACGCCAAGGGCGAGACCCTGTCGATCGCCTTCGCGGGCGAGGGCCAGCACCAGGACGCCGGCGCCAAGATGGTGCACATGGCGCCGAACACCTCCTCGCACATCGTCTCCAAGTCGGTGGCGCGCGGCGGCGGCCGGACCTCCTACCGCGGCCTGATCGAGATCGGCGAGGGCTCGCACGGCGCCAAGTCCAACGTGCTGTGCGACGCGCTGCTCGTCGACACCGTCTCCCGCTCGGACACCTACCCGTACGTGGACGTCCGCGAGGACGACGTGTCCATGGGCCACGAGGCGACGGTCTCCAAGGTCAGCGAGGACCAGCTGTTCTACCTGATGAGCCGCGGCCTCACCGAGACCGAGGCGATGGCCATGATCGTGCGCGGCTTCGTCGAGCCGATCGCGCGCGAGCTGCCGATGGAGTACGCGCTGGAGCTCAACCGGCTGATCGAGCTGCAGATGGAGGGTGCGGTCGGCTGACGTCCGCCGCAGACCGCCCCACCGACTTTTCGAGGAAGAGAGCACGACGAACAGCCATGGCTGACACGCCCCTGAATGTCCCCGCGAACACCCCCGGCTCCACCACCGCCGGCTCGATCGAGGTCGGCACCGCCGGCGCCGGCGCGCAGCTCGCCGGCCCGGGCACCGGCCGCAGCACGGTCAAGCAGCCGATCGACGCGCGCGTCGCGGTCAAGCCGTCCTTCGACGTCAACGACTTCCCGGTGCCCACCGGCCGCGAGGAGGACTGGCGGTTCACCCCGCTGCACCGCCTCGGCGGGCTGCACGACGGCACCGCGGCCCAGGCCGAGCAGGGCAGCGACAAGGTCGAGTTCGTGCTCCCGGACGGCGTCACCGCCGAGACCGTCGGGCGCGACGACGCCCGCCTGGGCAAGGCCGGCACCCCGGTCGACCGGGTCGCCGCGCAGGCGTTCAGCGGGTTCGAGCAGGCGCTCGTGGTCACCGTCCCCAAGGACGCGGTGCTCACCGAGCCGGTCAAGATCGACGTCCGCGGCGAGGGCGGCGTCCGCTTCGCCCACGTGGTGATCGACGTCAAGCCGTTCGCCGAGGCCGTCGTGGTGATCAACCACGCCGGCACCGGCACCCGGGCCGCCAACGTCGAGCTGCTGGTCGGCGACGGCGCCAAGCTCACCTTCGTCTCGGTCCAGGACTGGGACCGCGACGCCGTCCACGTCGCCCAGCACAACGCGCTGGTCGGCCGGGACGCCTCGTACAAGTCCGTCGTGGTGACCTTCGGCGGGGACCTCGTCCGCCTCCACCCGCGGGTCAACTACGCGGCCCCCGGCGGCGAGGCCGAGCTGTTCGGCCTCTACTTCGCCGACGCCGGCCAGCACCTGGAGCACCGCCTGGTGATCGACCACGACACGCCGCACTGCCGGTCGAACGTGGCCTACAAGGGCGCGCTGCAGGGCCAGGACGCGCACGCCGTCTGGGTCGGCGACGTGCTGATCCGTGCCGCCGCGCTCGGCACCGACACCTACGAGCTCAACCGGAACCTGGTGCTCACCGACGGCGCCCGGGTCGACTCGATCCCGAACCTGGAGATCGAGACCGGCGAGATCGTCGGCGCCGGCCACGCCTCGGCGACCGGCCGCTTCGACGACGAGCAGCTCTTCTACCTGCAGGCCCGCGGCATCCCGGCCGACGAGGCCCGCCGCCTGGTGGTGCGCGGCTTCTTCGCCGAGCTGCTCCAGCAGATCGGCGTCGCCGAGGTGCAGGAGCAGCTCATGGAGAAGATCGAGTCCGAGCTGGAATCGGCGGTCTGACACCCATGACGTTTCTCCGTGCCTGCGCGCTGAACGACCTCCAGGAGGACGTGCCCAAGCGCGTGGACCTCAACGGCGTGCCGGTGTCCATCGTCCGCACCGACGAGGGGGTGTTCGCGATCAACGACACCTGCTCGCACGCGAACGTCTCGCTCGCCGAGGGTGAGGTCGAGGACTGCATGATCGAGTGCTGGCTGCACGGCTCCAGCTTCGACCTGCGCACCGGCAAGCCCTCCGGCCTGCCCGCCACCAAGCCGGTCGCTGTCTACCCCGTAAAGATCGAAGGGGACGATGTGCTCGTCTCCGTCAACCAGGAGTCCTGAGTACACATGGCAACCCTTGAAATCCGCGACCTGCACGTCTCCGTCGACGCCGAGAACGGCCCGCGCGAGATCCTGAAGGGCGTCGACCTGACCGTGAAGCAGGGCGAGACCCACGCCATCATGGGTCCGAACGGCTCCGGCAAGTCCACCCTCGCCTACTCGCTGGCCGGCCACCCCAAGTACACCGTCACCGGCGGCACCGTGCTGCTGGACGGCGAGGACGTCCTCGAGATGTCCGTCGACGAGCGCGCCAAGGCCGGCGTCTTCCTGGCCATGCAGTACCCGGTCGAGGTCCCCGGCGTCTCGGTCAGCAACTTCCTGCGCACCGCCGCCACCGCCGTCCGCGGCGAGGCCCCCAAGCTGCGGCTGTGGGTCAAGGAGGTCAAGGAGGCGATGTCGGCCCTCCAGATGGACCCGGCGTTCGCCGAGCGCAACGTCAACGAGGGCTTCTCCGGCGGCGAGAAGAAGCGCCACGAGATCCTCCAGCTGGAGCTCCTCAAGCCGAAGATCGCGATCCTCGACGAGACCGACTCCGGCCTCGACGTCGACGCGCTGCGGATCGTCTCCGAGGGCATCAACCGGGTCCGCTCGACCGGCGAGGTCGGCACCCTGCTGGTGACCCACTACACCCGCATCCTGCGGTACATCAAGCCCGACTACGTCCACGTCTTCGCGGGCGGCCGCATCGTCGAGTCCGGCGGTGCCGAGCTGGCCGACAAGCTGGAGAACGAGGGCTACGAGGCTTATGTGAAGGGGGGCGCGTCCGCGTGACGCACGCGTTCACGGGTCTGCTCGACACCGACGCGATCCGGAAGGACTTCCCGGTCCTGCAGCGGCTGCTGCACGACGACAAGCCGCTGGTCTACCTGGACAACGCGGCGACGTCGCAGAAGCCGCGCCAGGTGCTGGAGGCGCTCAACGCCTACTACGAGCGGCACAACGCCAACGTCCACCGCGGCGTGCACGTGCTCGCCGAGGAGGCCACCGCGCTGTACGAGGGCGCCCGGGACAAGGTCGCGGCCTTCGTCAACGCGCCGAGCCGCAACGAGGTGATCTTCACCAAGAACGCCTCGGAGTCGCTCAACCTCGTCGCCAACATGCTGGCCTGGGCCGACGAGCCGTACCGGGTGGACGCCGACTCCGAGATCGTCATCACGGAGATGGAGCACCACTCCAACATCGTCCCGTGGCAGCTGCTCTCGCAGCGCAGCGGCGCGAAGCTGAAGTGGTTCGGGCTCACCGACGAGGGCCGGCTCGACCTGTCGAACATCGACGAGCTGATCACCGAGAAGACCAAGGTGGTCTCCTTCACCCTGGTCTCCAACCTGCTCGGCACCGTCAACCCGGTCGAGACGATCGTCCGCAAGGCCCAGTCGGTCGGCGCGCTGGTCGTCATCGACGCCTCGCAGGCCGCGCCGCACATGGTGCTCGACGTCCAGGCGCTGGAGGCCGACTTCGTCGCCTTCACCGGCCACAAGATGCTGGCCCCGACCGGCATCGGCGTGCTCTGGGGCCGCCAGGAGCTGCTGGAGGACCTCCCGCCGTTCCTCGGCGGCGGCGAGATGATCGAGACCGTCACCATGGGCTCGTCCACCTACGCCCCGGCGCCGCACAAGTTCGAGGCCGGCACCCCGCCGATCGCCCAGGCGGTCGGGCTCGGCGCGGCCATCGACTACCTGTCCGGCATCGGCATGGAGAAGATCGCCGCCCACGAGCACGCGATCACCGAGTACGCCGTCGAGCGCCTGCTCGAGGTCCCCGACCTGCGGATCATCGGCCCGCGCACGGCCGTCGACCGCGGTGCGGCGATCTCCTTCACGCTCGGGGACATCCACCCGCACGACGTGGGCCAGGTGCTGGACGAGCAGGGCATCGCCGTGCGCGTCGGCCACCACTGCGCGCGGCCGGTCTGCCTGCGGTACGGAATTCCGGCGACCACGCGGGCGTCGTTCTACCTGTACTCGACGCCGGGCGAGGTCGACGCGCTGATCGACGGCCTGCACCACGTCCGGAACTTCTTCGGCTGACGGGACGGCCCAGGACATGAAGCTCGACTCGATGTACCAGGACATCATCCTGGACCACTACCGCAACCCCCACGGCAAGGGGCTGCGGGACGGCGACGCCGAGGTGCACCACGTCAACCCGACCTGCGGTGACGAGATCACCCTGCGGGTGAAGCTGGACGGCTCGACCGTCGTCGACGTCTCCTACGAGTCCCAGGGCTGCTCGATCAGCCAGGCCAGCGCCTCGGTGCTGAACGACCTGGTCGTCGGCCGGACCGTCGGCGAGGCGCAGGCCGTCCAGGAGGCCTTCCTGGAGCTGATGCAGAGCAAGGGCCAGGGTGAGGGAGACGAGGAGGTGCTGGAGGACGCGGTCGCGTTCGCCGGCGTCTCCAAGTACCCGGCCCGGGTCAAGTGCGCCCTGCTCAGCTGGATGGCCTGGAAGGACGCCACCGCCCAGGCGCTCGCCCAGCACCCCGCCGTGAACGACTGAACCCGCAGAGGAGGACAGACCATGAGTGACGAAACCACCGGCGCCCCGGCCCCCGCTGCGGAGGAGGCCCAGGGCGGCATCGTCGGCACCACCGCCGGCACCGTCTCCGTCGAGGACCTGACCGAGGCCCTGATGGACGTCGTCGACCCCGAACTGGGCATCGACGTCGTCAACCTGGGCCTGATCTACGGCGTCCACATCGACGAGGACGACGTGGCCACCATCGACATGACGCTCACCTCGGCGGCCTGCCCGCTGACCGACGTCATCGAGGACCAGGCCCGGACCGCCACCGACGGCCTGGTGAAGGACCTGCGCATCAACTGGGTCTGGATGCCGCCGTGGGGCCCCGACAAGATCACCGACGACGGCCGCGAGCAGCTCCGCGCCCTCGGCTTCAACGTCTGAGGTCACCGGTCGATCGTCGTTCCGCTGCCGCGCGAACCCCCCCGGGGTTCGCGCGGCAGCGGCGTTTCCGGGGTGAACACCCGCGCGTGATCTGCTTCGTTGAGCAGGTTCACCGCCGTTCCCCACCGGCCACCCCCCACCCGCCTGTCGGCGGGTGCCCGCCCCGGGCCTCGCCGCGTGCTCCTGCGGGTGCCCCTTCGGGCCGGTGGGACAGCGTGTCTCAGGCGGCGATGTGTGCAGGTCGGCTGCCGGTCATCGCGGAGTGCAGGGCAGCTCGGACTCGGGCGGCACCTGCTGTGGCCACGTCCGTGCCCTTGTGGGCCGTGAGGGTTCGGGTGGTCAGACCGGCGCACGGGCGGCAGACGCCCGGTCGTGGCACTGGGTCGTGGCACTCGGCGCACTCGACGTACCGGGCCGGTGGCCGTCCAACGGGCCGGGCGGGCGGCACCTTGTGCTCCAGGCGGTAGCGGAGCACGGCGGCCGCCGAGTGCACCGGGGTGGGCAGGCCCGGCAGCAGGGCGTGGGCGAGGTCGGCGTGGGTCGCGCCGCGTTGCAGCCACTGTGCGACGAGGGGCGCGAGTTCGGCGGCTTCGGCCTCGCCCAGGCGCAGTCGGGGCTCGGGGCGGATCACCCGGAACAGGGTGGCGACCGCCTCGCGGATCTCGGGCGGTTCCTCCCCTCCTCCTCGGTCGCTTTCGTCTGCCGGGCCTGCGGGGAGGGAGGGTTCTTGCTGCCGGTTCTTTACAACAGGGCTGCCAGCAGGGCCGGTTGCCGCTTCACCGGGCGCCGGACGGGTGGTACCCGGCGGCGCCATGGGGTGTGGGGTGTCGTAGACGTGGGTTTCGGTGATGATCGTGCCGTCGGGCATGCGGATCTTCTCGACCCGGTAGTACCCGGCCTCGGTCAGCTCCTTCAGGGCCTTGCGGACGGCGCCACGCCCCTGCGGACTGCTGTCGGCCATGTGTCGTCCGTCCTCGCGCCAGCCGTCGGGGCGGGAGAGGAGGTCCGCGAGCAGGCCTCGGGCGGTGTAGCTCAACCGCCGGTACTGGAGCACGGCGTTGGGTAGCACGGTGAAGTTGCGCACGTGGGCGCTACGATGGACGCGCATCGGGAGTGTCAGCTCCTGTTGCCGGACCCCGGAGCGTTGGCGCGCTGCCGGGGTCGCCTATTTTCTGTTCGGTTGCAGAACGTACCACAGCCGCCAGGTAGGAAAGCCGCCTTCGGGAAAGCCTGCTTGACGGGTAATCAGTCACCGGCGTTGTCGGGTGGAACCGTGTCCGATGGCTGTTCGGGTCTGACATGCTGAAGGTCCGTCGAGAGGGGCCGCAGCGATGCAGTGGAAGATCCATGGGGAACGTCCGATCTACGAAAACCCCTGGGTGAACGTGTGGCTGGTCGATGTCGAGCAACCGGACGGGCATCGCTGGGAGCACCATGTGCTCAAGCTGCGGCACCTGGCGGTGGCGGCAGTGGTGAACGACCGGAAGCAGGTGCTGATGATGTGGCGGCACCGGTTCATCACCGACTCGTGGGCGTGGGAGTTGCCCATGGGCCTGATCGAGGCAGGCGAGTCGCCCGCCGAGGCCGCTGCTCGTGAGGTACTGGAGGAGACCGGCTGGACGGTCGGGAAGGTCAAGTCGCTGATTTACGCTCAGCCGGCGAACGGGATCACCGACTCGGAGCACTTTGTCTTCCGAGCCGACGCCATCGAGTGCGTCGGGCCGCCGACTGAGCGCAACGAGTCCGACCGGATCGAGTGGATCCCGCTCTCCGAGCTGCGCGGCATGATCGATCGCCGGGAGATCGTCAGCAGCGGCTCGCTGGTCGGGGTGTTGTACCTGCTGCTCGACGAGGCTGGCTCGTAGCTCAGTCGCGCATCTCCTGGATTCGCGCCGATATCTCGGCGGCCGGCCGGGTGCTGCGGTAGGGCGCCAGTAGATGACGGAACTCCTGAAGGTGCGCGGCCACTCGCGGAGACCCCGCCCTGGTTGCCGAGCTGAGCGCTTCACTGGCCGTATTGCACGCCAACTCGACTGCTCCGCGTTGAAGTTGGATGCGCGCTAGCCAGTAGGCGTGGAACGCCCGTCCGCGTTGGTTGGTGCTCACTTCGGTTCTCAGGGCTTCCTCGATGAGTGGTTCGGCGGCTGCGGCGTCGCCGAGCTGTCCCAGTGCGATGCCCGCATCGACGGTGAGCTTCGTCCGATCGAAGTACTGGACCCATGCCGGATCGTCGTCTGCTGGATCGATTCGATCGAAGTGGCGCCCCGCATCCTCGATCGCGCGGTGGGCGGCTTCCTGGTCGTGTGCGCTGGCGTGGCCGAAGGCTTCCCGCATGGACAGCATCGCCATCAACCGCGGCGTGCCGCCGTCAAGTCGTGCGCTGTCCTGGGCGGCCCTGGCCAGGATGATCGCTTCGCGTGTCTTGTCCTCGTAAGTGGCCTGAAGGCTGAGGCAGGAGAGCACGTTGGCGATGAACGGCCGGTCGTCAATCTCGCGCGCCAGGCGCAGCGCCTCGGTGAAGTAGCTTCGGGCCGTGCTGTACTGGCAGGCATCGAAGTACGTCCAGCCGGTGAGGCGCGCGAGTTCGGCCGCGATCCCGCGCAAGCTGCGCTGGTGGCTCGGATCGGCCGTGTCGCGCAGAACACTCAGAACGTATCGCAGTTGACCCATGACGGCGGGCCGGAGGGCTTCGCCACCGTGCTCGTCGTCGCGTCGCCAGTAGTCCTCGATCGAGGCTTGGAGGGACCGGAGAACCGTTGGCGTGACTCGGGCGCTGGCCGCTATGGCGAGGATGTCGTCCAGCTCTCGGCCTGGCAGCACCGAATCCGCGGGTGGGGTCGCTGACAGTCCGGCCAGTGGTACGGGGTGAACCGCGGCCTCTCGGCGTTCCCAGGCGCGGGGAGCAAGGCCGACCATGTGCCCCGGGATTCGGAGACCGTCCGCGATGCGCTCGACGACGTTCATGTTGGTGATCTCTCGGCGTCCCGCGATGACCTCGCCGACGCGGCTGGGGGTCAACTCACAGGCCCTGGCGATGCGGGACGGGTGGAAGCCACCTCTGGCCTTGGCCAGTCGAAAGATCTCGGTGAAGTTCCGGGACCGGCAGGCTGCCGCCATCTCGGGGTCGGCCAGCAGTCGGCTCGACAGGCCGGGTCCTGGTGTCGAGTGGGTCATGTCCGGTACCCCCAGCACCGCGAAAATCATCACTCCGTGTCACGCACCTTAACTGAATGCGAGTTTACCCACGGTGGGTAATCATCTGGCCCTTATCGCGGAACTGCTCGACCGGAAATCCTGGGAGTCCTCCGGGGCAAGCCCGGGGACCTGGGGGAGCCAGAGGGGGTGGTCCGTGTTGGTGGACGTGGGCTGATCCGGATCGAAGGACTCTCGGACTCGTGGGGATGGCAGCCGCTCGGGACAGGCAGGGTCATGTGGTTCGAGTCCGCCGCTGACCAGCTGGTGACGACGCCGCCCGGCCCATCTGACCCACTTCAAGCTCCACCTGGCCACGTCCGGAATCTCGGCCAGGAGGATCGGCGGCGCCGACCGCGTCATCCCCCGCGGTCGGTGTCGTCGACAGCCCCACGCTCAAGTATCCGAACGATTCACCTCGGATTTTCCGCTCAGGGAGGCGGAAGCCATGACGGAAGGAGCACCACATGGAGAACCGCACGGATCGGCCGGCGCCTGAGGAGAACGGACTCTTGGTCGCGGTCGAGGAGTTGACCGCGGTCCAGGACAGGTACGACAGCCTCCGTTCCGACAACGCCGGTTCCTCGGGCGACGCGCCGTGGCCCGGCGGTGACGGCAACCTGACCGACGTCGCGTAGGCCCCGGTCATCCCAGGGGCGGGGGTGCGCACCGAGCGGGCTCCCGCCCCGCGTCCAGAACTCTCCACGGAGGTAGCAGTGGAACACCGCTTGGTCACCGCCATCGAGACGGCCCTGCGCTGGGACAGCTCCGAACCGATCGGCACGGGTTTCGCGCTTGGCCGGATCGAGGACTGTGCGCTGCTGTCGCGCATCCTCACCCCGAACAAGCTCCTCGACATCGCCATGCGGCGCAGCCTCAACCGGCCGCAGTTCCGGGCCTTTCAGAAGGGCGAGGAAGTACATCCGGCCGTGTACTTCACCGACACTGTCAGCCCGCGCGGGCAGTCCGTTCCCATGGCCAACATGCACCGCCTCGGCGACCTGCTCCGCGACGGCGCGACGCTGATCATGGACCAGGTCAACGTCTTCGATCCCACGATGGAAGTCACCTGCCGCGCCTTGCAGTGGTGGGCGCGCGAGCGCGTGCAGGTGAACGCCTACCTCACCACCAACAGCGCCGCCGGCTTCCCGCTCCACTGGGACGACCACGACGTGATCGTCGTGCAGCTCTCGGGGGAGAAGGACTGGGAGGTTCGGACCGCCTCGCGCACTGCGCCCATGTACCGCGACGCTGATCCCAACAACACTCCCAGCGACACCGTGCTCTTCAAAGGGACTCTCCGGGTCGGCGACGTCATGCACATCCCGCGCGGCCACTGGCACCAGGCCACCCGCACCGGGAGCGGTACCGGCCACAGCCTCCATGTCACCTTCGGCATCACGAAGCGCACCGGCGCCTCCTGGATGGCCTGGCTGGGCGACTGGTGCCGCGAGCAGGAGGTCTTCCGCTGCGACCTCGACCGCACCGACACCGACACCACGCCCTTGGTGGAGGCCGCCACCCGACTCGTCGGCCGGCGTGGCCCGGAGGAGTTCCTGACCGCCTGCGAGCAGCAGGCCGCCCCCGGCCGCCAGGTGCCGTTCCTGGAGATCTTCGGTGGGCTCGACGCCGTGGTGTGCACCACCCACTTCGCACCCCGGATCACGGAGCACGGGGACACCGTAGGCGTCACAGCGGCTGGGAGGCAGCTCACCTTCGCGGCAAAGGCGGTGACCGCCCTGCGACTGCTGCTCAGTGGCCAGCCCGTCGTGCTCGAGCAGGCGGCGGCGAGTGTCGGGGATGAAGTTCGTGAGGTGGCCGCGATCTTGATCAAGGAGGAACTGTGCGCGCCGCTGACCGACGAGTTGTCCTCGGGCTACACCGGTCTCGTCACCGCCGTGACATCCTGACCGGCGCACTGGACCTCGGCGTCACCGCGATCGACACCGCCTCGAACTACCTCCACCACCGATCCCACCGTGTTCTCGGTGAGGTGGCTGGTGACCTGCTCACGGAGTTCGTGATCTCCACCAAGGTCGGCTACTTCAAGGACGGACACAGCCTTGCCCCGACGCGGTTGCGGAAGGCGCTCGACGCGGCGTTGGCCGAGCTTGGCTGCGAACCGGACACGGTCCTCCTGCACAACCCCGAGCACTCCGCTCCGGACAGCGAGGTTCTCTCGCATGCATGCGCGGTCCTGGCCGGTGCGGCGGAGCAGGGGCGCTGCGCTTCGTGGGGGATCTCCACCTGGGACCCGCGCCCGTTGGTCGGCCTCGACACGCCTTGCCCGGACGTCCTCATGGTCCGCTCCGGCCTGCTGGTCAGCAGCAGTGTCCTCGACGCCGCCGAAGCACTGGTGGCCGCGTGGGGGCCGACCCAGGTACGGGGGATGAGCCCCTTCGGTGGCAGCGCCACCGACCCCGTGTGGCAGAAGATCGATCCGACGATGTTCCTGAGGTCATCCGACGCCACACCGGTGCAGGCGGCATTTCGTGTCGCCTTCGCGCTGCCGGGGGCCGAGGCGGTGGCGGTCGGCAGCGACGACGCCGAGCACCTGCGGGAACTGTGCGGCGGCCTGGGGCACGAGATCGACACCGATGTCCTCCAGACCTACCGGCAGCTCCTGCGTCAGTCGGTCTGAAGGTCCTTCGCCACCTGCTCAGCCAGGACGCGGGCGCGCTCAAGGCGAGGGTCCTCGGGATGCGCGTGCGGCCCGAGGATCTTCGCCGCGACGAACAGCGTCATCAGCTTTCCGTCCCGGCTCGCGAAGTCGGCGCTCCGCTCGGTGCGGACGCGATCGGCCAGCGTCGGCACGGCGAGCGACGCACCCCACAGCGTGGCCGCGTCCAGGCCGCGCGGGGCCATTCCCCAGTCCTCCCAGTCGAAGACGCAGAACTCCGGTGCCGTCACGTTCGCCCAGTTGAGATCGGCATGCGCCGGACACCACCGGCTCACCGTCGCGTCGAGGGCCGGGAACACCCGGTGGATGGTCCGGTTCACCAGTTCCTGCGTGATGGTCTCCGTGTCGGGCGTAGCGATCCGGTTCGTCCGTTGCCGAGAGAGCGCGTCGAGCGAAGCGTTCAACTGCGACCACCAGCCGGGAGGCAGCTCGGGTTCGTCCGCCAAGACCGCCGATCCCACGGGTTCGGCCGGCAGGAGCCCGGTTTCGTCGGCCCGCCACATCACCGGCTCGGCCGCGTCCCGCCATGCGATGCCCGCCAGCCACGCGGGCTTCGCGATGCCGTTCAGCGCCTCGGCTGCGGGTGTGCCGTCCCCGCCCTGGACACCGATCCGATCCAACCCGCGCCGCTCGATCCGCACCCACGTGCCGCGCTCGGTGCGAGTGCCTACGGACCGGCGTTTGCGGACCACCGACGCACGATCGAGGTGGGTTCCCAACGCGGACTCGACCCGTTCCAGCACCCCGTCAACCGGTACCCGGCGCAGATCTGTCATGGGACAACGGTAGCGAGAAGCGGGCGAGTTGGAGGTGCATCGCCGGTTCGCTCAGCCCCGGTCCACTCTCGTGGCGCCGGGGCTGGAGCGGCCGCCGTCAGCTGACCCTGTGGGCCGCCTGCGGAGCCGGCGGCCCACAGGGTCAGGAGGCCAGGCCAGGGGCGGGCACCCGCCGCTTGGCGGGTGGGGGGTGGATGGTGGGGAACGGTGGTGGAACCATTCGACGGAGCGGCTGGTGCGCGGGTGTTCAGCCCGGCGCCGGAAACGCCGCTGCCCGGGACGTCCGAAGGGGAAGTCCCGGGCAGCGGCGTTCTGGTGTGCGGGTCAGGCCGCCCTGGGCTTGCGGGCGACGGCCACGGCGAGGCCGGCGCAGAGGAGGGCGGCGAGGGTGGCGAAGCCGCTGACGGCGGGGAGGAGGCCGTAGCTCCTGACCAGGGCGCCGACGGCGACGATGGGGAGGGAGCTGCCGAGGTAGACGATGACCCAGAGGGCCGAGAGCTCGGAGCCCCGGCGTTCCGGGTCGAGTGCGGCGACGGCGGTGGTGAAGAGGGAGCGGAAGGCCACGCCCTGGCAGATGCCGCCGAGGACGCTGCCGATGAAGAGTAGCGCCGGGGTGCCGGTGTAGCCGGCGGCGACGACCAGGGCGAGGCCGGCGGCCAGTCCGGTCATGCCGAGGGCGATGACCTTGCGGTCGGCGGTCGGCGGGACGATCAGCTGGGCGGCGGCCGAGGAGCCGAGCAGCAGGGCCGCGACCACCGCGCCGGTCAGGTGCGAGGGGGTGTTCAACACCTTGGCGGCGAAGGCCGGGGCCAGGCTGAGGTAGACGCCGAAGACCGCGTAGGAGATGAAGCCGGCCGAGGCGGCGAGCAGGAACTCGCGGCGGCCGGTGCGCGGCAGCCGCAGGCGCTGCGGGCGCAGGTGGGCCGGGGTGGTGATGCGCGGCGGGGAGGCCGGCGGGCGGTTGCGGCCGGGCATCCGGGGGTGGACGAGGGCCAGCGGCACGCAGAGCGCGAGCAGGGCGACGGCGTGCAGCAGGAAGGGCGTCAGCAGGGGGTCGGAGCCGTTCGCCAGCAGGGCGCCGACGATCGGGCCGAGCGCGACGCCCCCGGCGGAGCAGGCCAGGGTGAGCTTGGCGGCCAGGGTGGGGTGGTCGGGCAGCAGGTCGCCGAGGGCGGCCCCGGCTGCGCCGGTGGACAGACCGACGGCGATGCCCTGGACGGCCCGGCCGATCGCCAGCTGCCAGAAGCTGCCGGAGGTGGCGAACACGACGTCGCCCGCGGCGGCCAGCCCGACGGCGGGCAGGATCAGGGCGCGGCGGCCGAGGTGGTCCGACCAGTGACCGACCACGGCCAGCACGGGGACCAGCGCGAACACGTAGATCGTGAAGAGGATCGTGGTGTCGAGGGGGCCGAGCCCGAGGCGCTGCTGGAGCAGGGGGTAGATCGGCGTCGCCAGGTTGGCACCGATGAGCATGAACAGCAGGGCGGCGGCCACCAGGCCGACGCGTACGCCGCGCAGCGCGTTCCAGCGGCTGATCGCGGAGAGCTGGAGCTGGGCGCGTGGAGCGAGCTCCAGGGGGAGCAGGGCCTCCGACAGTCGGCGTCCGTCGAGCTGCGCGGTGCGCAGGCCGGGGCCGGCGGGGGAGAGGTCCGCCATGAAAGGGATCTCCTGTGGCAGGGCACCACCGGGTCGGCGGGGTGTGCCGGCGCGCCCGTCCTGAGGCGCTGTGGTGGTGGCCGCGGTGCGGGGCTCCCTGGTGGAGCGGATGAGCTGAGGATTCGGGCTTCGTTGCCCGGCGGCCCGCGCGGGGTTGTGCACGGCGCCACTGCGAAGGATAAGGGGTGGGCGCACGGATTCGGCGCGCGCCCCTGCGTGCGCCCCTTGAGGCCGGGCATCGGGGGTGTCGCACCTATACGCTGAGGTCGTGGATCGGGACGCTGAGCTGATGGGCGGACCGCTGGCTGAGGGAGAGCGCACAACGATGGCCGGACGACGTCGGAAGAACGCCGGGGCTTCGGCGGGAGAGAGTGCGGCCGAGGCGGTCCTGCCCGCCGACCTGGAGCTCCAGGACCTCTACGGGGCGTTCGCCGCGCACGGGCTGGACGACGAGGACCTGGACGACGCGGCCGTGCTGGTGCCGCCGGTGCGGCTGCCGGGCGAGGAGGAGTTGACCGCCCAGGCGAAGGCCGTGCCGATGTTCGGGTACGCGCTGGCGCTGGCCCGCTGGGCCGCCCCGCACCGGGCGGTGGACGAGTTCGGCGACCTCGTGGAGGAGGACCGGGCACCCGCGGCGCGGCTGCTGGGCCTGGCCCCCGCCGAGGGCGAGGTGCCGGAGGAGGCCGAGATCGAGGCGATGCGGGCCTGGTCGCTGGCCTGCGACCTGGACCTGGTGGAGATCGGGACGACCGCGGCCGGCGAGCACGTGGCCGTCCCGGGCCCCGACCTGGAGCCGGCCGAGCAGGGTGACCCGGAGACCGTCCTGGAGCTGTGGCTGACCGCCGCCGGGATCGTCCGGGAGCTGGCCGTGGAGGCCGACTCGCTGCCGGAGGAGGAGCCCGGCGAGGGGGCCGCGGACGAGGAGGGCGAGGAGGACGAGGACGGCCTGAACGAGGTCGAGGAGGCCAGGGACGCAGCCGCCGAGCTGCTGGACGAGGCGCTGCAGGTGCTCTACGAGACCACCGCCTTCGCCGACCCGGGCCAGGAGACCGTGCCGCTGGGCGTGCTGGCGGCACTGCTGGTGGTGCCGGAGGGCGAGGAGCCGAGCGAGGAGCTGCTGGGCGACATCACCGACGTGATGGTCTCCCTCGACCCGATGCTGGGCGACCTGGCCGAGCTGGGCCTGCTGGAGTACCGGCCGATCGACCCGGAGCTGTTCGACGAGGAGGAGGGCGCCGGGGACGAGGCGCCCGCGCTGGTCGGCGAGGCGCCGCTGGACGAGGAGGAGTCGGCCCGCTTCGGGCTGGTCCGGCTCACCCCGCTCGGCCAGTACGGCATCCGGCAGTGGCTGCTGGAGGACGGCTACGACGCGCCGCTGGTCGGCGAGCTGGCCCAGGGCGACGCGGCGGAGCTGCTGCGCGCCGTGTGCGAGTCGGCCAACGTGCTGCCGGAGGAGGAGCTGCGGGTCTGGATCACCGGCCGGGAGCCGGTCGCGGCGGCGCGCGAGCTGCTGGCGGCGGCCCGCGGCGGTGACGCCTACGGCCCGATGCGGCGGATGCTCTGCGTCACGGCGCTCGACATGCTGGGGGCGCCTGCGGAGCCGGCCGTCCGGGACGTGCTGGACGACCCCGAGCTGGGGGGCGCCGGACGGGCCTGGCTGACCTCGCTGGGTGCCGCGGACGTGCCGGCGCCGGAGCGGTCGATGGCGCTGTGGGCGGTGGTCGACACCTTCGCCGCCCAGCTGCTGGACAGCGGCGGCGACGCCGGGCAGCTGCGCGAGCTGATCGCGGACCTGCCGGTGACCGGCGATCCGGCGTCGTACTTCGGCGAGCTGTGGCGGGTCGACCACCCGTACACGGCGGACGTCCTGGAGGCCGTCGGGGAGCTGCACCTGGACCGGGCGGTGGCCAAGGAGGCGCGCAAGGCGGCCTTCAAGGCGCGGTCCAGGGGCTGAGGCCCCGGGCCGGGCGGGGCCGACGGTCCGCACGCGGGCACCGTCGGACCCGCCTCAGGGCAGGTCCAGCGAGCCGTCCTCGGCGAACGGGAAGAAAGGGTTGTGGGCCAGCTCCCACAGGTGGCCGTCCGGGTCCTCGAAGTAGCCGGAGTAGCCGCCCCAGCCGGTGGTGACCGGGGGCTTGACCACGACGGCGCCGGCCTCGACCGCCGTCTTCAGCGCGGCGTCCACCAGCGCCGGGGACTCGAGGTTCACCGCCAGGGTGACGCCGCGGAAGGCGGGCTCGCCGGTGGCGGGCACCCCGGCGTCGGCGGCCAGCTCCTCCGTCGGGAAGAGGCCGAGCACCGAGTCGGCGGTGCGGAACCAGACGATCTCCGGGCTGGAGGCGGTGGACCGCCGCCAGCCGAGGTCCTCGTAGAAGCGTGCGCTGCGGTCGAGGTCGGAGACCCCGAGGGTGACGATGCTGATCCGGGCGGGGAAGCTGCTCTCTGCTGTCATGCCGCCAGGGTAGGGAGGGCGGCTGACAACCGCGCTCCCTGACACGGCCTGCGCCGGTGCGCGGGCCATGAGCTGATGACCGGGCAGGCCCGGGCACGTAAGGTGGCGTCGGCGGTGCGGGCGCGAGGACTCGGGGGTGCGGCACAGGTGATGCGGGAGAGCGGCGGCAGGCCCCAGGAGTGGAACGCGGAACGGACGGACCGTGCGCGCGTCCCGGACCCGAGGGGCCGGGCGGATCGTTTCGCCGCCGTCGAGGAGTTCTCCCGCCGGGCCCTGGCCGCGGCCGACTTCCCGGTGTACGGGGTGGCCTCCGCGCTGGAGCACCGCGGCGACGCGCTGGGCGCCTTCGAGACCTCCGGCGACTCGCTCAGCTGGGTCGAGGTGCAGTCCGGCGACCGGAGCTCGGTGGCCGGCCCGTACGTGACCGTGCGCACCTACCGGCCGGGCGCAGAGCTCGACGAGCGGCTGCCGGAGCTGGAGGACGTGGTCGAGGACGAGCGCGACCGCGTGTACGAGCAGCTCGGCGTGGACGAGGGCGACGGCCCCGGCCGGGTGCGGGCCCTGCGCGAGTGGATCACCGTGGACGGCGTGCCGCACCCGGTGGAGGTGCACGAGGACCGGCCGGTGCCCTGGCCGGGGGCGGCGCTCGGCGGGCCGGGCCCGGTCTGGGCCGGGCGGCTGCGGGTCGGCGGGCTGACCGTGACGGTCTGCGGGCGCGGGGTGGCCCCCGGCTGCGTGGAGCTCGCGGGGATCGCGGACTTCGAGCCGTACCTGCGCGGCCGGACCGAACTGCTGGGCGAGCTGGCCTCCCGGCGGGCCCGGCAGGTGCCCGTCGAGGAGCGCGAACTGCCGCCCGCCGTCGGGCTGGAGGCGCACCGCGAGCTGATCGCGCAGAGCGTCGCCGAGGCCGCCGCGATCGAGGCGCAGGTCCGGGCCGGGCGGACGCCGCGGCGGCCGCGCGGGCTGCGCGGGGACGCCTACGCGGTGCGCTGGGAGAAGGCGGTGCGCCAGCAGATGCGGCTCGCCACCGAGACCCGGGACGAGGCGACGGCGGCGGTGACGGCGATGGTCAACCACCTGGACCGGTTGTCCCGGCAGACGAACTGGCTGGTCGGCACGGGGGAGGGGGCGGCGGCCGTCGAGGAGGTCGTCCGGTACACCGTGTTCGCGAGCGAGGTGGCGAGCCTCCCGGCGCAGCGGGCCTGGGCGCAGGTCTGGCGGGAGCGTCCGGGCGGCGGCGGGCCGGGGGCCCGGGACGGGGAGCGGCTCGCCGAGCAGCTGTGGCTGGCGGCCTGGGAGCAGTGGCGGGCGGCGCGCTCGGGCTGACCTCCGCCGGGCGGCCCGGTGGCACCGCCGCCCCGGCGGGTCTCCGCGGCCCGGCGGCACTCCCGCCTCCGTGGCCCCCGCCGCCCCTCGGCTGGCAAAGCGGAGGTCATGTGTTCGTCATCGGTTGGCAAATGGCCGCCTGGCCGTGAGGTGGGCGTCACGTCCGGTTCACCCCTGCGGCGGAGTCTGCTGGGCGTCGACACAACCCGCCTCGACGCCCCGTACGCCGGACACCCGGGCCCGCCCGGTCCGACGGCCGATCCCCCTGGAGTTGTCACCATGTCGCTGTCCCGTCGGGACTTCGTCAACCGTTCCACCCTCGTCGGGGCCGGCGTGCTGATCGCCGGCAGCGCCGAGGCGCTGGCCAGCGCGCCGGGCGCGATCGCCGCCCCGGCCGGCGGCGAGGCGCCGGCCGCCGCGGCCGCCGGGACCAACGCGGCCGGCGGCACCGCCGTCGGCTACGGCCCGCTGGTGCAGGACGCGGCCGGGCTGCTGTCCCTGCCGAAGGGCTTCTCCTACACCGTCCTCAACCGGGCCGGCGTCACCAGGCTGCGCACCGGCGAGTTCACCCCGAGCAACCACGACGGCACCTCCGCCTTCGAGGACGAGCACGGCGGCAACTACATGGTCGTCAACCACGAGCTGTCCGGCGCCCGCGCCAACTGGCCGCACCCGGTGCCGCTGACCGAGGGCCACGTCTACGACCCGGGCGCGGCCGGCGGCTGCACCATCGTGCACGCCAAGCGGGACGGCTCGGTCGAGCAGTGGGTCGGCATCGCCGGCACCGCCACCAACTGCGCGGGCGGCGTCACCCCGTGGGGCACCTGGCTGTCCGGCGAGGAGACCGAGGACAAGGCCGGCAAGAACGGCTTCACCAAGGACCACGGCTACGTCTTCGAGGTCGACCCGTTCGACGACGACTACAACCGCGACCCGCAGCCGGTGAAGGCCTTCGGCCGCTACGCCCACGAGGCCGTGGTCGTGGACCCGAAGCGCGGCCAGGTCTACCTGACCGAGGACGCCTCGAACCCCAACGGCCTGCTGTTCCGCTGGACCCCGCCGGCCGGCTTCAAGCACGGCCGCCACCAGCTGCGCAAGCTCGCCGCCGACGCCGGCGTGCTCGAGGCCTTCAAGGTCTTCGACGCGCAGGGCAAGCTCGTCGACGACCTCTCCCGCGCCACCAAGGTCGGCACCACCTACGGCGTGGACTGGGTCAAGGTCCAGGACCGCGACGCGAGGACCGTCTCCGTCCGCAAGCAGTTCAAGGACGGCGAGGTCACCCGCGCCCGCAAGCTGGAGGGCATGTGGTGGGGTGACGGCGGCTTCTACTTCGTCTCCAGCTTCGCCCGCTCGGAGAGCCCGCTGCAGCACGACGGCCAGGTGTGGTTCTACAACCCGGCCCGCCGCACCATCACCCTGAAGGTCCTGCTGGGCGTCAACAGCGACGTCTGGGGCGACCACGACAACTACGACGGCCCGGACAACATCACCGTCTCGCCGTACGGCGGCATCGTGATCTGCGAGGACGGCGAGGGCGTCTCGCACCTGTTCGGCGCCACCGAGGACGGGCTGGTCTACCCGATCGCCCGCAACGAGCTGAACATCGGCACCGCCGAGAAGCCCGAGTTCAGCGAGTTCACCGGCGTCACCTTCTCGGACGACGGCAAGACCCTGTTCGCCAACATCCAGACCCCGGGCATCCAGCTCGCCATCACCGGCCCGTGGCGCCGGCTGAACGAGCACAAGCGCGGCCAGGGCTACGGCGCGTGACCCTCGGAGCGTGACCGGCTGCCCGCGGACCACTCGTCCGCGGGCAGCCGCAGCTGCAGCATCGCCAGCAGCCGCTGCTGCGGCTGGGCGAGGTCGATGCCGGTCAACTGCTCGGCCCGGCGCACCCGGTAGCGCAGGGTGTTGGGGTGGATGTGCAGCGCGTCCGCGGCGACCCGGACCTCGCCGAGCGCGTCCAGCCAGGCCAGCACCGACTCGGCGAGCCGGGTGCCGTGCCTGTGGTCGTAGTCGGTGAGCGCCGTGAGCCGGGGGTCGCGCAGGCCGGAGCGCTCCTGCAGCAGCGCGAGCACCTCGCTGACCAGCACCTCGGCCTGGACGTCGATCAGCGCCGCCACGTCGAGGTCCACCCCGCCGCGGCCCATCGCGTCCAGGATGCGGTCCGCCTGCGCGCGGGAGTCCGGGACCCGGGCCAGGCCGTCCACGGTGGAGCCGATCGCGGCGCGCAGCGGCACCCCGAGGTGGTCCCGGGCGGCCGTCACCACCTCGTCCGCCCAGCCGCGGACGGTCGCCATCGGCAGGTTGGCCGGGAGCTCCGGCAGCAGCACGTAGACCCGGGACTCGATCGGTGCGAGCAGCGCGGTGCGGTGCCGGGCGGCGGTGTGCACCGAGATCAGGCCGGTGACGTCGGAGCGGTGCAGCGCCTCGGTGGTGTGCGCGCTGTACGCCAGCACGGTGGCCGGGCGGCGCACGTCCAGGCCCAGGTGGGTGGCGAGCGACTGCGGGCCGGTGGAGCCCTCCAGCAGCCCGGTGAGCAGGGTCTGGGTGAGCCGGACATCGGCCGACAACTCGCGTCGCCGGCGCACCAGTTGGGCGGCCGCCACCCGTGCGGCGCCGACCAGGGCCTGCTCGGCCAGCGGCGCCAGCGGCCGCGCCCCCTCCTGCACCCAGATGGTGCCGAGCGGCTGCGCCCCGGCCCGGATGCCGACCGCCAGGCGCCGGCGCAGGCCGAGCTCCGGGTGCGGCTCGACCGCGATCGGCGCGTCCGAGGTGCGCAGGTGCTGGAAGATGCCCCACTCGCGGAGCTTGGACAGGTACGGCTCGGGGCCCTGCCAGCCGAGGATGGACAGCCGGCGCAGGTCGTCGACCTCGTCCGAGTCGGAGGAGCGCGAGTAGGCCAGCACCCGGCTGGAGGTGTCCTCGATCGAGACGATGCCGTTGGTGAGCACGGCGACGGTCTGCGCGAGCGAGAAGAGGTCGCCGGCGTTGGGCTCGGGGGCGCCGGGGGTGTCGGGGGCGTCCGGGCCGGCGATGATCGCGCGGGCCAGCGAGTCGAGGTGCTCCCAGCGGGTCTCGCGGCGGACGGACAGCAGGGCGACGCCCGCGTCGGTGGCGGCCTCGCGCAGCGCGTCCGCCTGACCGGGGCCGTCCAGCTTCACCGCCACCGCGGCCGCGCCGGCCCGCCCGGCGGCGCGCAGGGCCGGCAGGGCGGCCCGGCCGCGGGCGCCGATGGCCAGGACGAGTTCGCCGGGGGCGGCGGTGGGCGGATCCTCCGGGTCGAGGATGGCGACGTCGCGGACCGGCACGTCCAGGCCCTGCGGGGCGGCCTGGAGTTCGACCAGGGGCTCGCCGAGGGACATCAGCAGCTGGCGGAGCGGGAGACCGGGGGTGGTCATCCTGGCCTCCTTCATCCGCTCTTCGCCATCCGCTCTTCATCCGCCCGGACAACGCCGCGAGGCCGATTTTAGCCGGGCGGACAGCGCTGCGGGCCGGTGTGCGCGGGCGGTGGGCGCAAGGGCCCGCGGGGGTCCACCGGCGCCGCGCCGTGACCGCGCCGTGACCCCCTTCGTCGGGCCGGACAACGCCGTACGGGGGAATTTAGCCGCCCGGCCAATCAAGTGGCCCCGCGGGCAGGAATAGCGTTCGTGCTGTGGCCGGTGTGCGACCCACGCCGGCATCCCCCGCAACGACGAAGGAGAGCGTGCGCTCTATGGACGCTGTGACCCAGGTCCCCGCGCCGGTGAACGAGCCGGTCCACAGCTACGCCCCGGGCAGCCCGGAACGGGCCCGTCTGGAGGCCAAGCTGAAGGAGCTGGGCGGCCAGGAGCCGGTCCAGCTGACCATGACGATCAACGGTGAGCGCCGCATGGGCGGCGGCGCCGAGATCCACGTCGTCCAGCCGCACAACCACGCGGCGAGGCTCGGCACCCTGCGCAACGCCACCCAGGCCGACGCGCAGGACGCCATCGACACTGCCCTGGCCGCCGCCCCGGCCTGGCAGGCGCTCTCCTTCGACTCCCGCGCCGCGATCTTCCTCAAGGCCGCCGACCTGCTCGCCGGCCCCTGGCGCGAGACCCTGGCCGCCGCCACCATGCTCGGCCAGTCCAAGACCGCCCAGCAGGCCGAGATCGACACGCCCTGCGAGCTGGTCGACTTCCTGCGGTTCAACGTCCACTTCGCCCGCCAGATCATGGCCGAGCAGCCGATCTCCTCGGACGGCGTGTGGAACCGCAGCGACCACCGCCCCCTCGAGGGCTTCGTCTACGCCATCACCCCGTTCAACTTCACCGCGATCGCCGGCAACCTGCCGACCGCGCCCGCGCTGATGGGCAACGTGGTGCTCTGGAAGCCGTCCCCGACCCAGCAGTACTCCGCGCACCTGCTGATGCAGCTGCTGGAGGAGGCCGGCCTGCCCAAGGGCGTCATCAACATGGTGACCGGCGACGGCCTGGACGTCTCCGCCGTCGCGCTCAAGCACCCGGCGCTGGCCGGCATCCACTTCACCGGCTCCACCGCCACCTTCCAGCACCTGTGGCGCGAGGTCGGCACCAACATCGCCGGCTACCGCACCTACCCGCGGATCGTCGGCGAGACCGGCGGCAAGGACTTCCTGGTCGCCCACCCGTCCGCCGACCCGGCCGTGCTGAAGACCGCGATGACCCGCGGCGCCTTCGAGTACCAGGGCCAGAAGTGCTCGGCGCTCTCCCGCGCCTACGTCCCCGCCTCCCTCTGGGCCGGCCTCCAGGACGAGTTCGCCGCCGAGGTCGACGGCCTCACCATGGGCGACGTCACCGACCTGTCGAACTTCATGTCGGCCGTCATCGACGACCGCTCGTTCGCCAAGAACAAGGCCGCCATCGACCGCGCCCAGGCCGACCCGAAGGTCCGGGTCCTGGCCGGCGGCACCTACGACGACTCGGTCGGCTACTTCGTCCGCCCGACCGTACTGGTCTGCGAGGACCCGGCGGCCGAGTACTTCCGCGACGAGTACTTCGGCCCGATCCTCGCCGTGTACGTCTACGAGGACGAGAAGTACGAGGAGATGCTGGCCCAGATGGAGTCGGTGTCGGCCTACGGCCTGACCGGCTCGATCATCTCCCAGGACCGCGCGGCCGCCCAGGACGCCATGCACAAGCTGCGCTTCGCGGCCGGCAACTTCTACATCAACGACAAGCCGACCGGCGCCGTCGTCGGCCAGCAGCCCTTCGGCGGCGGCCGCGCCTCCGGCACCAACGACAAGGCCGGTGCCAAGCAGAACCTGGCGCGGTGGACCTCGACCCGCTCGGTCAAGGAGACCTTCGTCCCGCCGACGGACTACCGCTACCCGCACATGGGCTGAGTGCCCCACCCGACCACAACGGTCACCCCGACGCCCGGCCCCGCAGCCGGCGTCGCCCGCCGGGGCGACGGGCCCACCCGCCCGCCCGTCGCCCCGGCCCCTCCGGGGGACGCGCTGCGCGCGGCACGCCTGGTGCCGTCGCCGGCCGTCACCCCGCTCGGGACGTGCGGCACGCCTGATGCAGGCGCCCCGGCCCCCTTCTGCCACCCTTAGAAGCACCAGCTCCAGGAGTCACGATGCTCCGTACCGCCCTTCTCGCGGCCTCCCGGTCGCCGCAGGTCCGCACCGTGGTCGAGAAGTTCCCGCCGACCCACGCGATAGTCGAGCGCTTCGTCGCCGGCGAGGCCCTCGACGACGCCGTCACCGCCTGCGACGACCTGGTCGCCACCGGCCGCAAGGTCACCCTCGACCACCTCGGTGAGGACACCCAGGACGCCGCGCAGGCCGCCGGCACCGCCGAGGCCTACGAGCACCTGCTCAAGGCGCTCAAGGAGACCGGCCTCGCGGCCGGTGCCGAGGTCTCCGTCAAGCTGTCGGCCGTCGGCCAGTTCCTCCCGGTGGACGGCGAGAAGATCGCGCTGGAGAACGCCCGCCGCATCTGCGCGGCCGCCGCCGACGCCGGCACCACGGTGACCCTCGACATGGAGGACCACACCACCACCGACTCCACCCTCGCCATCGCCCGCGAGCTGCGCGCCGACTTCCCGTGGCTGGGCGTCGTGCTGCAGGCCTACCTGCGCCGCACCGAGGCCGACTGCCGCGAGTTCGCCGGCGCCGGCTCCCGCGTGCGCCTGTGCAAGGGCGCCTACAAGGAGCCCGAGTCGGTCGCCTTCCAGGGCAAGCACGAGGTCGACCTCGCGTACGTCCGCGCCCTGAAGATCCTCATGGCCGGCGAGGGCTACCCGATGATCGCCTCGCACGACCCCAACATGATCAAGATCGCCGGCCAGCTCGCCCAGTGGAACGGCCGCAAGCGGGACTCCTTCGAGTACCAGATGCTCTTCGGCATCCGCCCCGAGGAGCAGCTGCGCCTCGCCGGCGAGGGCAACACCATGCGCGTGTACCTGCCCTACGGCCAGGAGTGGTACGGCTACTTCATGCGCCGCCTCGCCGAGCGCCCGGCCAACCTGACCTTCTTCCTGCGGGCCATGGCCACCCGCGGCTGACGCGTCCGGCGCCACGACCAACGGCTCGTACCCCCTGTGTGGGAGGGGGTGCGGGCCGTTTCCGCGTTCCCGGGCTCAGAGGAACGGTTTCAGGCGGCTCTCCAGCAGGATGTCGGCCTGCGATGGGGAACCCGTGATCGGTTGCTCATGCGCCAAAGCACTCATGATGCCCCTCCTTCAGATGGGCGTCACGCTGATCGCGGTCGGTCGTGGTTGTGCAGGACACGGTGGATGTTCACTCGATGGTGTGGGTCCGAGGGCTGCCCTAGGATCCGGTGCTGGTGAACTGGGGTTTCGGCGGGAGGAGTTGGGGATGCTGAAGGAGTTCGAAGGGCTGTCGACGCCGTTGGTGGCGGACGCGTGCGTGCGCCTCGGGGTGGCGCTGCGGGCGGCGCCGGTGGGGGTGGCCGGGGTGGTGGCGGGTGGCCGGGTGGCCGGGCCGGTGCTGCCGGTGCGGCACTACGGCAGCGTCGACGTGTTCCTGGAGGCGTACGGCGCCGCCCGGGACGGGGACGTGCTGGTGATCGACAACGGCGGGCGGACGGACGAGGCCTGCATCGGGGACCTCGCGGTGCTGGAGGCGCGCGCCGCCGGGGTGGCCGGGATCGTGGTGTGGGGGCTGCACCGGGACACCCCGGAACTGCTGGAGATCGGGCTTCCGGTGTTCAGTTACGGTGCGCTGCCGCTCGGGCCGCTGCGGTTGGACGACCGGGAGCCGGAGGCGCTGCTGACGGCCCGTTTCGGCCCGCACGTGGTGAGCGCCGGCGACGTGGTGTTCGGCGACGCGGACGGAGTGCTGTTCGTCCCGGCCGACCGGGCCGCGGAGGTGCTGGAGACGGCCGCCGCGATCGCCCGGACGGAGCGCGCGCAGGCCGGGCGGATCGCCGCCGGGGACACCCTGCGCCGCCAGACCGCCTTCGAGGACTACCTGGAGCGCCGCGCGGCCGACCCCTCGTACAGCTTCCGGCAGCACCTGCGGCGGGTCGGCGGGGCGATCGAGGAGTAGGCCCGGGCCTACAGGGGCCGGTGCATGACGTGCAGGCCGACGTAGCCGTCGACCGGGTGGAGGAAGGCCTCCGGGACGGTGCCGACGATCGTGAAGCCGAGGGACTCGTAGAGCTTCACCGCGTGGCGGTTGTTGGCGACCACGGCGTTGAACTGCATGGCGCGGTAGCCGGATCGGCGGGCCCAGTCGAGGGAGTGCTCGACCAGGGCCCGCCCGATGCCCCGGCCGTGGTGCGCCGGGTCGACCAGGTAGCTCGCGCTGGCCACGTGGGCGCCGTTGCCGGGGCGGTTGCGGTTCATGGCGGCGGTGCCGACGATCCGACCGTCCTCGTCCACCGCGACCACCGTGCGGTCCGGGGCGGTCTTCATCCACCACTCCCGGCCGAGCTCGGACGACATGTCGAGGGGGTAGGGGAAGGTCTCGCCGGCGGCGATGACGGTGTGGAAGAACGGCCAGACGGCCGGCCAGTCCTCGGGGGTGGCTTCGCGGATCAGCATCCGCTCAGGATGCCCCGGGCCCGGGTGGTGGGCCCACCGGTTTTCCGCTCAGGTGCCGCGGACGGCGGCCCCGACCCGGGTGGCGGCGAAGGACTGGCCGTCGGCGTTGGGGTGCACCAGGGCGTACTTCAGCGGGATGACGCTGGTCAGGACGCCGTCCAGCCAGTGGTCGGCGTCGCAGACGCTGTGTTCGGCGGAGCCGGCGTAGAGGTCGACGAAGGTGTCCTGCCGGGCGGAGGCGATCTGCTCGATGGCCTGGTTGAGCGGCTCCAGGATGCTGGTGCGGGCCCAGGCCAGGTCGCCGGTGGTGAAGGTGGCGAACTGCAGCGGGTCGCCGAACCGGCAGCGGGTGGCGTCCTCGGGGACCAGGTGCGGGTAGCCGACGGTGATGATCCGCGCGGAGGGGGCCTTCTGCCGGAGCGCGGTGAGCATGGCGCCGTAGCCGGTGCGCAGCCGGTCGAAGCGGCCGGCCAGCTGGGCGTCGTACTTGTCCTTGCAGGGGCTTCCCAGGCCGAGGTGGGTGGCGCCGAGTGCGATGCAGTCCCCGAGGATCTCGCCGAAGCCGAGGTCGTTGCCGCCGACGCCCACGGTGATCACGTCCTCGTCCGGGTCGACCGCGTCGATCTGCGCAGGGACGGGCGGGTACGGGGCGGCGGGGTCGACGCCGAAGGGAGGGAGCGGGCGGCCGATCGGACTCTGCTTGTTCGTGTCGACGTCCGCGCTGGTGGCGCCGCTGCAGCTGACGTTGTGGAGGTCGACCAGGGCGCCCAGGCCGCGGCGGACGATCTCGGGGTAGGAGCCGGTGGTACGCGCGCAGCCGTCCCGGGGCGCGGTGAGGCCGCCGGTGGCCTCGATGACGCCGGCGGTGTAGGAGTCGCCGAGGGCGGCCCACTTCAGCGTCCGGGCGGGGTCGGTCGGTCTGGCGGCGGCCTCGACAGCGGTGGGGGTGATCAGGCCGGCGGCGAGGACGGCGGCGGTGCCGGTGACGGCGAGGCGGGACAGGAAGCGTGGCACGGGCTCTCCTCGACGGGCGCGGGGAGAGTGCGAGTCACCCCCCTGAGTGTCAATCGAGTCGGTCCGTGGACGACTTGATGCCCCAGGAGGGTGAATTCGCGGTCAGGGATGTGACGAACGCGGGGGCTCAGAGCAGGGCGGCCGAGGGGTCGACCATCGCCCGGGCGGTCTTGGCGTCGACGTACTCGCCGAGCGCGGTCATCACCCACTCGCCGGAGGTCTGGCGGACCAGCTTGCACATCACCACACCGGTGCGGGCCTCGGAGTGGGTGAGGTCGAAGCGGACCAGCTCCTCGTTCGTCCCGGCGTCCAGCAGGCGGCAGTAGGCGTTCTTCACGTCGGTGAAGCGCTGGCCGGAGAAGGAGTTGACGACGAAGACCAGGCCGGTGACCTCGGCCGGGAGGCCGTCCAGGTGGACGGTGATCGACTCGTCATCGCCCTCGCCGCCGCCGGTGAGGTTGTCGCCGGAGTGGGCGATCGCGCCGTTGAAGACGGTCAGCTTCATGAACCAGGCCGTCTCCAGCTTGTTGCGCCGGCTGTCGAAGGCGATGCAGGAGGCGTCCAGGTCGACGCTGCGGCCGCGGCCCGCGGGCTCCCATCCGAGGGCCATCCGGACCGAGGAGAGGAACGGGCGGCCGTTCTTGACCAGGGAGACGGAGCTGCCCTTGACCAGGCTGACCCGACCCTTGTCCAGGGTGATCTTGGTGGGTGCGGGCGGGGCCGGCGGTGCGGCCGGGGGCGCCGGGGGCACCGGTGCGGAGGCGGCGAGTGCGATCCGCGGGTCGACCGGCGGGGCGGCGGGGGCGGCCGGTACGGGCGGGGTCACCGGGGGAGCGGCGGGGGGTGCCGGCGGGGCCGCGACCGGGGCCGACGGGGCGGCCTGGGCCGGCGGCGGTGCGGGGGAGTCGTCGACGGTGACACCGAAGTCGGTGGCGATCCCCGCCAGCCCGTTGGCGTACCCCTGGCCGACCGCGCGCACCTTCCAGGCGCCGCCGCGCAGGTAGACCTCGACCACGATGAGCGCGGTCTCCCGGCCGAGCTGCGGCGGGGTGAAGGTGACCAGCACCTGGCCGGTGTCCGCGTCACGGACGGTGGCGGTCGGCTCCATCCCGGCGAAGGTGGAGGACTGGTCGGCGGGGCTCGCGGTGACGACGATCTTGGTGATCCCGGCCGGGACGGCGAGGGTGTCGACGGTGATCGCGTCGGGGGCCCCGGAGGTGGCCGGGCGGTGGCTGACCCCGGGGCCGTGCGGGGCGTTGAAGAAGACGAAGTCGTCGTCCGAGCGCACCTTTCCGGCGTCGGTCAGCAGCAGACCGGAGACGTCCAGTGCCTTGGGCGCGGTGACCTCGACGGTCACCCGCGCGGCGGACAGCGGGGCGTTGCCGCCTTGGGTCAGGACGGTGGACACGGGACTCCTCCTCGGGTGCGGGACGACGGCGGGACGGGGCCGCTGGGGCCGCCGGGCCGGTAGCTGCCCACAGTAACGAACAGTGGTGCCGGGATGAGCCCGTCCAGGGCGGTGACCTGTCGGATCGTCGGACCGTCCGACCGGAGCGGCGGGGCCTCAGCGGGTCGCGCCGACCGGCGGTGCGGTCGTCGGCGCCGGGGCGGCCGGTGGTGCGGGGACGAAGGCCGGCGCGGTCGTCGGCGCCGGGGCGCGCGGCGGGAGACCGGGCGGCTGGGCCGCGTTCTGCTGCGCCGCGTTCTGCTGGGCCGCCGGGGCGAAGGTGCCGAGTGCCGCGACCGCGCGGGGGCGGTCGATGCCGAAGGCGGCGGCGCTCCAGCTCTCCGTCGCGGCGGCCTTGCCGGTCCCGGCGCCGTCGGTGGACCCGGCACCCCGGCCACCCCCGGTGGCCGGCCCGGACGGGCCGTCGGCCGGGCGGGTGCCGCGCACGCCGAAGGTGTAGTGCCCCGGTGCGACGTCGGTGCCGGGCGGGGTGGTGAAGCGGTAGACGAGCGTGCCGCGGTCCTGCTGGACGGTCACCACCGCGCCGGGCAGGTCGGTCCAGGCGGTGCCGGTGCCGGGGGCGAGGTCGCCGGGGGAGAGCCGGAACTCGGCCTGCAGGGCGGTGACCCGCTCGGTGACGGTGAGGTCGAGCTGGTGCCGCAGGCCGTCCCGTCCGACCGGGGTGACCAGGGCGACGCCGGTCAGCACCCGGTCGGCGTCCGGGTCGGAGTCGGTGTCCGGGGCGGTGCCCGGTCCCGGGGTGGCGGGCTCGCCGGGGGCCGGGTCCGTCGGCGGGGCGTCGGTGCCGGGCACCACGGCGGCGGGCGGCCGGGTGGGCTGGTCCGGCGCGGTCGGGCGGGGCCCGGGCGGAGCGGTCGGCGAGGTCGGCGGGGTCGGTGAGGGGGAGAGCGACGGCGAGGCGGTCGGCCGGTCGGCGGCGGCCGGGTCGGTGCCCGGCTGCCCGGCGGCGGGGCGGGCCGCAGGAGTGGGACCGGCCGAGGGGGTGGTGCCCGGAGTGCCGGGCTCCTCGCTGCCGGCCGTCCAGGAGTCGGCCTCGTGGCCGTGCCCGGTGGAGGTCCGTCCGCCGGTGGCGTCCGGGGTCGCCGAGCGGTCGCCGGTGGCCTCGGGCGACGCGGAGCCGGCGGCCGCGACCGGCGCCGCCCCCGAGGGGTGCGGTGAGGGCCGGGAGCCCGCGGGGCGGCCGGTGGCCGCGTGGTCGGCCGGGGCGTCGGTGGGCGTCGGTGCGGCCGGGGTCCGGGCGGAGGCCGCCTCGGCCTGGTCGCCCGGGGTGGGGGTGGCCGGCGGGGTGGTGCCGACCCGGGCGACCCCGGCCCGCCGGCCCACGCCCTGCTGCTCGTTGAGCAGCAGGGTGGTGGCGATGCTGATGCCCACGACGGTCGACATCGCCATCGCGGCGCCGGAGAAGCGGAGGGTGGGCAGCCGGAGCCGGCCGCCGAACGGGCGTGGCCGCCCGTGCCGGCCGTGCCGTGCGGGCTCGTGCTGCACGTCCCGCGCGGTGTCCTCGCGCACAGCCACCGGACCCCTTCCCTCCCCGAAGTCGCCGTAGCGGTCGCCGTATTCTCCCACGCGCCGTCGGCCGGCCGTGCCGGCCGCCCGGGGGCGGTCCGCCCGGGTGCGGGCGGGCCCGTGCGGGGAGGGGGAGAGCGTACCAGCGGCTGCCAGGACCTCGGACCGATTCCATCCATTCCACGGACATCCGTTCGACAGACGGAAGTTGACGGTCCGTCTGACAAGCTGGGGTAAGGGTCGGCCAGCGCGGTCGGGGGTTATTGCAACCTCCTTGCAACCCTTGCCCGCCCGGGCGCGGGTGGCGCAGGCTGAGGTCATCCCACGCCGTCCCGGAGAGACCGTCATGCCGCCCGACCCGCTGTCCGCAGCCTCCAGTGCACCCCTCGCCGCTACCCCCACGGGCGGCGATGGGGTCGGCTCCACCGCCGCTCCGGCGGCGGTGGAGGAGGTGCTGACCCTGCGGATCTCGCTGGGCGAGGAGGTGGTCGGCGAGGTGCGCACCCGGTTCCGCTTCGAGGCCGCCCGCCCCTACGAGGTGCTGCTGACCTTCCACCAGGGCCGCCCCGACGAGGCCGACTGGGTCTTCTCGCGCGAGTTGCTGCGCGACGGCCTGTGCACGCTGAGCGGCCAGGGCGACGTCAAGCTGTGGCCGGCCTACTGCCCCTGCCACGGCTCGACGTTGCACCTGGCGCTGGAGTCGCCGCACGGCAGCGCCCTGCTGGAGGCGTCCAAGCCCCGGGTGCAGGCCTGGCTCGACCGCACCTACGCGCTGGTCTCCGCCGAGGCGGAGCGCGACTGCGGCCCGACCGACGCCCAGCTGGCCGCGCTGCTCGCGGGCGGCTGAGCCCCGCTCAGGGCCTCTCCGCTCAGGGCCCCACCGGCCAGGACCTCCCCCGCCAGCGGCTCCCCGGGCCCGCGCGGCGGCGGGACGGCCGGAGCCGCGCCGGGCAGCCGGACCGTCCCCGCGGCCAGCCCCGCCCGCAACCGGCGCACGGCCGGGGCGGAGGAGGCCGGCAGCAGGTCGTACGGATCGTCCGGTCCGTCCACCGCGACCAGCACCGACTCGGCGAAACGGTACGGCCGGTGGGCCAGCAGGCCGCCCAGGTAGCGGCGCAGCCGGGACAGCTCGGCGCGGACCGTCACCGTGCGGCCCGGGTCGCCGAACAGCGCCTCCGCGAGCTGGGCCGCACTGCTGCCCTCCCGCCCGGTGGCGAGCAGCAGCAGCAGTTCGGCGTGGCGCGGGCTGAGCGCCTGCGACCAGCTGCCGGCCGCGCCCCGCACGGTCAGCTCCGGGCGGTCCGGGCGGCGCAGGTCGAGCCGGAGCCGGGCGCCCTCGGCCTGCTCCGCGGTCACCGTGCCGGAGCCGTCCTCCTCGGGCGGGCGCACCGGCCGGACCAGCCAGCCGTCCGCGAGCGGCTCCAGCACGCACTCGCCGAGACCGGGCACCCAGTGCACGGCGGTGGTGCCCCAGCCGTCGACCGGCACCCGCAGCCGCCCGGGCGGCGGCAGACCGGCCGCGGCGGCCGTCCAGCCGGCGGCGTCCACCACCAGGGCCGGGCCGGCCACCCGGGCCAGCAGCGGGGCGGCCAGGGTGCGCAGCCGGTGCAGCGCCTCCAGCCGGTGGGCGCGCAGCTCGGTCTCGGCGAGCCGGGCCGCGGTGGCGGTGAGCTGGAGCAGGTACGGGCGGACGCTGCGGGCCGGGCCGCTGAGGTTGATCGCGCCGACCAGCCGGCCGGTGCCCGGGTCGTGGACGGGGGCGGCCACGCAGGTCCAGGAGTGGTGGCTGCGCAGGTAGTGCTCGGCGGAGTGGACCTGCATCGGGCGCTGGGCCCGCAGGGCGACGGCGATCCCGTTGGTGCCGACGCTCTCCTCCGTCCAGCGGGCGCCGGTGAGGAAGCCGATCCGGTCGGCGCTGCGGCGCAGCCCGCGCTCGCCCTCCTGCCAGAGCACGTGGCCCTCGGCGTCGGCGATGGCGAGGATCAGCGGGGTCTGCCCGACCGGCTCCAGCAGGGTGTCGCGCAGCACCGGCATGACGGAGTCCAGGCCGCTCGCGCGGCGCCGCTGCTCGATCTCGGCGGGGCCGAGGTGGACGGCGGCCGCGCCGGCGTCGGGGTCGAGGCCCAGGCGCCGCAGCCGGGCCCAGGAGTCGCCGATCTCGGGGCGGGGGTCGAGCAGGCCGGTGGTGCCGGCCTCGGGGAAGGCGGGCTGGGTCAGTTCGCGGGCGGCGGCGTCGGCGAGGGTGCGGTCGTGGACCTTGGCCAGCTCCGTCGCGGTCGGCGGGGTGCGGCGCTCTGGTCGTCGGGACTGCCGTCCGGTCTGCCGCACTCGCGTTGCTCCTCGCCGCCGTTCGAGGTCGCGCCGGGGCCGACGCGCTGACGAAAGAGTACGGGTGCGGTGGGTTCCTGGGGATGGGGTCTGCCAACTCGGCATACCGGGCCGTACGGGAGTGGACATGCCGGGCCGGGATGGCTACGCCGTGCCCCCGGACGGTCGTGGGGCGCGGTGGCCGGGGGGTGGTTGCGGGGGGCGGGGCGGCGTGCGCGGGTGGGCCGGGACGGGGTGGCTGCCGGGGGTGCGGGTGGGGTGCCGGTGTGGTGCCGGTCGGGCCTGACGGCGGGGTCGTGCGGGTGCCGGGTGCCGGGTGCCGGGTGCCGGGTGCCGGGCCCGGGGTCAGCGTTCCGCGTCGCTGCCGCGCTGGGCCGCCTCGACCGTGTGGTGCAGGTCGGCGGTGGCGTCCAGCGTGGCGGCGGTGCTCAGGGCCAGGCAGGCCGCCAGCGCGAGCGCGACCGCGCGGCGGCGGGTCCCGGCGGCGGCCGGGCGGGGCTGGAGCAGGGCGGCCACCCGGCGGGGGACCGGCCCGGAGTGCGCGGCGGGGACCAGCCGGGGCCGGGCCGGCCAGGGGGAGCGGCCGGCGGCCAGGGCGGCCCGGCCGACCGCGTGGGCCGTCACCGTGCGGTCGCCGACCCGGGCCGCCGCCACCTCGTCGGCCCAGCGCTCCAGGTGGAACCCGAGCGGCGTGCGCAGGGCGCCGAGCGCGGGGTGGAGGTCGGCGGCGTGTTCGGCCAGGGCGAGGAAGACGTGGTGGCGGGCGGCCAGGTGGGCCCGTTCGTGGGCGAGCAGGGCGGCCCGCTCGGGCCCGCTGAGGGCGCGCAGCATGCCGGAGGTGACGACGATCCGGCCGGGTTCGGCGGGCCGACCGGGCAGCGGCAGCCGTCCGGGCAGGGCGAAGGCGTCGGCGCGCTCGTCGTCGAGGACGGCGAGCGGGTGCTCGCCCGGCTGGAGCAGCGCCCGGGCGCGGGCCAGCGCGGCCCGCGGAGTGCGTGCCCGGCGCACGGTGGCGCGTCGAGGGCGCGTGTCCGGATGCCGGTCGTCGGTCGTGGTGGCGGTGGCGGTGGCGGTGGTGGCTTGGGCGGCGGCCGGGGACGCGGCGGGGACGGCGGCGCGGGCCGTGCGCAGCTCCAGCCGGTGGCGGCGGGCCGTGCGGACGGCCCGGGCGGTCAGCACGGCGAGCACCAGCCCGGCCGCGGCCGCGGCCAGGGGTGCTCCGGGGGCGGCGGCGGTGAGCCAGGGCAGCGACAGGTGGCCGAGCGCGGCGACCGGCGGCAGCTGCAGCAGCCCGGCGGCCGCGAGCAGGCCGAGCGAGCAGAGGGTGCCGCCGGCCAGCACGGCGGCCGTGCCGGCCAGGGTCCAGGCGGCGGCCCGGGGCGGCAGGGCCTCGGCGAGGCGGCGGGCGAGCGGAACGGCCAGGAACGGCAGCAGCAGCGGGGCCCAGACGGCGATCAGCACGGGCGGCCCGCCCCGGTGGCGTCCGGGCCGGGCCCGGTGGCGTCGGGGCCGGGACCGGTGCCGGGGTGGCCGTCGCCCAGGAGGGCGCGCAGCAACTGCTCGTCCTCGGCGGAGAGGTCGGAGACGAAGCGGGCCAGCACGGTGGAGCGGTCGGCCTCGCGGCCGAGCTCGGTGTGCATCCGGCGGGCGGCGAGCCCGGCCGGGTCCTGGACGGTCGGGGTGTAGGCGTAGGCGCGGCCGGCGCGGGTGCGCTCCACGGTGCCCTTGTCGTGCAGCCGGGCGAGGATCGTGGCGATGGTGGTGCGGGCGAGGTCCCCGCCGAGCGCCGTCTGGACGTCCTGCGGCGTCATCGGCTGCCCGGCCGCCCAGAGCGCGGCCAGCACCTCGGCCTCCAACTCGCCGGCGGGCCGGCGGGCGGACGGTACGTCGGACATGGCGGCGCTTCCTCCAGGTTTCGTCTACAGTCATGTAGACCGTCTACGTCACTGTAGACGGTCGGGGCGGGTTCCGCTGCGAACCGCCCCCCAACGTACGGGAGGTCCGCCAGCCTTGCTCCAGTTCCCCCCCGATCCGGCCGTCCACCTCGCGGTGAACCCGCTGGACGCGTCCTCGCTGCTGTCCGCCTTCGGCGCGCTCGGGATCGCCGTCGTCCTCTTCGCGGAGACCGGCCTGCTGGTGGGCTTCTTCCTGCCCGGAGACTCGCTGCTGTTCACCGCCGGCCTGCTCTGCGTCCCCGGCGCCACCAAGGGCCCGCAGCTGGAGCTCTACCAGGTGCTTCCCGCGGCCCTGGCCGGGGCGCTGCTCGGCGCACAGGTCGGCTACCTGATCGGCAGGCGCGGCGGCACCGCCCTGCTGCGCCGCTCCAAGCGCCGGAGCCTCCAGGAGGGCGCCCGGCGGGCCGAGGAGCTGCTCGCCAAGTACGGCCACGGCAAGGCGATCGTGCTCGCCCGCTTCATCCCGGTGGTCCGGACGGTGCTCAACCCGCTCTGCGGCGTGCTCGACGTGCCGGTGCGCTCGTTCACCCTCTGGCAGGTGATCGGCGGAGCGGTCTGGACCGTCGGGGTGGTGCTCGCCGGGTACGCGCTCGGATCGTCCGTCCCCAGTATCGACCAATATCTGCTACCGATCATCGGTCTGGTAGTAGTTGTCTCCGTGCTCCCCATCGTTCTCGAACTGTTCCGCGCCCGTAAGGCGCGCCGTCACGGAGGTGACGTGTGATGTCCTCCCGGGCCCTGGCCGTGTACGACGGCAGCGGCATCGACGGCGGCCTCTACACCCGGGTCAACGAGTGGGCCCAGGCGGCCCCGCACTGGCTCGACGAACTGATCAGACTGTGGTCCGCGGTCGGACTCGGCCTGTTCGCCGTCTTCATGCTCTACGCCTGGTGGCGGGCGCGCGGCGCCGACTCGGCGGTCATGGCCGGGGTGCTGGCCTCGCCGGTGATCGTCGTCCTCGCGTACGCCGCGAACTCCGCCCTCAAGAGCACTGTCGAGGAGGTCCGGCCCTGCGCCCAGATCCCCGGCAGCGTCTCCCTGGAGGCCTGCCCGGGCACCGGCGACTGGTCGTTCCCCAGCAACCACACGGTCATCGCCTTCGCGGCCGCCACCGCGCTCTGGTTCGTCGACCGGCGGCTCGGCTGGATCGCCGGGCTCTTCGCCGTGCTGATGGGCGCCTCCCGGGTCTGGGTCGGCGTGCACTACCCGCACGACGTGGCCGTCGGCGCACTGGTCGGCGTCCTCGTCGCCCTCGTGCTGGCCGCGCTCGCCCGGCGCTGCGGACCGCTCGTCGAGCGGATGCGGGGCGGCGCGCTGCGCCCGTTGCTCGGCCCCGGCGCACTGCCGCTGGTGGCCCGCGGGCACTCACCGTACGAGACGCCGCGGCACTGATTCCGTAACCCGCCCGACCCTTGTTCGGCCGGGGCGGCGGGTAGAGCATGTGAGCCGGGCGTGGGACCCCTCCGCGGGGGCCCCGCCCGGCTCAGTCGTGCCGGGGCGCGGGAGCGCCGGGCGTGCCAGCGGAGGGAGTGCCGATGCCGTACCGACTCGACATCACGCAGGGGGAGTGGCCGGGCGGGTCGCCGCACAAGGGCGTCGAGGGCCTGCTCCAGGAGACCATGGTGCTCACCCTCGCCACCGCCGGGCACGAACACGGCCCGCACGCCAACCTGGCCTTCTTCGCGTACGACGACGACCTCGTCCTCTACTTCGTCAGCGAGCGCTCCACCCGGCACAGCCACCACCTCGCCGAGGAGGCCCGCGCCGCCGCCACCGTCTTCCTGCCGCCGCCGGCCTTCGGCGAGCAGCTGCGCGGCCTCCAGCTGACCGGCAGCGCGGGCGAGGCCTGGGGTCGGCAGGCGGAGGCGGCGCTGGCCGCCTACCAGGGGCGCTACCCGGCCTTCGCCCGGGACGAGGCCGTCCGGCGGCAGTTCCTCACCGGCGGCGGCGCGGCGGCGCTGTACCGCTTCCAGGTCGAGGAGCTGACGGCGGTCGACGAGCCCAACTTCGGCCGCCGCAACTACCTCCGCGCCCGGGTCCTGCGGGGCTAGGGGTGTCCTCGGGAGTGTCCGGCGTGGGAAGTCGGCCCGGCCACTCCCCCTGCGTGATGTCGAGTCGGTACGGCATCGGCACTCCCTCCGCTGGCACGCCCGGCGCTCCCGCGCCCCGGCACGACTG